>DATEPP010000256.1:0-1536 GCA_035273165.1 Gemmatimonadaceae bacterium
CGGCACGGTCCAGAACGCGCGGCTCCTCCTCGCGTCGAACGCGCGCGCGACCGCCGGCCTCGGCAACGCTCACGATCTCGTGGGCCGCTACTTCATGGAGCATCTCGAGATGCCGAGTGGGCAGCTGCTCCTCACGGCGCCACGCGTGCCGTCGATGAGCATGTATGCATTCGAGTTCGGCAAGACGAAAGCGCGTGGCGAGCTCGCGCTGGCGCCGGCGATGCAGCGTTCACACCGCCTCGTGAACGCCACGGTCTCGTTGACGCCAGCGACGATCGACGCGCCGCCCCTGAGCACCTTCGAACAGTTTCCCCCCGACTCGATGCCATCGTTTCGCGGGGAGGCGCCCCGCGACACCACCGCTGCCGTCGTTAGACGGGACGAGCGGCCCTCTCCACCCTCGGACTCCGCGACGCGACCGCGGCTCTTCGCCCTTCTCACCCGTCAGGAGCAGGCGCCCAATCGCGACTCCCGGGTGACGCTCACCGCGGAGCGGGACGCGATGGGGATGCAGCGAGTGCGTTTACAGTGGGCGCTCACCGCACTCGATCGGCGGTCGTTTCGTGGCTTCTACGAAGTCCTCGGCCGCGAGCTCGGACGGCGCGGCATCGGCCGCCTGCGCATGCACGACTGGGTGCTGGACTCGGAGTCGACGTCGTGGCCGAAGTCACTTGGCGGAGGCTGGCATCACATGGGCACGACGCGCATGCACGCCGATCCCACGCGAGGGGTCGTCGACGCGACCTGTCGCGTGCACGGTCTGGCCAATCTCTACGTTGCCGGCGCGGCGGTGTA
This sequence comes from Gemmatimonadaceae bacterium, assembly GCA_035273165.1. GTDB lineage: Bacteria > Gemmatimonadota > Gemmatimonadetes > Gemmatimonadales > Gemmatimonadaceae > AG2. The sequence continues at coordinate 796 of DATEPP010000256.1, forward strand.
TCCGACGGCTGGGTGCGCGAATCCCACCTTGACGCTCGTCGCCCTCAGCCTTCGTCTCTCCGATCACCTGAAAGCGGCGCTCGCGTGAGCGAGATTATCGCTCTCGAGCGGCGTAGAGAAACCGAGCGTACCCAACTTCGGCCGCGTTTTTCGTGAGCTCCATGTTCACCCAGGCGACGACGTCCGCGAACGGACGAGAGGTGAAGGGCCAGCGCGTCCGGTCTGCCGATTGTAGCTCGTTAGGCTCGAGCCGCTCGACGGCAACGCGCCAGGCCGAATGCAGCCGCCCAAGCCACAGGCGGACGTCGTCAGCGTTTCCGGGCCAGGCGACGGCCTCACGCTGGAGTGTGCCCTCGCCGAACGAATAGTCGAGCGCCATCGACCACCAGAATCCCGCGTGCCAGGTGAGCCACGCAATGCTCGCCGGTCCGAGGTCGTACCGCTCGTGCTCCGGCCAGTCGGCGATCCACACGTCATTTGCGTCGCGATGAACGTGCGGACCCGTGCTCGCCGGGCGCCAGAGACACTCCTCGGTCCCCAGGCCCTCGAGATGGAGGCCCATCAGCCGCCACGCCATGTCGAGCTGCCGGAGCAGTGAGGCGCCGAGCTGATCGTGCTTCTCGTTCATCGTCGATCAATCGACGCAGACATCGGGATGAAGGTGTTCCCACCGCCTAACGAGCCCGTCCTCGGGATCGATGACGTCGCCGAGCGGCGCGAACCCACAGGCGACGAGAACGT
>DATEPP010000257.1:0-9770 GCA_035273165.1 Gemmatimonadaceae bacterium
CGCGGCCGCGTATGGCGCGCCCCACGCGTTCGCGTGGAACATCGGTACGACGGGCATCACCACATCGCGCTCCGCCATCCCGAGGCAGACGGGCTGACACACGACCAGCGTGTGCAGAAGTTGCGATCGATGTGAGTACACCACGCCCTTCGGTCGTCCGGTCGTGCCGCTCGTGTAGCACATCGCCGCCGCGTCGCGCTCGTCGATCCGTTCGTCGAACGAATGGGGCGTTCCCGACGTGATGAGCGTTTCGTAATCGAGAGCACCGGGCGGAAGATCACTTCCACTTTCCCCGTCGACGACGATGACCTCCCGTACGCCCTGCAGCTGGTCCCGAAACCGCTCGAACGCCGGCAGAAGGACGCGATCGACGATGACGATGCTGTCACCAGCGTGGTTGGCGATGTATGCCAACTCCTCCGCGCCGAGCCGGATGTTGAGCGTGTGCACCACAGCGCCCATGCACGGCACGGCAAAATACGTCTCGACGTGTTGATGGTGATTCCAGCAGAACGTCGCGACACGGTCGCCGCGGTGAACGCCAAGCTCCCGGAGCGCGCCGGCGAGTCGTCGCGCCCGCGCGAACATCTCACCATACGTGAGGCGGTGCACGCTCCGGTCGGGCCGGCGGCTGATCACGAGCTTGGCGCCGTGCAGAGCTTCGGCATGCCGCACGATGAGTGGAATCGTCAGCGGCACGTCCATCATCAGTCCTTGCATCGTCGCCTCCCAGTCGACTCTTGGGCGCGGCGAGCATGCACCGCCGGGCGACTCGTGGCAAGGGCCACCCGGCGTCGGTCTTACTTACCCTCTCGGTCCAGCTCCAGCGACGCGGAATTGATGCAGTACCGCTGACCGGTCGGCTGCGGGCCATCGTCGAACAGATGGCCGAGGTGGCCGCCACAGCGCGCGCAGTGCACTTCCGTCCGACGCATGAAGAGGCTCCGATCCTCTTCCGTCGCTACGTGCTCCCCCTCGATCGGCTGATAGAAGCTCGGCCAGCCGGTGCCGGACTCGAACTTCGTCGACGCGTCGAACAGCTCGTTGCCGCACGCCGCGCAGCGGTAGACGCCATCCGCGTGCTCGTTCCAATACTTCCCGGTAAACGGCGGCTCCGTTCCCTTCTCGCGCAGTACGCGATACTGCTGTGGCGTCAGCTCTCGGCGCCACTCCGCGTCCGACTTCTCGATGTGAGCCGTGTGTTCATCCTTCATGGCCGGTCAATGGTGGCTGGTGGTCGGTGACTGCTGGTTGGTGGTCTCGATAGACAAGCTATCCGCCGCTCCGCACAAATCACCAGCCACCAGCCACGAGTCACCGATCACCCGGCATAGCAGTACGTACACCCCTTCTTCTGCGCGCGATTCACCGCGAACACGCCCGACGGAACGACATTCACGCCCTTGAACATCCCCGCGAGCCAATCCTCCTTCGCGCCTTCCTTCGGTTGACCGGCGAATCCGGCTGCCATGCCGCTCAGCACGGTCAACGCGACGTTGCACACCGTGAACGTCACGCCGCGCGCCTGCAGCTTCTCGAACGCCATCCCCGGGAAGAGCAGCTCGCCCTCTTTCGCGTACGCGTACGGGTTGCGCACCGCCGGCGCTTTCGTGACCGGATCGTTCACCTTGAACATCTCGCCGAGCTTGTACTTCGCCCAGATGTCACTGTTGAACGCGAGTGGAATCGCGAAGTGCCGCAGTCCGACGACGGCGTTGATGTCTCTGTCAGAGACCTTGTACGTCTCGCCGATCGTGTTCATGAAGGTCATCGCAAAGCTGAACGGAAAGCCTTCGTTCACGGTCACGGCATCGAAGAACTGACGGTAGTTACCCGTCAGCCCCTTGAGCCAGTCGTCAGCGCCCGCGTGCGCGTCGAGAAGTGGCGACGCGTCGAGAGCTGACGGAGCCGCCGCGGCAACACCCATCAGCGCCATTGTGCCGGCCGTGAGGCGGCCGAGAAAGCCGCGGCGGGGCGTTGGATCCTGCGCTGCAAAGAATGACACGAGCGCCTCCTGCATGGTGGGGGTTCGTTCTGCGCAACCGGTCGGCAACGTGCGATGCGCGGCCGACCAACGTCGACGACGGCACTCCCGATCTGCGGCGCCCGAATAAAGCCCGCCCTGTCGGTGAGCGCAACAACTAGGAGAAACGCAACTCGGCGCTGAGAGCGGTCATGTCTTCCGGTGTGTCCACATCGCGCGGGGCCAGCCGATCGAGATCGACGTAGCAAACGCGTGTTGGGTCGCGCTCGACGACACTCCGCGCGCCCCGATCGCCCGTAATCTCGAGAAGCTCCGGCGTAAGCGATCGATCGAATAAGACAGGGTTGCCCATCTCGCCCCGGTATCGCGGGGCGACGATCGCAGGTCTCGCTCCCCGCTCCGCTACGCGCGGAAAATGACTGATCAGCGACTCCACGATCCCACTGCCCGCGAGGGGCTGGTCGCCTAACGCGACGAGCAGTCCCTCCGCCGCCGGCCAGTGCTCCAGTGCGTACTGGACGCCTGTGCGTAACGAACTGCTCATCCCCGTCGCGAACTCCAGGTTCATCACGAAGCTCGAGCCAAGATCGGCGACGGCCTCCCGTACCGTCTGGGCCTCGCGTCCGAGCACGACCACGTGGTCGAGCCCAGCCTCACACAGACCGAGCACCGCCAGACGCACCAGTGGCACGGCTCGTTCACCGCTCCGACTCGGAACCTGGGCGAGCAGCTTCTGCGTGCCGCCGAAGCGGCGCGCGCTTCCCGCCGCCAGCAGAATGCCGACGATCACGCTGCCGTGAGTGCTCGGCGGAGCGCCTCGACGGGCAGCGTCGCGCACCGGGTGCGGCCAGCCGGCACCGCGCCCACGAGCGCAAGGACGCTGTCGTCGCCGAGACGAGCTCCGTCGTTAGGCGACATCCCACGCACGTGCTCCGTCAGCAGTGACGCCGCCGCGATACAGATCGCGCAGGCATTCGCCACGAACCTCGCCTGCGCGATCTGTCCGCCCTCGACGAGAACCGCCACGCGAATCCGGTCGCCGCAAAGCGGATTCACGACCTCTGCCGACGCTGTCGCGTCCGGCAGTGGTCCCTGATTGCGGGGCCGGCGAAAATGCTCAGCGATCACGCTGCCGTAGGGATCCGCCCCTCCACTCGCCATCAGTCTGCGACTTCCCCGCGGCGACGCGACCGGCGGTAGGGCGGGAATCGGAACGCCATGTCGCGCGTGAGAAAGCCGCCGTGCCCGAGCGAGGCGAGCTCCGCTCCGCCGATGCGGTCGCCGCAGAGGATTCGTGGCAGCACGAGATCGAATACCGTCGCCTCCGAGAACAGACCGCACGACGGAAGCCCGATCACTGGCACTGCCCCGAGCCGCGCAATCCAGAAGAGACTCCCCGGATGCGCCGGCACTCCCTGACGGACTCGCTGTCCGCCCAGATCGGCGAGCGCGAGAAACGTTGGATCCAGCTCGTCCATCGCCCGCGTTCCCGCGACGACGATGACAGTGCTTTCATCGAGGAGCAGCGCGCGGAGCGCGGCGATGATCGGCTCGCGCCGCGGCTCCGCCACGCGGGGCGCAAGCAGCTCGCCGCCGAGCCAACGCACCTTTTCGCCTAACGACTCTCCGAATCGGCCGATCGCCGCCGAGTTGCGGTCGCCGAGCGATGAGAGCGCGAGCGCGCCGATTCGCGCCGGCAGGAATTGACGAACGCGGACCAGCCCTCCGCTCGACCGCGCCACGTCCACCGCACCATCCAGCATCGTCCTCGGCACTGCGAACGGCGTAATCTTGGCGCGCGCCACGACCTCGCCTTCGTCGACGACATGCCCATGGAAGAGCGTGTAAACGGCGAGACCCTCTCGGCCATTCACGTCCGACAGTGGATCGATCGAGATGTCGACGATTCCGCGCCGCGATGCAATCAGCGGCCAGTGGCCGGCCGACCGCTCGCCCACTCGGATCCCCGAACCCGCGGCCGCGCACGCGAGCCGCGTCCCCGCTTCGTCCTCATGAACGTCGTCTGGGGCAAGTGCTGCCACATGCAGCTCCTGCCAGGGCACACCGCGAAGACGCGCCACGTCATCGAGGCTCAGCACCCTGCCCTTCGCGACGCACACCGCTCCCCGCGCGTCGCGCACATCGTGCACGAGCACGCTCCCGGCCAGCCCGCCATCCCAGGCCTCGCCGCGGGAAACGGCTCGATACTCCATTACCCGACGGTCGCCTCCGGCCGGTCGGCGGCGCGCGTGACAACCTTCATATCGGCCGCGGTTCTCGTTAGGCCCGGATCGCGGCCTTCGCGCACCGCTACGATCTCGGCGGCGATTGCGAGCGCAATCTCGGCCGCGCTCTTTGCACCGATGGCGAGACCGATGGGCGAGTGGAGACGGCTCAGCTCCGACACCGTGAGCCCTTCCTCGGCAAGCATGGAGCGGATCGTCGCGCCGCGCCGGCGACTCCCGAGCATTCCGACGTAGCCCCCGTTGCCACGCAGCGCCAACCGGAGTACGGGAAGCTCATACTTGTAATCGTGAGCGAGGAGGACGAGATGCGTGCGCTGCGTCATTTGCAGCTCCTCTATGATCTCCGATGGCATGCCGACGCGGATCTCGTCCACGGAGGGAAACCGCTCTCGCGTCGCCATGCGCTCGCGTCCGTCCACGATCACGACTCGCATCCCGAGCTCGCGCACGAACACCGCGAGCGACATCGCAACCTGGCTCGCCCCGACGATCACCACCGTTTCCGGCGGCGCCAGGAGCTCGAAGAAGAGCGTGACCTCGCGCTCGTCATGCGAGAGACGCTCCACGCCGGAAAGCTGTCCCGTCGCCAGCCGCCGCGTCGCGATCTCCACCGCACGGGCGTCGAGGTGAGTGTCTCCTAAACTACCGGTGCGCGTGCCGCTCTCGTCGATCGCAAGCCGATCGCGCCGCTCGTCGAGGAAGGCAACGACGATCGCGGCGCGCCCTGCCTCGTACGCGCCACGCGCTGCCGTGTACGCAACCGCGCTCGGATCGCCACCACTCGGATCCACACGCTGGACAAGGACCTCCACCTCACCGCCGCACGTCAGGCCGAGCTCCCAGGCGTCCTCGTTGCCTAACGACATACGGAGCAGCTCCGGCGTCCCCAGTCGCACCACCTGCTCCGCGCGCTCGATCACCCGCGCATCCACGCAGCCACCGATCGTCACCGAGCCGAGCACCGACCCGTCCTCGCCGACACACATCGTCGCACCGGCTGTCTTCGGCGTCGTGCCCGCCGCGGCGACGAGAGTTGCCAGCGCCGCCGGCCGACCCGACGCTGAGATCCGCGAGAGTTGCTCGAACAGTTCGCTCATCGCTCCTCCTCGAGCACTTCTGCCGCCGTGAGCGCCTCCATCCAGACGCGACGAATCTCGCTCGCTCCGCGCGCATTCGGCTCGAGTGGCGAGCGGCGCCAGTACCAGCGGTCCGCCTCCGGCGCGGTGCCACCATGCCCGAGGAAATGACCGTACACCTCACCGAGCAAGACACCCGGCGTCCCTCGCGCCAACGTACGGATCGACTCGTTCAGCGAATCCAGCGCGTGCAGACGCAGCGTTCCCGGTTCATCGAAGACGCCTCGGACGCGCGCCGTCCGATCCGAGGGATCGTAGATCGTCGAGAGGATCAGCAAGGAATTGGGACGCGTCCGCCGCACCGAGTCCACGACGAACTCGAACGCCTCGGCAACATCCTTGGCGATCCGATCGGCCAGCGAAGCTTTCGGCCTGTTCATGAACGCGCTGAACAGATCGGTCGCCCCGATCGTTAGGGTGAGCAGCGTCGGTTCTTCGCTCTCCATGAGGCGCGGCAGCTGTTCGCCGAACACGTCACCGATCGTTGCCCCGTCCATCGCGAAGTTCTCATACTCGATCGCCGGAAAGCGGCTCACGAGATCGTTGCCGATCTCTTCGGGCCAGCGCCCCTCGTCGTTGCGGTAGAAGAGCGACGCCGCGCCGAGCGCCGCCACGCGACCGGCGCTCGTGTCACGCTCGAGGGCGACAGCGACGTCGATCTCACCCGCATCGAGCGCGGGATAGAGATCGATCGAGACGGAATCGCCGAGGGCGATGTAGTGGGAGAAGTCCACGCGCGAAGTTACCTCTCTTTCCGCCGACCGGCCAACCTCAGTCGGGCGAGATCCCGCGGGTTGCGAGGATGCGAACGATCGCCTCGCCAATCTTGTTGTTCGGCGTGCTCGCACCCGCTGTCAGCCCGACTCGAACAGGCCCGGTACCGGGAAGCCAATCCTGCACCTCGGCCTCGACATGCTTGATCCCCGCGCGCCGGAAATGGATCGACCCGCTTTCGGGATCGATCGCGGCCGCGGACTCCACGTGATACGTCGGCACGCGCTCGGCGCAGAGCGACGCGAGCGAGATCGTGTTGCTCGAGTTGAAGCCGCCGATCACGATCATCGCATCGAGCGGCTCCCGCAGGAGCTCCATCACGGCGTCCTGACGTTCCTGCGTCGCGCTGCAGATCGTGTCGAAGGTGCGGAACTCCGCCGAGCGCGCCGCTTCCCCGCGAGCGCGCCCGATCGCCGCACCGATCTCCTCCGCGATGGCCAGCGACTCGCGCGCCAGCATCGTCGTCTGGTTCGCGACGCCGATCTTCACGAGATGTTTGCCGGGATCGAAGCCCGGAGAAACAGCATGCGGGGCGAATCGTCCGGCCACCGCCGACGCGTCTAGCTTGCCCTCGATGAAGTCGCAGATGAGCCGCGCTTCGCTCATGTCCCGCAGGATGAGGTAGTGCCCTTCACCATGCTTCCGCACCTGCGACGCCGTCGCGCGGGTTTCCTCGTGGTAGTACTTCCCGTGGATAACGGCCGTGAAGCCATCGCGCGCGTAGCTCTCCACACGCTTCCAGACATTCAGCACCGATCCACACGTCGTGTCGACGAGGATGCAGCCTAACGAGCGCAGCTCCTCGAAGTCCTCGATCGTCACGCCGAAAGCGGGCAGGATCACGACGTCCGCCGGCCGGATCGACGAGAAATCGAACGCGCGGCCGTCCTGGCGGTCGAGAATCTCGATTCCCATCTCGCGCAGCCGGGCATTCACATACGGATTGTGGATGATCTCGCCAACCAGAACGATCCGACGGTCGGGGAATTTTCGGCGAGTCTGATAGGCGTATTCCACCGCCCGTTCCACCCCGTAACAGAAGCCGAACTCACGCGCCAGGCGGATCGTGACCTCTCCGGCCATGAGGGTGTAATCGCTTGCCTTCATGCGATCTACAAGTGCCCCCTCGTAGGCGGCGAGCTCCTCCTGGACCTCCGCCTTCAGGCCGAAGCCTTTCCGGAAGTAGGTCGAAGAATCGGGAGATGAGGGGCTGGGCGTCACGCCTAAATGTAGTCCGGAGCCCTCGCCGCCGTGCTCGCAACCGCGAGGGAGGGAACGTTATCTTGCGTCCGCACATGCCCGCCGACGCTTCCGACCCGATACCGCTGGCCGACTCCGCGACGGTCCCGCCGCCGGAGGGTGTGATCGATACCGCCGAACCACTCATCCGGCCGGCGCCCCTGCTGAAAGGTGACACCATCGGCGTCGTCGCGCCCTCGTACTCCCCGCGCGTCGGCTGGCTCACGCGCGGTGTGAAGGCCCTCGAGCGTGCCGGCTACACGGTCCTCCTCGATCCGGAGATCTCGACGCTCCGCCGGTTCACACGCGCGGAAGACGAACGCCGCGCCGAGAACTTCATGGGCATGTGGCTCGACCCGAGGGTAAAAGCAGTGATTGGTGGTACCGGCGGCTACGGCGCGGTCCGCATGATCCCCTACCTCGAACCAAAGATCTTCGAGAGCAATCCGAAAGCATTCGTTGGCTACTCCGACATCACCGCGCTCCACCTCTGGCTCATGCGCTGCGCGCATCTGCGCGTCTTCCACGGGCCCACTGTCGACGACTTGATTCCGAGCGCCCGCGACCCGACGATGGCCTCACTGCTCTCGGCGCTCACCGCTCCGCGGCCGACGACACGCATCGGCCGCGACATGGCACGCGCCGCCAAACCAGGCCGCGCCGCCGGCCGTCTCGTCGGCGGCAATCTGTCGCTCGTCCAGCAGTCGATCGGCACACCGTACGCGATCGACGTCCGCAATGCGATTCTCTTTCTCGAGGAGACGCGCGATCCGATGTCGGTGGTGGACGAGCGACTGGTTCATCTCCGCGCCGCCGGATTGCTGGCGCAGGTGCGCGGCATCGTGTTCGGGCAGCTCTCCCTCGACCGCTCCGAGGAAGACGAGTTCGAGGATTTCGTTCTCGATCTCGTTTCGGACCTCGACGTACCGGTCCTCATGGATTTTCCCGCCGGCCACGAGGTTCCCAACCTAACGATTCCCCTCGGCACCGAAGTCGAGCTCGTCGTCGAGGAGACGACTGGATGGCTCGTCTATCGGGAGGACGCACTCGCCGTTCCCGGCGATGCCGGATCCGCGTCTTCGTCCGCTGCCTAACGGCTACCAGAGCGCGGGCGTGAGGAATCGCGCCAGGGCGTAGGTCAGAATCACCTCGTACGCCGCCTGCCGGTCGACGAGCCCGGCCGTCAGAATTCCAACCGCGCCCTGGCGGTGCTTCACGTTGCGCTCTCCGGTTAGGCGGTCCATCGCCACGCCGAGCTCGAGTCCTTCGTCGCGAATCAATCGCGCGACCGCATCGGGCAGCGGCATCGCGAGCGAACCGCCCACGCCTTCGCGGCCGGCGCGATCCACGACCGCAGCCCACGCGCACGTGCGCATCGAGCCGTTGACGTCAACGACGCCACCCTCGAGCCCGATCCCGAGCTCGCCCTCCAGCTCCGCACGGGCGCGCCGCGCGCGCGCCACCGCGCCTCGGATCGTCTCTTCGTCTCCAAAGGGTTGATCGCTCACGGTCGACGAGACCTTCACGGACTCGACACGCGCTCCAGCCGCGACACGGCCAATCACGGCGCGCGCCGCGGCGAGCTTGACTGGGTTCGTCGATCCAACGGCAACGAGACGCACACTGGCGAACGCGGCCGCATCGGCGAGCGAGGACATGGAACGAGCGCTCCGTCGTGAGAGTCCGCGCGAATCTACACGAAGCCGGTCCGATGATGCGAAGCCTTCTTGCTAGTGTCGAAACGGCGGGGTATGCTTTCCGACCGCCGATGACCGCCACACCCGCGCTGTTCGATTCGCCTTCTGCATTCTCACCCACGCTCACGCGCGAGCGCGCGTTCGCGTTCGTCGGTGAGCGTCTCTGGTTGGATTTCGTGAATACGGAAGCCGCGCGCGCAACCGATGCGCTGCGCGATTTCGACACCCTGATGTCGTGGCTCGAGGCCGCGTCTCTGCTCGACGGCGAGCGCGCGCAGGGTATGCGTCGTCGCGCACGCGAACAGCCATCCGGCGCCGCCGCCGCACTCGTCGACGCGCGACGCGTGCGCTCCGCACTTCGTCTCCTTGCCGAACGCGGGTGGGGCGCGAACACCGCCGAACAGGTGCGCGGCGACGCGTTAGGCGAGATCAATCGGGTCCTCGGTCGAAGCGCCGGGACGCGGCGCGTCGAGCGCCGCGCCGATGGCACCTACGCGAGAACGTTCGTTCCCGTCGGTGATGCGTTCGCCGGTTTGATGATTCCCATTGTCGAATCAGCGGCCGACGCGCTCATCCTCGGCGAACTCGCCCGGGTCCGTCGCTGCGCCGATAGCCGGTGCGCCCATGTGTTCTACGACAGCACGAAGAATGGGCGCCGGCGTTGGTGTGACATGGCCACCTGCGGCAATCGCGC
>DATEPP010000258.1:0-4326 GCA_035273165.1 Gemmatimonadaceae bacterium
CGGGACATGGCTGCGCGCAATTGCTCGTGCGTCAACGAACCGTGAATCATGACGAAAAGGACGGCCGCGCCGTACAGCACAAGATCAGCGCGAAATTCATGGAGCGCGGCGTGGACAGTGAACGCGACGAAGATCGTCGCCAGGAGACCGATGGCGCCGATTCGCATCAGGCGCGGAATGAGAAACAGGATGGCGGCAAGCGCTTCAACTGAAGCGAGGAGTACGAGGTGCGGATTGAGGTGTGCACCAGTCTGTAAAGCCGACCTGGCGGTCGCCACGCTCCCGTACAAGAGGGCGACTCCGGTCACGACCCAGAGGAACAGAAAGCTTCGCAGCAATCGCTGTGGGGACATTCTGCGCTCCCGAATATCTCGAGTAACGTTAGGCGGGGGGTGCTCCGAAGCTAGGGCGCACGCCACGCATCATGGCGCGGAACACTGGACCAACCTCCTTCGCGGCAAGACCTCCGAGCTGGCGATATAGGGTCACCGTGAAAAAGCAGATGTCACTCACGTCTCCGGTCTTGGCTGCACCTCGCTGAAGCCGCGGCCTCTCGGCTGGCGACTGCGCGGCAACCAATCGACGGATGACAGCACCAACTTGAGTCGCCGAGGCAATGTCTCCGATGGGCGGACGCATGATACCGACACGAACCAGTCGCACCATGAACGTCGTCCAGCGATCGATCAGCGCAGAATCGGCGGACTGTATAACGCTGGCAAAGGCCTGAGGGAAAGCATCCTGGCCCCCGAGATAGAGCGAGGCGCAAGCTGCTGGCGTCGCGCGCACGGCGGACACCGCGAACAGCTCGGCGAGTTGGCGAAGTCCTTCGTCGTCCATGAAATACAGGGCACTATCGCCCGCGGCTTCCATCAAGGCCATCCCGCGCTTGCCGTGGGCGCGTGCCGAGATCGAAGAGTCCTTGGCCAGGACGTCGAGCCGCTGCTCCAGGAGATGGCCGAAAATCACCTCAGGCTTGCTACCCTGCGCCTGTGATGGCGCGGTCGCAGCAAAGCTGAGGATTACCAGCGTGGCGAAGACCGATCGAATAGTGCGCAACGTCATTGCAAGACCAATCTGAAGGGCAGTGACACCGCGGAAATGATCGGGGCTGCCCCGTCGTCAGGATCCGCGCTCGCGCGTAGCTCCCACCGCAATCGATAAACGCCCGGAACGAACTCAGGACCGGACGTCGGAAAGACGTTCGCCCCAGGCCGAGGGGCGGTCGCAAGGAATGCTCCTCGATAGGTCTCGCCACTAGCAATTCGGAACGGCGGAAAGCGTCGGCACGTGAGTTCGATCCCGCCCCACGCCCAAACCCAATCTCCATTTGGGCGCTGCTTCTCGAGCGATGAAGGCGACGGCCCGTCGCAATAATTCTGCGACAATGTCCGGCCGCTGTTGTTCTCGAGCTGAAAACCAATTGTCGCGAGATACATCGGACCATCTTCGCGAAGCGAATACTGCGCCGAGTCAGCGCGAAGACGAATGCCGCCTTCCAGCGCAGCGGCAGACGGATGACCGAGGTGACACGCGGGTATGACGAGCAGCACACCGATCACGTAGGGCACGCAGCTCATGCTTGGCCCATCAACGCCGCGCCGCGCTGCTCGGCGATCGGATGCCATGCATCGAGTGGCCATTGGGTCCGTGTGAGCTCGAGGGCGTCGTCGAGATTGTCGCTCCCCACAATACACGATGCAAGCCCCAGCGCGGAAGCAGCTCGCCCAGACGACGCGCGTCGCAAGAAGCGAGGGAGAGCGGTAGCGCCGTTGCCGCTACGACGAGGCCGTCGTCCTGCTATCGGACGTCCCTCTTCCGCAACTCCGGCGCAATGACCACCGATTCAAAAGGCCGCATCCTCGTCATCGATGATGACGATGCCGTGCGCGCCGCGTACGAGCGCCTCCTGGCGCACGCTGGATACGACGTCCGCGCCGCGCGTTCCCCCTACGAGGGCCTCGAGAACACCGGCGAGTGGAAGCCCGACGTCATTCTCCTCGACCTCGCGATGCCGACCATCAGCGGTTTCGAGGGTGCGAAGGTCTTCAAGAAGAAGCCGAGCACGCGTGACGCAATTCTCGTCGCCTTCAGCGGCATGATCAGCGACGACGAAGTGACGCGCTTCCGCAAAATCGGCTTCGACGAGGTGCTGCCGAAGCCGGTCGCCGCCATCATGATCGTCGAGCGCATCGAGAGCTTCCTCGCGCGACGCGCTGAACGCGGCCAGGACCGCTGAGCGTTGCACGCACGGTCGCTGTCACCGTGCCGTAAGCTGCGCGTCGCTATCCTTCGCGGCTCAGCGACCAGGCAGAGCAATGGCTCGTCAGCCTCGGATGGTCCCACGCCGAAGTCGAAGCTCCAGTCCCTTGATGAGCAATCGCTCAACGAACCTGCCTGTGGTCGTCTCATGGGCCCGTCGGTTCCTCGCCGCCCGGTTCGACCGTAAGTCGCAGGTTGGCATCGGCCTGACGATCAGCGCCGTCGTCTTCGCGCTCGCGGTCTGGGCGCTGAGCGGACTCCTCGACGCCGTGCTCGACAACGAGTGGCTCGTGCGCCTCGATCGGCTCGTCGAGACCTCCTTTCATCAGCATGCGTCGGCAGCGGGCCTCGCGTTCTTCGACGGTGTCACCCAACTCGGCTCGCCCGTGGCAATCGCCCTCGTCGTCGCCGGCGTCGCGCTCTACCTCTGGCGCGTCAGGGCGTCTTTCCTCCTCTGGGGCTGGATCGGCACGAACGCCGGCGGCGCGATCGTTGAGTATGTGCTCAAGTCGACCGTGCACCGCTCTCGGCCACAATATGCCGCGGCGTATCTCCATGGCCACTCATATAGCTTTCCCAGCGGCCATACGATGGGCTCGACGGTCTGCTACGTCCTGCTCGCGTATCTGATCTCGTCACATCCTCATGTGACGCGGGTGGCCCGGCGGCTCGTCTGGGCCGGCGCAGTGATTCTGGTCGGCATGATCGGCTTCAGCCGGCTGTATCTCGGTGTGCACTACCCGAGCGACGTTCTCGGTGGCCTCACAGCGGGTCTCTCGTGGCTCGCTGCCTGCGGCGGGATACGTCGCATTCTCATCGCGCGCGAGGGTCTACTCCACACTGGATGGAGTCGTCCGGTCTGAGAGCGTGCGCGGGCGCGCCGGCGCAGGTGACGAAGAAGGTCGCGTGCGCGCGTCGTGCTGGGAATAGCGCTCCATAGCGCTCAGCCCAGAGCCGCTGAAAGTCCTCCGCTTCCGTTGCGCGCACGAGCGCGTACACGCTGCCCCCGAATCCCGCGCCGAACGCTGACGCTGCCGCCGCGCCCAGCTCACGCGCGGCCCGTGCGAGTGCGATCGTCTCGGGCACCTGGTTGCCGAGGAGCTGCTCGGCCCCAGCCTGCGACTGGTCGACGAGTCCTCCCAGCCGCTCGAGATCGCCGCGCGCGAGTGCGTCGCCCGCGGCGCGCACCAGCAAGGCCTCACGATCGAACTGCTCGACACGTCGCAGGAGATCTTCCCGGCCACGCAGCACGTCACGGAAGCGCTCGAACCCGTTAGGCGCGTCAGCTAGCGCCGCGGCGAGTGTCGGGGCGACGCTGCCAGTCGCGGCGCGCCACGCCTCGAGCGCAGCGGCCGCGGCCGCTGCGGCGCGGTTGTAGAGCACGAGCGCGCTACCGGTTTTCTCTGCCGTCACCCCGCTCGCCGCGATGACGAAACGCAGCTCGTCAGGCAGCGCCACCACGCCCTCGAATCGGATTGGCGCGAACGCGTACTGCACGAGCGCACCCGCGCGCGCGCAGAGAATCGCGGTGTGATCCTGGCTGCCGCCCTGCGTCCCGACACCGCTGTCGCCCGCGAAGACACCGAAGCTCGATCCATTCTCCACCGCACCGAGGTAGCCGGCGAGATCTTCGAGGGTGCGAATCGTGGCGCGATAGTCGGCCCGCTCCGCCAATTCGTTTTCGTCTGACAACGCGAGAAAGGTCGCAACGATCAGCGCGCTCGAGCTGCTCAGGCCAGCCGCCGGCGGCAGATTGCTGGCGAACGCCAGATCGATCCCGCGCCGAGCCTCGGGGAAGTTGCGCGCCACGCGCCGGCAGACAGTGAACGGGTAGCTCGACCAGTGCCGCTGCCTAACGTCTATCGCGTCGCCCAGCTCCGCCTCGGCGCGCTCGCCGCTCATCGCATCGATGACTAGCACCCGCGCGTCGCTCCGCGGCGCCGACACCGCGGCGAAGCCACGATCGACCGCGCAGACGAGGCTCGGGCCACCGCAGTAGTCGGTGTGCTTGCCGAGAAACTCGAGCCGGCCGGGAACCCACCACGCCCGGACGTCCTCACCGCG
>DATEPP010000259.1:0-3656 GCA_035273165.1 Gemmatimonadaceae bacterium
CGCGCGAACGCTGCTCGCCGTCATCGGCGTCGCCATCTCGGCGGCGATGCTGCTCGACATGGTGATGCTCGCGAGCGGCATGCGCGTCTCGTTCGGGTCGCTGCTCCTGTCTCAGGGCTTCCAGATCCGGCTCGCGCCCAAAGGGACGCTGCCGTTCGACACCGATGCCACCATTCCTGAGGCATCGTCGATCGTGGAGCGACTTCGCCAGCGCACTGATGTTGCCGGGGTGAGCCCTGTCCTTGGCGCACAGCTTCACGTGGAGCATGGCAGCGCATCCGTCAGCGCCGCCGCGCTCGGCACGATCGCCACGGTACAGGGTGATTACAAGTTACTCAACGGCCGCCTTCCCGCGCGCGACGATGAGATAGCGGCCAACGACGCCCTGCTCGCCGCGCTGAACGCGCATCTCGGGGACACCCTCCGTGTCGCGGCGGGGTTCGACCCGCAGCTTCGGGCCTACACTGGCCAACGCGCGCTCCGAATCGTCGGCCGAGTGC
This sequence comes from Gemmatimonadaceae bacterium, assembly GCA_035273165.1. GTDB lineage: Bacteria > Gemmatimonadota > Gemmatimonadetes > Gemmatimonadales > Gemmatimonadaceae > AG2. Next base: position 501 of record DATEPP010000259.1, read on the forward strand.
ACTTCATCTACCTGTCGGCTGGTGAACGCGCGATGGCGCTCCCGCTGGCGACGCTCCAGGCCATGGAGGGGCCGACGCGCGCCGATCGGGTGTCGCTCTTGATGGTGCGGCTTCGCGCCGATGCCGACGTCGAGGCGGCACGCGCGGCCATCGAGCGCGACGTACGGACCGTGAGCGCGATCTCGACCGCGACGGCCATCCAACAGGTCGAACAACGGTTGAGCTACTTCCGCCAGCTTGCCTTCATCCTCGGCACGGTCAGCCTCGCCGTCGGCTTTCTCCTCGTGACGACGCTCGTCACCGTCTCCGTGAACGAGCGGCTCGGTGAGATCGCGGTGCTGCGCGCCATTGGCGTCCGCCGCGTGCGCATTGTTGAGCAGATACTCATCGAAGGCTCGGCCATCATGCTCATCGGTGCCGTGCTCGGTCTGGGGTTGGGGCTCGTCACGGCGCGCTACCTCAACTCCATTCTCGCCGCGTTCCCTGGGCTGCCGGAGGCGATCGAGTTCTTTCTCTTCCAGCCGCGCGACGCGTGGCTGGCGCTGGGGTTGCTTGCCGTGTGCGGCATACTCGCCGGCGTCTATCCCGCCTGGCGCGGCGCGTCGCTCCCGATTGCCGCGACGCTTCGCGAAGAGGCCGTCGCATGACTGCGGACGAGATCCTCATCTCGGCGCACGATCTGCGTCGCGATTACGCCATGGCGGCCGGCGTCGTACACGCCGTGCGCGGTGTGAGTCTCGACGTTCGCGCGCGGGAGTACGTAGCGATCGTCGGTCCGTCGGGATGCGGGAAGTCGACGCTCCTGAACCTGATCGGTGCGATCGACACACCGTCCTCGGGAGAGCTCACGATCGCGGGTCAGCGACTCGACGGCCTGTCTGACCGCGAGGCAACGCTTTTCCGATTGCGTCGCATCGGCTTCGTCTTTCAGCGATTCTATCTCATGCCGGTGCTGACGGCCCTCGAGAATGTCGAGCTGCCAATGTCGGAGGCTGGCCTCGGCAAGGCGGAGCGCCGGGAGCGCGCTCGCGAGCTGCTCTCATACGTCTCGCTTGGCGAGCGAATGCACCACCGTCCGACGGAGCTCTCCGGTGGTGAACAGCAACGCGTCGCGATCGCGCGCGCACTCGCGAACCGACCGGCGCTCCTGCTCGCGGACGAGCCCACCGGTGAGCTCGACGCACATACCGGCGAGGAGATGATCGCCCTGTTCGAGCGTCTCAACCGCGACGGAACGACGATCGTCGTCGTGACGCACGACGAGGATCTGGCGCGCGCGGCGCACCGCGTCGTGCACATGCGCGATGGTGTGATCGTGGACGATCGCCGCCGATGATCACGCTCATCGCACTCCGCAATTTTCTCCTGCGGCCATGGCGCTCGCTCTTTCTTCTCCTCGGCTACAGCCTCGGCGTCGCCGTGATGATCGTACTGCTCTCGATCGGTGAGGCGTTGCTCAGCCAGGCGCGCGAGGAACGTCTCGTCGGCGGCGGACAGGTGACGGTGCTCCCCGAGGGAATCGATGTCGAGGTCCTGAAGACTGGTGGTCTGGGCGGCATGTTCTTCTCCATCGATCATGCGCGTTTCATCTACCGGCAGCTGCTCGCCGCGCCGAGGCTGTCGCCGTGGATCGCGGCAGCGGCACCCCAGATCGACTCGAAGCTCCTGTATCTGCGTACGCCTAACGGGCGAGAGATCGCCGTCCAGGCCGCGGGCGAGATTCCATCGCTGACGCGCGCGGTCGGTGCGGCGCCCGAGCTCGCCGGTGGCCGATGGGAGGACGATGACCTGGATCGCCGCTGGCGCGATCCGACGTCCGCCGAATTGCGCGACGACATCGATCACTTCCATCTTCCGCCCGCGAGCGCACGAGGAGACACGACGTGGGGCGAGTGGCACTACTTCAATGTCGTTTCGAGCGATCACAAGCGATGGGCTTATGTGTCGCTCATCGTCGGAGGGCTGGTACCGGATGGACCCTGGGGCGGACAGGTCCTCATCACGCTGCACGAGCAGGGTGGAACGTCGCGGCGATTCGTGGCGTCGGTCCCCGCGTCAACGGTGCGCTTCTCGACGACACGCGCCGACCTCACCATTGGTGAGTCGAGCGTGCACGTGCTTCCGGACGGGCGATACGCGGTGCACGCGCGTGCGCGTGAAGAGACGGGCGGCGCCACGGCAGAGGTCTCGCTCACGGTGTCGCCGACGCCTGGTGCGTATTTCCCCGGCGCCGCGCTCTCGAGTGGAGAGGTTGTATCGGGTTACGTCGTACCGGCACTCCGCGCGGACGCCGACGGCTCGATTTGCATCCGCCCCAGCGGCGCGTCGTCCAGCTGCGAGCAGTTGCGGGCAGTGCAAGCCTATCACGATCACAACTGGGGCGTCTGGCGCGGCGTGAGTTGGGAATGGGGCGCGGCACGCGCCGGCCAGTTCGCGATCCTCTACGGACGCGTCGAACCGCCCGACAGCGTCGCGGCGTCACAGCCCTTGTTCGTGTACGTCGTCGATTCGTTAGGCTTCCTGCGCGTCTTTCGTCCGCGGGCCGTGACGTACGAGGATGGCGCGACCGTCAAAGGTGTGCGCGTCCCCCGTTCCGCCGAGCTGTTCGACGCCCGTGGTGACGACACGCTCCGCGTCTCGTTGTCGATCGAGGATGCGACGGTCACCGACACGCGCCGTCCGCTCATCGAGCGCGGTGACTACATGAACGCACGCCGCATCGCCCGGCCGTTCTTCATCCAGATGAAGGGGATGGCGCGACTCGAAGGCCGAATCGCCGGCCGCGTCGTTCACGCCCAAGGCTACGGCTTCTTCGAGACGTATCGCTAGGCGTCTCGACCGACGAGCAGTCGTCGGGTGAAACTGCGTTCGAAGGTAAGGATCTCGACCGAAGAGCAGTCGATCGGGGGTGCGACGGCGGCTTCATGCCAAATTTGGGATGTGCGCATAGTGGCACCTTGGGAGCATCATTGCTGCCATCCCAAATTTGGCATGGTGCCGCCTAGCACCCCCGATCGACTGCTCGTGATGGGCGCCAGATTGCGTCCCGACAGCTCCGATCTACATCACCTCGCCGAAGCCTTCGGCGCGACGCTCCTCGAGGCGGCGTTCGAGCTCTTCGACCCGCTCCACTGTGCGGCGATCGGTCCGCTGGCG
>DATEPP010000260.1:0-7121 GCA_035273165.1 Gemmatimonadaceae bacterium
CCGAGCCGACTCACCGAGTCGATCCCCGCGACCTTGAGGTCGAGATTCCACATGCTCCAGAACGGAATCGTCAGGTTGAGTGCCGCGCGCTCGACGCCGGGCATGTTCTGCGCTGCCGTCAGCAGCCGTTGCCGGAGTGCCACTTCCTCCGTGCTGTCGAGCTTCACGCCACGCATCCGGAGGTCGACGAGCAGGACCGGATCGACGTCGTAGCCGAGGCGCAGTGACTTCACGTTATGCAGGCTGCGAACGAAGAGGCCCGCGCCAACGAGCAGCACGACCGAGAGCGCCCCCTGCATGACCAGGAGCACCACGCGCGTGCGCGACCGATGGTACGTGCCCTCACGCGCACCGGTCTTGAGGTCGTGCGTCAGCTCGACGCGGCCTGCCTGCCACACCGGCGCGAGTCCCGTCAGCAGTCCCGCGACGATGACGGCGGCACCGACCATGACGAGCGTACGCGCGTCGCCGAGCACCGTGGTCTCCGCTTCGGGGGGAAGGAAGAGCGACCGCAGAAGCGAGCCACCCCATTGCGCCACGACGAGCCCCGCCGCGCCCGCGATGAGGGCGAGCAACACGCTCTCGGTGAACAGCTGGGAGAGAAGACGGCCACGACTCACGCCTAACGCGAGACGCACCGCAATCTCGCGACGGCGGCGCAGCGCGCGCGCCAGCAGCAGGTTGGCGACGTTGGCACAGGCGATGAGGAGAACGATCAGCGCCATCCCAGCGACCAGCGATGCAACCTTGGCGAGGCTACTCTGGTTGGGTCCGCGCTCGCTGAGAATCGAAGCGACGATGCCGCGCGGGCGTGTGATGCCGATCGGCGGGATGCGTGGACTCGTCGCGCGCTGCGCCTCGTAGTTCCGTCGCGCCGCGTTCGTGAGATCCGCCGTCGCCGCCGCGAGCGACACGTTCGGCTTTCGCTGCGCGATCATCTGCGCGAAGGACCAGCGATAGCTCTTCCACCAATCTTCCTTGCCGAGCCCCACGCGCGAGGCGCCGGCCGACACCGTGATCGGGATGAAAGCCACCGGCGGGGAGGAGGGCCAGAGCCCGACAAAGCCCTTCGGCGCGACGCCAATGATCGTGAACAGCGTCGGTCCTATCTGGAGCTTGGTGCCGAGCACCTCGCGACTGCCGCCGTATCGCGTCTGCCAGAGGCCGTAGCCGAGGACGGCGACCGGCGTGCCGGCAGGCGGCATGTCTTCGGCCGCGGTGAAGTAACGACCAAGTGCGGGCGGGGCGTCGAAAAAGCCAAAGAATGTCGCGCTGACGACGCCGACATTCATCTCGCGTGCTTCGTCCCCGGTGCCGACAGCGGGCTTGTTGAGCGTGAACTCCGCCGTGCGTGAGAACGACTTGGTCCAATTGGTGAAATCGACGTAGGTGGCGTACTGAATGCTGCCACGCACGCTTTCCTTGCCGCGGAAGTTGGCGACCGTGTAGATGCGATGCGTCAGGTCGGGCCGGATGAGCATCGGCGGCGGCCGAAAGAGAAGCCGATCGACAATGGAGAAGATGGCGGCGTTCGCGCCGATGCCTAGCGCGAGCGTTACGATGACGGCGACGGTGAAGCCCGGCTTGGCGCGGAGCCCGCGGGCAGCGTAGCGGATGTCCTGCGTGAGTGCATCGAGCATCATTCGCTCCTCAAGGCGACGTTGGGATCGACGCGCGCGGCGCGGCGGGCGGGGATCCAGCTGGCGGTGATTGCCACGACGAGAAGCACGGTCGTCACGGCCACATAGACGAGTGGATCGCGCGGAGACTCGGCGAAGAGCAGCGGCTTCACCCAGCGCGCCGCCGCGAAGGCGATCAGGCCGCCGATGAAAATGCCCGCGACGCCATGCCGAAGTCCCTGGCCGACGATGATCTTGACGACGTCCCTCACCTGTGCGCCTAACGCGATGCGCACGCCCATCTCGTGGGTGCGCTGAACGACGTTGTAGGCGATGACGCTGTACAGGCCCACCGCGGCCAACGTCAGAGCCAGCAATCCAAAGACCACAAACATCGTCGCGCCGAGCTTCCATGAGCGCGTTTGCTGGCCCATGACTTCGGTGAATGGGGTCACCGTGATGTATGCGGGCGGAGGCATCAGCCGTTGGAGCTCGCGGCGAATCGCGTCTGCCTGACGAGAGGCATCGCCGCGCGTGCGCACGAACAGCCCCGTGCGATTCGGATTGAACTGCGCCGCCGACAGGTAATAGAAGTAGCTCGGCTCGTCGCTGAGCGTGCCGCTCTTGATATTCTCAGCGATGCCGACCACGTAGGTGCATGGCACGGTGTCCGCATTGATGCGGATGCACTGCCCAAGGGCGTCCTTGCCGGGCCACAGGACGCGCGCCATCGCCTCGCTCACGACCATTGCCCCGGGCGCGTTCGCGACGTCACTCGCGGAGATCCCGCGGCCGCGAATGATGCGCGTGCCTAACGTGGCGAAGTAGTCAGGCGAGACAGCATTCAGATCGAACTCACCCAACTTGTTGACGGAGTCGATGCCGGCGACGCGCAGATCCATGCTCCACGTGCTCCAGAACGGAATCGTCACGTTGAGCGCGGCGTGCTCGACACCGGGAATGCTCTGCGCGGTCTCCAGCAGCTGCTGCCGGAGCGCGACGTCGCGCACGCTGTCGAGCTTCACCCCGCGCATGTTGAGGTTGACGATGAGCACGGGATCGACGTCGTAGCCCAGTCGAACCGATTTCACGTTCTGGAGGCTGCGAACGAAAAGACCGGCGCCCACGAGGAGCACGACGGAAAGAGAGCCTTGCAGCACCAGCAGCGCGACGCGAAGTCGCGATCGGTGATAGGTCCCCTCGCGCGCCCCCGACCTGAGATCGTTGGTCAGCTCCACGCGTCCGGCCTGGAGCGCGGGCGCGAGCCCGGTCAGCACGCCGGCGAGGAGAACGCCGAGTCCAGCGATCATTAGCGTTCGCGTATCGCCGATGACGGAGGTCTCGGCGCCCTCGGGCAGGAACAGCGAGCGGAGAAAGCTGCCGCCAAGCTGCCCGACGAAGACGCCCGCGATTCCACCCATCAGCGCGAGGAGCACGCTCTCCGTCATCAGCTGTGAGAGCAGCCGCGCGCGGCTCACGCCCAGTGCAAGACGCACCGCGATCTCGCGGCGGCGGCGCAGCGCGCGCGCGAGCAGCAGATTGGCAACGTTCGCGCAGGCGATGAGGAGAACGATCAGCGCCATGCCCGTGATGAGTGTGGCAACCTTGGCGAGCGTCGTCTTGTTCGGGCCGCGCTCGCTGAGGATCGACTCGACACTCGCGTGCGGCTTGGCGAGCGCGGCCGGTGTCTGGCGCGGGCTGCCAGCTAGCTCCGCGTCATAGCTCCTCCGGTAGGCATTGGAGAGATCTGCATTCGCGGTGGCAATGGAGACGCCCGGCTTTCTCTCGGCGATCGTCTCCGAAAACGTCCAATGGTAGGTCGTCCACCAATTCTCACCCTTACCAAGCCTGACGCCGGCAGAGCCCGCGTACGTCGTGATGGGAATGAAGGCGACCGGCGGCTGGGAGGGCCAGAGGCCGACGAATCCACGAGGCGCCACGCCGATGATCGTGTACAGAAGCGGCCCGATCTGGAGCTTCTCGCCCAGCACGTCAGTACGGCCGCCGTAGCGCGTTTGCCAGAAGCCGTAGCCGAGCACGGCGACTGCCGTGCCGTTAGGCGGCGTGTCCTCGGCGGCGCTGAAGTACCGGCCGAGCGCGGGCGGGGCGTCGAAGAAGGAGAAGAAGCTCGCACTGGTGATGCTCACGTTCATCTCGCGTGCTTCGTCTCCCGTTCCGATGGCGAGCTTGCTCGATCGTACCTGCGCTATCTGCGCGAACGACCTCGTCCACTTGGTGAAGTCGACATATCTCGCGTACTGGATGTACGAGCGGCGGTTCTCCTTTCCTCGAAACATCGAGGTGAGGTAGACCCGGTGGGTGAGGTCGGGGTGCGCGAGCATCGGCGGCGGGCGGAACAGCAGGCGATCGACGATCGAGAAGATCGCGGCGTTGGCCCCGATGCCGAGGGCGAGCGTGATGACGACGGCGGCCGTGAAGCCGGGCTTGGCGCGGAGTCCACGCGCGGCATAACGGACGTCCTGGGTGATGGCGTCGAGCATTGCTCGCCCCGGTTGATTTGACAGTCAGACAGCGCGTGGTGGGCGAATGGTTCACGTCGCGCTGGGGACGCGGGATAGGGGATGCGTCGAGACTCACAGCTCTCCGCACCCCGCGTCCCATATCCCGCATCCCGCCGGTTGACATGCGCCCTCACCCCAATAAATTCAAGGGGCTCCGGGTTTTGCGCTTCGCATTGCGCATCACGTCGAAGCATCGTCCGGCGAACTGCGCGCCGGCTCTTATGGGCTCGCTCGATAGCAGCGAGGGACAGCGCACCAATGCAGTGGGGCGCTTCCGGTCGAGACACTCGGTGTCGACACTCCCGATAAGCAACGCAGGACAATCGAACGCCCGCACAGGCGAGCTTCACGTTCGCAAGCGGGCGCGCCATGGGTCCCCGTTCGTGCTGCAGTGGCGAACGCACCCGGCGGTGGCGGATGGATACCGGTCCCGATGCGGGGCGACAGGTCCACCCGCGTTTTTGCTGGTGGAAGGGGGCTGGGGGTGGTGGAGGCGGTTGTCGGGAGGAGTGAAGGGGTTGGACTCGAAGCTTGGACTTAGGACTCAGCGTTATGCCACGAACAACACCGCTCGAGCATTATCGGAATATCGGCATCATGGCGCACATCGATGCCGGTAAGACGACTACGACCGAGCGCATTCTTTATTATACCGGAAAGCAGCACAAGATCGGCGAGGTGCACGAAGGCACCGCGACGATGGACTGGATGGAGCAGGAGCAGGAGCGCGGGATCACGATCACGTCGGCAGCAACGACGGCGTTCTGGACGCGCAACGGCATCCAGTACCGGATCAACATCATCGATACGCCGGGCCACGTCGACTTCACGGTCGAGGTGGAGCGGTCGCTGCGCGTGCTCGACGGCGCCGTCACGCTCCTGGACTCGGTGGCGGGCGTAGAGCCACAGACGGAGACGGTGTGGCGCCAGGCCGATCGCTACGGCGTTCCGCGCATCATCTTCGCGAACAAGATGGACCGCGTCGGCGCCGATTTCGATCGGTGCATGGCGATGATCCGCGATCGGCTCGCGAAGCATGCGTACGCGATCCAGCTGCCGGTGGGGTCGGGTGAGCTCTTCACGGGCCACATCGACATCGTCGAGCGGAAGCAGTACATCTTCGACGAGGACACGTTAGGCAAGACGTTCACGGTCGTGGATGTGCCGGCGGACATGACGGACAAGGTCGAGGAAGCGCGCCACGCGATGATCGAGCACGCCGTCACCTTCGACGAGCCGTTGATGGAGAAATATCTCGGCGGCGAGGAGCTGACGCCCGACGAGATTCGCCAGGCGATCCGCAAGGCGACGGTGTCCGGGAAGATGGTGCCGGTGTTGTGCGGAGCGTCCTTCAAGAACAAGGGCGTGCAGGCGCTGCTCGACGCGGTGATCGATTTCCTCCCCGCGCCGGTGGACATTCCGCCGATCGAGGGGCATCTGCCGCATCACGACGAGCACATGGCGACTCGTGAGGCGTCGGACGACGCGCCGTTCGCGGCGCTGGCGTCGAAGATCGCGACCGATCCGTTCGTCGGAAAGCTGACGTTCTTCCGCGTCTACTCGGGCGTGCTCAAGTCGGGATCGTACATCTATAACTCGACGAAGGACAAGCGCGAGCGCATCGGCCGTCTCTTGCAGATGCACGCGAACAAGCGCGAGGAGATCGAGGAAGTCCGCGCGGGGGACATCTGCGCGGCAATCGGTCTGCGCGACACGAGAACGGGCGACACGCTCTGCGACGATGATCATCCGATCATCCTCGAGGCGATGAAGTTCCCGAACCCCGTCATCGACGTCGCGATCGAGCCGAAGACGAAGGCCGATCAGGACAAGCTCGCGATCGCTCTGCAGAAGTTGTCGGAGGAGGATCCGACGTTCCGCGTGCACACGGATGCGGAGACGTCGCAGACGATCATCTCGGGGATGGGCGAGCTGCACCTGGAGATCATCGTCGACCGAATGATGCGTGAGTTCAAGGTCGACGCGAACATCGGTCGGCCTCAGGTTGCGTACCGGGAAACGATCCGGAAGCGGGTCGAGAAGGTGGAAGGGAAGTTCATCCGGCAGTCGGGTGGTAAGGGACAGTACGGCCATGTTGTCATCAACATGGAGCCGTCCGGTCCGGGCGCGGGGTTCGTCTTCGAGGACAAGATCGTTGGCGGCGTGATTCCGCGAGAGTACATCGCTCCGGTCGAGCAGGGGATAAAGGAAGCGCTCGAGAACGGAGTGCTGGCCGGCTATCCGATGGTGGATGTGAAGGTCGAGCTGGTCTATGGCTCGTACCACGAAGTGGACTCCAGCGAAATGGCGTTCAAGATCGCTGGGTCGATGGCGTTCAAGGAGGCGGCCAAGCGCGCCGGTCCGGTGCTGCTCGAGCCGATGATGAACGTCGAGGTTGTCGTGCCGGACGCCTACATGGGTGACGTGCTCGGCGATCTGTCATCGCGCCGCGGCAAGATCGGCGGGATGACGCAGCGCGGCGAAGCGCAGGTGATCGCCGCGACGGTACCACTGGCGGAGATGTTCGGCTACTCGACCAAGCTGCGTTCGATGTCGCAGGGTCGCGCGGTGTACTCGATGGAGTTCGCGCATTACGAGGAAGTGCCGAAGTCGAAGGCGGAAGAGATCGTGAGTAAAGTGAAAGCATGATGTGAGTGGCGAGTGACGAGTGGTTGGTGGCGAGCGGCTCCATGAGCCTTGGCAGTTCCGCTCGCAACGCGCCACTCGCAACACGCCACTCGGAGAAGGACCCCAACACACACGGGATTGCACAATGGCAAAGGCAAAGTTTGAGCGGACCAAGCCGCACGTAAACGTCGGCACGATCGGCCACGTCGATCACGGGAAGACGACCCTCACCGCGGCGCTGACCAAGGTGTCGGCGGACAAGGGGTGGGGCACGAAGTACGTCCCGTATGACGAGGTGGCCAAGGCCTCGGAATCGCAGGGTCGTCGTGACGCGACGAAGATCCTCACGATC
>DATEPP010000261.1:0-4311 GCA_035273165.1 Gemmatimonadaceae bacterium
ACACCAATACCACCGACGAGCAGCGCGACACTCGAGAGGGCGATCATCACGAGGAAGAAGACGCCCGTGAGCTTGTTGAAGACGTCGAGAATCTGGTCCTGCGTGATCATGTCGAAGTTGTTGTGGTCCGCGGGCCTCAGCCGGCGCATCTCACGGAGCGCGATCGTCACCGCTTCCTGCGCGTCCGCCACGGACACGCCGGGTTTCGGCTTCACGGGAATGTACAGCGCGCCGGTCCTGTCGATCGTGAACTGATGGTCGAGCATCCCATACGGCACGATCGCGGCGATCTCCTGGCCTGGCGGCTGGAAGATGTTCGCCGCCGGCTGATACACGCCGATGACGCGCGCCGGTCGGCCGCCGATCCGCACGAGGCGCTCGAGCGGTGTGATCGCACCGAAGAGGCGCCGCGCGACATCTACATCCAGTACGACGACTGCACTTCCGCTCGCGAGCTCCGCGTGGGTGAACCAGCGGCCCGCCGCCAGCTCGCCGCCCTGAATCTCCGTGAAGCGGTCGTCCGCGCCCATGATCGCTTGCGGCTGGGTGCGCACCCCGTTGTACTCCACGCGCTGGAACACCTGCGCCCAGATGCTCGCGTAGGCGATCATCGGCAGCGCCGCGATGCGTTCCGCCTCGTCGCGCGAGAGGTCGGGTCGGATCCGCACCCATTTTGGCAGCTGGTCCGGGTTCAGCGGCGTCTGTGTGAAGACCTTCATCACGTAGAACGTCGTCGGTCCCGCGATCTCGATCGTCTGCACGATCTGATCGCGGATTCCCTGGACGATCGAGGCCATCGCCATCACCACCGACACGCCGATGACGACGCCGAGCACGGTCAGCCCCGAACGTAGCTTGCTCGCGCGCAGCGAGTCGAAGGAGAGTGTCACCGTCTCTCGCAGGCTCGCAATGAGGCGAATCCAGCTGCCTCGGCGCGCGACCGCACCCGCCTGAAGGGCCGTCATTCGGCCCGGAGCGCCGCCACTGGGTCGAGCCGTGCCGCGCGGGTCGCCGGGTAGACGCCGAAGAGCACGCCGACGCCAGCGCCTAACGCCAGAGCCATCGCCACGGACCACGTCGTCACCCGCGCCGGCAGCGGAGAGACGGCGGCAATCCCTGCCGAGAACATCCAGCCACCGAGCGCTCCCGTGGCGCCGCCGAGCGTCGCCAGCATCACCGCTTCCGCGAGGAACTGACGGCGGATGTCGCGCCGCGTCGCCCCAACCGACTTCCGGAGCCCGATCTCGTGCGTTCTCTCTCGCACGGACATCAGCATGATGTTCATGATCACGATCCCGCCGACGATGATCCCGATCGCGACCACCGCCGGCACGACGCTGAACAAGACGCTCGTGAGGCTCTTCCAGAAGCTGATGAGCGCATCCGACGTCTCGATCGAGAAATTGTCGTCGTCGTTAGGCCGCAGCCGATGGGCGAGGCGCATCGCCTCCTGGGCTCGCGCCATGGCGTCCTTGACCATCGCCGCGTCCGGCATTTTCACCGAGATCGTCGTCGTCTGGCGCCGGCCGTACATCGACTCGAACGTGGAGAAGGGAAGCATCACGAAGCCGTCGAACGATTGTCCGAGAACCTTCCCCTTGCGTGCGACGACGCCGACCACGGTGAACCGATCGCCGCGAATGCGAATGTCGCGTCCCACCGGATCGACGGACTCGAACAGCTTCTCCGCGACCTCGGCGCCGATGACGCAGACAAAGCGCCGCTCGCGCACATCCACTTCCGTCAGCGGCTGCCCGGCGGCGAACCGATAATCCTGCACCACCTGATAGTCCGGCGTGATGCCGAAGATCAGCACGTCGCCTAACGTGCGATTACCCCAGACGACGTCGGCCTGAGGAGTGGGATAGCCCGATGTGAGGCTGATGGCCGCGGCCTCGGGAATCGCCTGTCGCACCACAGCGGCGTCTTCCGGAGTGATCTTCGGTCGACGCTGGACGATGCGCCAATCGTCCTCGCTGAACAGTCCGACGCGCGCGGGCATCCGGCGCACCTGAAACGTGTTCGTGCCGACGACGTTGTCCGCGATGTTCTCCTTGACGTACGCGTTCATCCCCTGGATGATCGCGACGACAGCGACGAGGAACGCGACGCTGACGATGATCCCGAGCAGCGTGAAGAACGAGCGAAGCTTGTTCGCCCGGATCTGTCGGAATGCGGTCAGGAGGACGTCGTCGAAACGCATTGAGAGCTATGTCATCCCGAGGAGCGAAGCGACGAGGGATCTGCTCTAACCTACGCGAAAAGCAGATCCCTCGCTTCGCTCGGGATGACAGCCTGCGTCACTCGTACCGCAGCGCTTCCACGGGATCCAATCGGGCAGCGCGGAACGCCGGCATGATGCCGCAGACCACGCCCGTCAGCGCGCTCACGAGCAACGACAGCGCGATGGACGTCATTGGCGTCGACGCGGGTATCGAGGGCCACGCCGTACGGACGCCAACCGCCACCAGCACACCGAGCACCAACCCCACGGCGGCGCCAATGGCCGTCAGCGTCACCGCCTCGACAAGGAACTGCCAGAGGATGGTGCCACGCGTCGCGCCGAGTGCCTTACGAATACCGATCTCGCGCGTTCGTTCCGTCACCGAGATCATCATGATCGCGACGACGCCGACGCCTCCGACGAGTAGACCGACCGCCGACAGCGAGAGCCCAACGAGAAAGAAGGTTCCGAACAGCTTGTTGTAGACCTCGAGCAGGCGATCTTGCGTGACGATGGCGAAGTTGTTTGCCACGCTCGGGCCGAGGCTGCGCTTGGCGCGTAGAAGCGCCGTCACCTCATCGGTCGCCTCTTCCACCGTCACGCCCGCCCGCGGCTTCACGATGAGGTTGTTGCCGCGCATCCAGAAATTGAGATGACGGCGCGCGGTCTCCCAGGGGAGAATCGCCTTCGGCGAGTCGCCGCCACCAGCCGACGTCGGCGTCCCCATCGGACTTGCCGTGTAGTGATAGAGACCGATCACGCGGAAGGGCACGCCGTTGATCGTCAACTCCTTGTCGATGGGATCGGAGTCGCCATAAAGCATCTCCGCCATCTTGTCGTTGATCACCACAACCTGCGCCGCGTTCGCGTTCTCGGCATAGGTGAAGCTGCGGCCGGGGAAGATGTCGCCGCCGTCCACGTCGGTCCAATTCGGCGTGTACGCCTCCATTCCCGCGTTCAGCTCGCGATCCTTGTACTTGAACGTGCCGCCATTGGCGACGTGCGATGTGACGGCGAGAATGCTCGGTAGCCGCTCGATCGCGTTCGCCTCGTCGATGGTGATTGCGGGATTGCGTCGCTCGGGACAGGTCTCGTCCGTGCCGTCGCAAGATTGAAATGCGGCGATGTTGCGTCGATAGATGAAGAACGACGTCGGCCCCGCGGCTTCGACGTCGCGCGCGAAACTCTCGTTGATGCCACGAACGACGGACGACAGCGCGACGACGACGAACACACCCACGGCGACGCCCATGATCGTGAGTAGCGCGCGCACCTTGTTCGCCCGCATCGATTCGAGCGCGAGCGTCACGCCCTCGAGGGCGAGGAGAACCCGGTTCATGAATGACATGGCGCGCTCACTCCTGACGCAATGCTTCGATGGGATCGAGCAACGACGCTCGCCGCGCCGGATAGACGCCCGAGATCACGCCGACGACGAGCCCGAGCAGTGTCGCCGCAACGATGGACCACGGCGCGACCGCCGCGGGAAGGAACGGGAACTTCCACGAGATCGTCTTCGCGATTCCGATCCCCAATCCGATGCCGATGATCGCGCCGAGCGTACTCAGGGTTGCCGCTTCGACGAGAAACTGCCGGAGGATGTCGCGGCGTCGCGCGCCTAACGACTTGCGGATGCCGATCTCGCGCGTCCGCTCGGCGACGGCGACGAGCATGATGTTCATGATCACGAGGCCGCCGACGATGAGCCCGACGAAGGGCAGCGCCGTCCCCGCGACCGTCATGACCTGCTTCGTTTTCTGGAACGCCACGAGCGCCGTCGCCGACGTCTCCATCGCAAAATTGTCCGGCTCGACGGGGCGCAGATGACGGAAGCCGCGCAGAAACTCGCGCACCGACTCCATCGCATCATTCATGAGGAGCTCGGACTGCGCCTGGATCATGAGGCCGTCGATGTCGCCCCGCGGATTCGTCAGGCGATGCAGTGGCGAGCCGAACGGCGCGATGGCCATCTTGTCCATCGACATGCCGAAGAGCGAACCCTGGTGCTCGATGACGCCGATGATCTGGTAGGGGATGCCGCCGATGCGGAGCTCGTGGCCGACGGCGCTGAGGCCGGGGTAGAAGAA
>DATEPP010000262.1:0-1675 GCA_035273165.1 Gemmatimonadaceae bacterium
GCCATGTTGGTGCCCGGGCCATACAAACTTCCGAAACGCAGCGCGATGCCGGTGATCGTGCGGTCGCTCGTCACGGCCTGCTCGAGATGACGGATCGCGGCGAGACTTTCCTTCTGTTGTGGAAGTGGATGCGGATCGAGCACGTCGCGTTCCGTCTTGAGTCCGTTACCACTCCAACCGTAGACCCAATTGCCGTAGCTCTGCGCGACGAATCGCCGAGCGCCGGCGGCGCGTGCGGCCTCGAGCAGAATGTCCGTGCCCTCGGTGCGCAGGCGGTTGGTTGACGCGAAGACTCGATCGAAGTGTCTGATGCTCGTCGCCCCTGTCAGCCCGGTGAGCTGATGAATGACAACTTCGGCGCGCGACTCTTTGACGGCACGAACGACAGCCGCACGGTCGAGTGCGTCGGCGACGACGGGCTGAGCGCCTGCACTGCGCAGTGCAGCCGCCTTCTCCGCCGATCGTGTGAGAGCGACGACTTTATGCCCGCGATCGCGAAGCGCGGGCAGGAGGCTCTTGCCAACGGCGCCGGTGGCGCCAGCGAGGAAGATGTTCATGGAGGTGCTAGGTGCTAGGTGCTAGGGTTGCTGCTAGGTAGACGTCATCGCGGTTCCGTTGTGACAGCCGTTTGCCGGCGCATTGCAAATCCCGACAACGTTCGGAAGATGATCGCGAGGAGCAGTCCCGGCATGTAGACGGCGAAGGCCACGGGCGCGAGCGGTGTCCCCGCTCCGAGCACGGACAGCGCTGACGCGACTCCGGCGAGCAGTCCGATCCAGCCGATGACGGAATGGATCGATCGTGTCGCAACGATCGCGGCACCCGCGGCGATGAGCGAGAATCCCACGAAGAGACTTCCCACGGCTCCGGCTGCGTCGAGGAAGGCAGCGAAGCCGAGAAATGCGGCGGGCGCTTCTGTCGTGTGACGCGCGGATGCGTCGAGGAAGGTCGGTATGCCGCCCCAGAGTCCCAGCGGTACGAGGGCGTGACCCGCTGTGCCGACGATGCCGAACAGCAGGATCGCCGCAGCAAGATTTCGAGCCCTGATCGCATGCAGCTCGGCCAGACCTGCGAGCCAGATAATGGCGCAGGCGAGATTCAAGACGCCGACAAATCCCGCGGCTCGCAGTTGACTGCCGCCCGTGTGAAAGAGCGAGAGGGCTCCTGCCGGATCGTGAAAGACCGTCGGGGTCCAGCCACTCGTCATGAAAAAGGTGGCTTCCATGGCGAGACCAATGCCGGCGAGGATGCCCGCGACCCCGGCAACTTCCATAGACGTGCGCATGGTCAGCGAGCCTCCACCTGCGATGCCGGAATGGATGCGCGGGTCCCGAGCGCGCGGCGTTCATTGAGATGAATCGTCTGACCGCGGATGTGCGCGTTCGCGGGCGACAGCAATTGAGTTATGAAGTCGCTAACGTCGCGTTGACTCACCGCGCCGCTGGCATTCGTGTCTCCGGGTCGACCGAAAGAGGTATAGAGCACCACTTCATTGATCCGCGCGCGGGCGCCCGACGACTCGGCCTCCTTCATCACGACCCGAGCGAGCATCGCCTGCGCGGCAGTAGCCACGGAGACGAGACCCGTGCCCGGGAAGAGTGGATCGAAGGCGAGAGGTCCATTGATGAAGACGTAGGAGCCCGCCACGGCCTCGACAGCGGGAAGGAACGTGCGG
>DATEPP010000263.1:0-1818 GCA_035273165.1 Gemmatimonadaceae bacterium
CTTCACCGACTTCATCGAGCTGCACGGCGATCGTCTGTTCCGTGAGGACGCCGCCATCCTCGGCGGTTGGGCGCGGCTCGATGGCGAAACCGTAATGGTGATTGGCCATCAACGCGGCCGCGACACCAAGGAAAATCTCAAGCGCAACTTCGGAATGCCACATCCCGAGGGCTATCGTAAGGCGCTGCGCCTCATGAAGCTCGCCGAGAAATTCCATGTGCCGGTGCTCACCTTCATCGACACGCCTGGGGCCTGGGCCGGCCTGGGCGCCGAGGAGCGCGGCCAGTCCGAGGCAATCGCGCGGAATCTCTTCGACATGAGCCGGCTGGAAGTGCCGATCATCGCCACCGTCATTGGCGAGGGTGGGTCGGGTGGCGCGCTGGCACTCGGCGTGGCGGATCGCGTGATGATGCTGGAAAACTCGGTGTACTCGGTGATCACTGTCGAAGGCTGCGCCGCGATTCTCTGGAAGGACGGCAAGAGCCCGGAGATGCGCGAGCGAGCGGCGAGCGCGCTCAAGATCACCGCGCCGGATCTCTACGAGCTGCGCGTCATCGACGAGATCATTCCGGAGCCGTTGGGCGGGGCCCACTCGGACCACGAAGCAACGGCGAAGTCCGTCCAGGACGCGCTCTGCCGGCATCTCGACGAGTTGCGGCGTTTCAAGCCAGACAAGCTCGTGAGGCGCCGCCGCGAGAAGTTTCTCCGCCTGGGCCAGTTCGCCGAGTGACCTCGCTGTAGCGCACCGCCGAGTACTTCACGCCTCTATCCTAGCCGATGTCGCATCTCATCGAGGTCGAATTCAAGGGCAACCGCAAGGAGTTCTTTCTCTGGGAGGCCGACCAGCTGCCGTCGCTCAAGGCGCCGGTGATCGTCGATGCCGATCGTGGGGAGGACCTCGGCCACATCCACGCCCTTGGCGATCTGGCGGAAAAGCGCAGTCGCGGCGTTCCCCACGGCTTGGGCGACGTGGCGCCGGCCAAAAAGGTGCGGCGTCTCGCGTCGACCGACGATATCCGCCGCTTTCGCGAGGTGCGCGACCAGGACGAGGACGCCCGTCGTAAAGCGATGGAGCGCGTAAAGGCGAACCAGTTGGCGATGAAGATCTCCGATGCCGAGTGGCAGTGGGATCGTAAGAAGCTGACGTTCTACTTCACGGCCGAAAAGCGGGTGGACTTCAGAAACCTCGTTCGCGAGCTCGCCGCCATGTTTCGCACTCGCATCGAGTTGAAGCAGATCGGCGTGCGCGACGAGGCGAAACGCCTCGACGGCATCGGTCGCTGTGGACGCCAGTACTGCTCGAGCTCCTGGCTCCCGGAGCTGCGCCCGGTGAACCTGGGCGTCGCGA
Organism: Gemmatimonadaceae bacterium; assembly: GCA_035273165.1. Taxonomy (GTDB): domain Bacteria; phylum Gemmatimonadota; class Gemmatimonadetes; order Gemmatimonadales; family Gemmatimonadaceae; genus AG2. Next base: position 1,349 of record DATEPP010000263.1, read on the forward strand.
AGGATCAGCGGCTCTCGCTCAACCCATCTCAGATCTCGGGTGCCTGCGGGCGGCTGATGTGCTGCCTCCGCTACGAGCATGAGTTCTACGTCCAGCAGCGGAAGCGTTTCCCCAAGGAAGGGAAGCTCGTGCGTACGAGCCGGGGCGAGGAGAAGGTGGTCGCCAACGACATCTTCCGGGAGCGTGTCACGCTTCGCGGCTCCGACGGCGAGATGCGGATCCTGGCGTTAGGCGACCTCCGCACGGAGCTCGAGGCGCATGGCCTTGGCGCGTTCGTCACGCAGACGACCGTCGAGGAGCCCGAGCCGTCGGATGCGCGCCCCGAGATCGAGGAGGACGTGGAGATCGGGCAGGTCATCGAAACGATCGTGGAGGACGAGTCGACGCCGGCCACAGTCGCTCCCGACCACGCTGACGAGGCCCCGACAGCCGCGTCCACGGCCGCAACGGAGGGCTCGCGGAAGCCGCAT
>DATEPP010000264.1:0-7211 GCA_035273165.1 Gemmatimonadaceae bacterium
TCTCGAGAAAGAGAGTATTCAGCGCTACGCGACGGAGAGCGCGCCAGCCAAAAAAGGACGCGGCACGAAGCGTGGTGTCGCAAGGCGCCCGCCGCGTGAGGTGAAGGCGAGCGCGAAACGCGGCGCGAAGGCCCCGACGAAGCGGGGGGCCAAGTTGACGAAGCGCGGCTCCAAAACGAAGCGCGGGTCGAATACGAAGCAGGCGGAGTCGCGAGACGTCGAAGCGCAACTCGAACAACTCGATCGCGAGGGCGGCGACGGTGTCGTAACCGTCGCTCGAGGCAAATCGCTTCACGTTTCGAGCCTCGATAAGATCTTCTTCGAGGGCGCCGGCATCACGAAGGGCGACGTGATGCGGTACTACGCGCATGTCGCGCCAATTCTTCTTCCGTTGCTGGACGGAAGGCCGTTGATTCTGAAACGCTATCCGAACGGAATCAGCGGCTCATCATTCTTTCAGCAGAATGCGGGATCTACTCCGCCAGCTGTTCGCGTCGCCGAGGTCGAGGCGGAGGACGGAACGCGTGCGACGCGAATCGTAGGCGGTGATCTCCTGACTCTGCTCCATACCGTTCAGCTCGGAACGATCGCGGTACATCCGTGGCAGTCGCGCTTGCCAACAATCGAATATCCCGACTACAGTACGGTTGACCTCGATCCGGGCAAAGGTGTCCCCTTCGAGAATGTCATCGAGCTCGGAAGACATATACACGACGAGCTCGAGTCGCTGGGACTGCTAGCAGCGCTCAAAACATCGGGATCGCGCGGGTTGCACATCGTCGTGCCGTTGCCGGCACGCACAACCTACGCGCGCTCAGCCGCGGTCGCAGAGAAGATCGCCGCGATCGTCGCCGCGAAGTACCCTCGCCTCGCAACGCTGGAGCGCAGCCTACAGCGGCGCCCGAAGGGAACGATTTACGTAGACGCTCAACAGAACGCACGCGGTAAGAGTGTCGCCTCGGCGTACTCGGTGCGCGAGCGCCCAGGCGCGCCGGTTTCCGCGCCTCTGCGCTGGGACGAGCTCGAACGCAATTTGCAGATAGAAGATTTCACGATCGCGACGATGCGGCGCCGGATCGATGCCGTTGGAGATCTCTGGGGAGAGGCGCTGAAGCGCCGCAACCCGAAGCGAGCCATCGATCGAGTGTTGGAGGAGATGTGACGGTTGAGGAGTTGTCGATGGAAACCTCGAGCGAAATCGTTCCTCGGGCAAAGGAGCTGTATAGGCGCGAGCTTCCTGGCGCCGGATACGTGGCGATCGATCTCACGCATTCATACGACGAGACCGAATCGGCGCGCACATCAGAGGGGAGCAGGATCCGTGTGTGCGTCGAACGTCGGGCCGACGCAGAACGGCGCAGCGGCCATCACCCGCCCGTTGTCGCCGAATTTACGGGCGACGATTGCGCGCCCGAGGTCGGCGAGCTGTATCGAATGGCCGCCGATAACGCCGCGCTTGCCCGAGCACTCATCGAATGGCAAGGACGTCGGCAGCGAAAAGCTAGGGACGATTGATTGTACTCGCTGGCTGCGCCGACGCGCGCATCTCGCCGCCGCCGAATGACAGGGAGGGCGGGATGCTGATCGGCAGCTTGCCCGAGATGGCGTTGATGCCGATGAGCGCTTCGGCGGCCGCGCGCTGCGACATCGGGAATCCACCCCACGCGATGAGGTAGGTGCCGACCTCCGGCACCTGCTGATACAGGTACGGATTCCCGAAGTTGATGAGGACCGTCCTCGGTCGTCGCCTGACGAGGGTGCGGAGGAAGTCGATCACCGGTGCGCCTGCGTTCGCGGCGGAGGCGCTATAGCTCGGCGCGAGGTACGAGGACACGAGCACAAGATCCGAGGAGTCGGCGGCCGCGAGCAGACGGTTGTAGTTCGCGCCCGGATCGTCAGGGTTCACGTACTCGTCTCGAATTCGCACACCGCCTCCAACGCCGCGGCGCAACGCGGCAAGGAAGGCGCCGCCCGCTCCGAGGTTGCTGCGGGATGCCATCGTGACGGAGAGTATGCGCGCGCCGTTACTTCCCCGCGTGAGCGGAACGAGGCGCAGCGAATCTTTCGCGAGGGTGATGGACTGCTCCGCCGCTCGCCGAGCGATGTTGAGACTGTTTGAATCACCGACCACTTCGCGAATCGAGTCCAACGCTACTAATCGCTCACGGTGCAGGCCAATCCGCTCCTTGAGCGCGAGAATTCGCTGCACGGAAGCGTCGACGCGTGCCTGGCTAAAGCGCCCCTCCTGAATCCCGGCCAGAACGGCGTCGATGGCCGCGGGCACGTCGGTTGGCATCAGTAGCACGTCCGCGCCGGCCTCGACCGCGCGCTTGCACGCCTCCGCGAGGCCGATGCTATTGATGGTGCCGTACTGCCCGACGAGGACCTGCCCGGGTCGCCCGGGGCGCGCGTTCGCGAGCACGCCATTCATGTCCATCGCGTCCGTGATCAAGAGACCGCGAAATCCGAGGTCACGGCGCAGCAGGTCGGTCATGACGCGGGAGGAGAGCGTCGCCGGCGTGCTACTGTCTCCGAGGATGGCCGGCAGCGCGATGTGCGCCGTCATTATCGCGTCGAGCCCCGACGCGATCGCGGCGCGGAAAGGCACTAACTCGACCGTGTCGAGCCGCGCTCGAGACACGGTGATCGTGGGGAGCGTGAGGTGAGAGTTCTGATCCGTGTCGCCGTGCCCAGGAAAATGCTTTCCCGTCGCGATCATCCCGTGTTCCTGAAGTCCACGCACGAAGGACGATCCCAGTGCGGCGGCGAGGTGCTGATCTTCGCTGTACGAGCGGACCCCAATGACAGGATTGGCGGGGTTGTTGTTTACGTCGAGCACGGGCGCGAACGCGATGTGGATCCCAATGGCGCGTCCCTCGATCGCGGTAATGCGTCCCTGCTCGTACGCGAGTGCCGTGTCCCGACTGGCGCCAATGCCCATCTCTGGTGGAAACACCGTGGCACCGCCAAGGTCGATGCCGTTAGGCAGGAAATAGCCGCCGCGGGCCCTGTAGCCAGTGCCGAACTCGAGGTCAGCGCCGACGATCAGCGGCACGTTCGAGAGCCGCTGCATCGCGTTCAGCTTTTCCGCAATCTCGATGGGCCCGCCGACAGACATCACGAGACCACCGACGTGATCGGTCGACACGTATCCCTGTGCGCGAGCCCAGCCGGGGCTCCCCACCGGAGTGAAGTCGCCGAACACCATCGGCCAGACCAGCTGCGCCGCCTTGTCATGCGGCGACAGGGACGCGAGTACGGAATCGCTCCAGGACGCGAATCGCGGTCCGTGCGCGACGGCCCTCTCGGCAGGCGTAGCAGACGGCGAGGGCGCCTGGGTGGCGTTCTGCCTGGCGCAGGCGGCCCACGCGAGCGCGAGACTTGGCACGATGCGCCGCATTGCGCTGCCCGACTTCGAGAACGGACGATGGATCGCGCGCGGTCGCAGGCCGTCCTCGCTCACCATGTGATCGTTCCTTTCTTCGTGGTATCGACGTCCTCTTCGCCGCCCGTCTTGAAGAGAAACGCCTCCATGTTCTTCGTGAGAAAGCTGCGCGCCTGCGGATCCATCAGGTTCAGGCCATAGTGGTTGATGAGCATCATCTGCTGACGCGTCCACTGACCCCAACAGTCCTGACAGATCTCAGTCTGTACACGCGCGCCGATCGCGCCGGGGAAAGGTGGGCGATCGAATCCGGCTCTCGTCTGACCACAGCGGCTGCACGTCACGTCTGGCATAGCACACTCTTGCTGGCTCTCGAGGAAAACTAATTCGGTGTGCATTACGACCCTTCAGGCGCAAAAAAAGCCGGCCGCGATGGCGGCCGGCTGGTAGAGCGGAAGATCAGGGTCAGCTTACGGGTTCGAACTGCGGTTCGGCGTCGCGACGACGGGCACTGCCGCGCGCGTATTCGACCTTCGCCAATCGGACGAACTGCAGCAATCGAATGTAGATCCAACCAATGTCGAACTCGAACCACCTGGCGGCAAAGCGCGCGGACTTCGGATCGGCGTGATGGTTGTTGTGCAGCTCCTCGCCGCCGAGCCAGATCGCGATCGGACTGATGTTCCGGCTCTCGTCCTTGACCTGGAAGTTCCGATAGCCGAGCGCGTGACCAATCCCGTTGACGACGCCAGCAGCCCAGAACGGAATCCAGAGCATCTGGATGCCCCAGACGAGCGGACCGACGAAGAAGCCGAAGAGATAGATATCGATGGCCAGCATTACCAGGATGCCGAGCCAATTGAGGCGAGAGAGGAGGTGGCGCTCGAGCCAGTCGTTAGGCGTGCCCTTGCCGTACTTCTCGAGCATGCCAGGCTGGCGAACCGCCTTGCGATAGTAGAAGGCGCCCTTGAGGAGAATGTTGCGGAGACCCTCGAGGAGTGGGCTATGCGGATCTCCTTCGCGATCGGCGAACGCGTGGTGCTTTCGATGGCAGGCGACCCACTCTTTGGTGACGATCGCCGTCGTCAGCCAGAGCCAGAGCCGCATTGGAAGCGCCGCGAGGTAGTGAAACCGCACACCGCGATGGGTCTGCGCGCGATGTAGAAAGAGCGTCACGCAGACGTTGGTGATATGGCCGGCGACAATGATGAAGAGCACCGGCATCCACCATCTGCTTGCCAAATTCCCGAACCCTGGCATTCCAAACTCCGACGTACGAGTAAGACTCGAAATCGCGCCGTCATTGCGCCCGCGACGTCGCGCGAAGAAACTGAGGTCCCAGAACCATCGCTGATCACTAAGCGACGTTCTTGGGCGAGCCTTCAAATCTAAACCTGTGGGGTCCGTCACACTACCGATGAACCCATCTCCGGCCCACCAAGCTCAGGGACGAGTCGTGGCCATTTCCGTAAACCATGACGAAAGGGCAGCGCTCGCCAAGGCCTTGCTGGGGCGGTTCGAGACCGGTAAGGTGGGCCTCTATGCCTAGGAGAGACCCTATTCGCTCGACACCGCATCGCCGCGCAACCAGTGCGGGTGTCGGCGCCGTCGTGATCGAAGGGAGCGCATCCGCAGCATACGCGGACAGGTTCGCCCCACGCTACTCCCCTGATTTTTATCGCAGCGGACTTTCCGGCTATACGCTGGCATCCATCGGCGTCGGAACGTATCTCGGCGAATGCACGGCGACCGACGACGCTGCCTACGAAAGCACGATCACCGCCGCCATCGACGAAGGCGTCAATCTGATCGACACCGCGATCAATTATCGCTGTCAGCGTTCAGAGCGGGTCGTAGGGCAAGCGGTTCAGCAGAGCCTGAAGAATGGAACGCCGCGCGAAGCGATCGTCATCTGCACGAAGGGTGGCTACCTGCCGCTCGCCGATTATCCGCCGGAATCGCGAGAAGACTACCGCCTGTACCTGAAACGTGAGTTCTTCGATGCCGGTGTCCTGACTCCGGATGATGTCGTGAGCGGCGGCCATTCTCTGGCGCCGTCCTTTCTTCGTTATGCAATCGCGCGCAGCCGGAAGAATCTGAAGCTGGATACGATCGACCTTTACTACCTGCACAACCCGGAGCAGCAGCTCGCGGTGATGACGCACGCGTCGCTGCGAGAGCGATTGCGAGCCGCGTTCATGGTTCTCGAGGACGCGGTGTCTCGCGGCGAAATTCGCCTCTATGGATGCGCGACATGGACGGGGCTGCGAGTGCCGCCCACGAACAAGGGGCATCTCTCCCTCCAGGGGCTCGTGACGATCGCGCGCGAGATCGCCGGCGACGAGCATCACTTCCGCGCCGTTCAGATGCCGATCAACCTCGGGATGCCGGAAGCCATCCGTCTCGCGACGCAAACCGTAGGCAAGAGTGACAAGCTCGTGCCGGCCCTCGATGCCGCAGCTGAATTGGGATTGTCCGTAATCGCGAGCGCATCGTTGATGCAGGCCCAGCTCACCCATGACCTGCCACCGTCGATGCGAGAGCTCTTTCCCTCGCAGCGGACCGACGCACAGCGCGCACTCTCATTCGTGCGGTCACTGCCGGGCATAACGAGCGCGCTCGTAGGCATGCGAAGCATTCCGCATCTGAAGGAGAATCTGGAGAGCGCAGAGCCAGCCGAGAGAGCCGCGCAACGGTGACAGCCGGGCATCACACGGCTCGCGGCTATCGAAATCCCTGGCCAGACTCCGAGCCGCGCGGCCTGCGCGACGTGATTCGATGGTCGCTGGAGCGCAGGAAAAGGGCATTGCCGCCCGATCCCGCCCCGGGAAGCATTCCGATTGCAGCCCCTACGTTCGCGGAGCGGGTCGGCGCCGATGAGCTCAGCGCGACGTGGGTGGGTCACTCGACCGTACTCCTGCAGCTCGGGGCGATCAACATTCTGACGGACCCGATGTGGAGCGACCGGGCGTCGCCCGTATCGTTCGCGGGTCCGCGCCGCCTGGTCGCGGCGGCCTTCGATCTCAAATTGCTTCCATCGATCGACGTCGTGTTGATCTCGCACAATCACTACGATCATCTCGACAAGCCGACGGTGCGCGCACTGGTTCGACGGATGCCGGAGGCCGAATGGATTGTCCCGTTAGGCCTCTCGCCTTTGCTCCGCAACTGGGGCGCTGACCGCGTGCGAGAGGCCGATTGGTGGCAAACATTGGAGATTCGCACCACGTTCGGCATGGCGTGCATCTCGAGCACGCCGGCGCAGCATTTCAGTGCTCGTGGACTCTGGGATCGCGGGCGGACCCTCTGGTGCTCCTGGGCAGTCGCGGCGGGAACACGCCGCGCCTTCTTCGCGGGCGATACGGCGTACCATCCGGAATTCCCTGCCATCGGAGAGCGGTATGGCCCATTCGATCTGTCGATGCTGCCCGTCGGCGCCTACGATCCTCGCTGGTTCATGAAGACGGTGCACATGAATCCGCCCGAGGCGTTACGAGCGTACACCGAGCTGGCGGGTCCTCGGGCGGGCGAGCTTGCGATGCTGCCAATTCATTGGGGTACGTTCAGGCTCACCGATGAACCGATAGAGCAACCGCCGGCGTGGACGGCGCAGCTCTGGGCAGGCGCTGGATACGAGCGGAATCACCTGTGGCTCATGGAGCATGGCGAGACGCGCCGGCTCTGACTGGTGACTGGTGACTGGTGGCCGGTGGCGAGAAGCCGACTGTCATCTTGGGGCGCAGCGAAGGATCTGCACTTTCGGACCCGTGGCTTTGAAACATCCCTGATGGGAGAGTGAAGGGAACGCAGAGGCCGCAGAGGCCGC
>DATEPP010000265.1:0-2320 GCA_035273165.1 Gemmatimonadaceae bacterium
GTCGTACGTCGACGCTCGCCAGCTGCCGAGGGTGCGCCAGTTGAATATCGGCAGAATCGCGAGGATCCCGATCGCGACGAGGGCGGGCCGAACGAGTGCGCGCCAATCGCGACGCTTCGCCACATCGAGGAGCACCACGACGGCAATCGGGATCGCGAACGCCACTGCCGTGAGCGGCCGCGTAATCGCCATCCACGCGACGCAGCTCGCGAGGACGACAAGCCAACGCCGCGACCGGGTCCCGCGCCACTCGAGAAGCGCCCACCACCCTAAGAGCCAGAGGACACTCGTCGTCGTCTCCGACATGTAGCTGCTGCGGAAGCGCAGATTCGACGTCGTGGGCAGCCAGAGCGACACCGTGAGCACCGCGACCCAACCGTTGGCGACGCGCCTCACGAGGAGAAAGAGCAGCGCCCCGGCGACCGCCGAGAGGAGGACCGGCATCAGCCCCGGGAGCGACAGCCAGATTCCCGGCACGAGGAGGATTCCATGGCCCGGTGGATACTTCGAGGCGAAAGTTGGTGTGACGAAGGTGTGATACTGCTCGAAGAACTCCGGCAGCGGCGGCGACGGCATCGCCCAGTGGAAGCTGGCGAAGGTACGCGCCTGGAGCAGATACGAAGCTTCGTCATGCACGGGCGCCACGGCGTTCAGGCTACCCCACACGAACCACACGACGGCACCCGTCACGATACCGACCGCGATGGGCGCGTAGCGGTGCGAAGGCAGTCGCACCACCGCGCCGAGCCGCTCGTGAGGCAGATGGACGCCAACGAGCAGAAGGAGGACGAGAACGATCAGTGGCGAGGCAAGGATGAGCATGATGTGCCTAACGATACCAGTGGGCGCGCGCCGGCTCGAGCAGCGCGAGAACGTGCAGGGACCGGTCGCAGAGCCAGGTGATCGGCGGCGGATAGAGAGCGAGGTCGCGGCGCCAGCTGCGGGCGACGAGTCCCGCTTGCGCCAGGGCGGCCTCCCACTCCCCCGGGCTCCAGTAGTTGTATGGCAGACGCACGCCATGATGCGCGTTGCCCACCCAGTCCATCAGCCGGAGCGTCTGCTCGGCGCCGATTCCTTCACGCACGTGATCCTTCACGATGACACATCGGCGCGCGACGCGCGCACACTCCCGCAGCAGCTTCGCGGCATCCGCCGCGTGATGCAGCACGTCCACGAGCAGCACCGCGTCAAAGGACTTGTCGGCGGATGGAATCGTGTAGCCGTCGAAGGAGCGCACCGGGATCGCCGTCCCTTGGCGTACGAGAACGTCGATCCCCTCGAAGCGGCAGTCGGGCCGCAATCGCTGCAGCTCGGCGGCAAGCTTGCCGTCACCGCTGCCCACGTCGAGCACGTGTGACGCGGGCGGAAACATCTCACCAAGGAGGTTGGTCAACCGCTCGACCCTGCGGCCGAGGATGACGCCGTCGTGCACCTGGCCTACGAGACTCATTGGCGCCGCAGACCGAGCACGCTGAGGAAGAAGCTGAAGAGGATCGTCTGAAAGCCCAGCGTCGTGCACATCATGCCGGGAATGACCCAGCGCATCGTGTGGCTGTAGTCCAGGGGACCAAAGTCCACCGACCACCACTGCCTGATCGCGCCGCCGAGCAGCCCGAGACCGACAGCCATGACCAGGGCACCGATGATGAGACCGCGCTCGAGAGAGAGATGTCGCGCCCACTTCGTGAGTCGCGGATCCTGCGGCAGCAGCCGCTCACTGATCGCGAAGACTTTCGTGAGCAACGCGAACACGACCGACTGATATCCCGCGATGATGCTCAGGCTCGCGAAGAGGAGCGTGTGCACGTCGAAGCGCACGCGGCCAAGCTGGAGCCCGGGTAGTGCAATGCCGTAGCCGAGCAGGCCGAGCATAACGAGACAGGCGCCAGGCACGAGAAAGAGCCAGCGCGGGCTGTAGAGCATGAAGAACCGGAGCGTGCGCCATCCGTCCCGAAAGGTGCGGAGGTGTGGCGCATGCGCCTTGCGTCCGTCGGGATGGAGCGTGATCGGCACCTCGGCGACGCGCGCACCGATGAGACTCGTCTTGATGATCATCTCGGTGGCGAACTCCATCCCCGTGCACCGCTGGCCCAGTCGTTCGTAGTGCGCGCGGGTGAAGCCGCGCAGCCCGCAGTAGACGTCGCTCACCGGCGACCGGAACCATCCCCGCGCGAGCCAGGAAAACATCGGGTTCCCCCACCACCGGTGGAGAAACGGCATCGCGCCGGGACGCAGCGTGCCGCCTCCGGACGGCAGCCGGCATCCCTGAACAAGATCGTATCCCTCCCGCAGCTTGCCGAGGAATTTCGGGATCTCACGG
>DATEPP010000266.1:0-1619 GCA_035273165.1 Gemmatimonadaceae bacterium
GGCGAGCGCATAACGAGCGTCGGCTCTGGCGCGGCTGCCGTGCCTAACGGCGCAAGGGTAATCGATCTGCGTCCGCTCACGGGAATCCCGGGTCTGATCGACGTGCACACACACATGACGTACTACTGGGATCAACGGGCGGGGACGCAGCCCTGGTCGCAGCAGGGTCGGCGTCGCAGCGCGGAGACTGTTTTCCTCGCGCAGGAGAACGCGAGAAAGACCCTCGAGGCTGGTGTCACCACGGTGCGCGACCTCGGGGCCTCCGAGTACGGCGACATCGTCATGCGCGATCTGATCAACCGTGGCGCGATGCTTGGGCCGCGGATGTTCGTCGCCGGATTCGGTCTCTCGCGCCAACGCACGCCACCGCGTCCCGGTGCACCGCCCGGCGCGCCGCGCGGACGCATCACGCAGATCGAGGACATCCCTGTGGCGGTGAAGGCGCAGGTCGATGCCGGTGCGGATTGGATCAAGATGTACGGCTCGACCGGAAGCGGTGCCGACGTCACTGGCGACGAGACGTTCAGCTTCGATGAGATGAAAGCCGCTGTCGACGCGGCGCACGCCGCTGGCAAGCGGATCGCCGTTCACTCCTATGGCCCACAAGGCGGACGCGACGCGCTTCGTGCCGGCGCAGAGTCGGTGGAGCATGCCGTCGATCTGGACGATTCGACGCTCGCGGTGATGGCGGCGCGTGGCACGTACTACGTGCCGACGATCGATCACAATCGCTACTACGCCGAGTATCACGAGCAGTTCGGCTATACGCCCGAGCAGGTGGCGGCGCTCGACGCCTTTCGCGCGCGCAACCTCGAGACGGCGCGGCGGGCGTGGAAGGCGCACGTTCGCTTTGCGATGGGCTCCGACGCCGTGTTCACGATGTTCGGCCAGAACACGCGCGAGCTCGGCTGGTTCACGCAGATCGGTATGACGCCGGGCGAGGCGCTCGCGACCGCGACGACGAACGCTGCCGACCTGTTGGGCATGAGCGAGTCGTTAGGCACGGTGACGCCGGGCCACTACGCCGACATCATCGCCGTGCGTGGGGATCCGCTGCGCGACATCCGCGTCGTCATCGACAGCGTGGCGTGGGTGATGAAGGCGGGCGCGGTGGTCGTGGATCGTCGCGGGGAGGCGCGCCCGCGATGATGAAGATCCGACTCGTGCTCGGATGGATCATGATCATCCTCGGCACATACGTCGCGCTGCATCCGCTCTGGGCGCATGGCAAGCCGGTGACGACGTCACTCTGGCTCGACATGGGATTTGCCGCCGTGTTTCTGTTGCGCGGCGTCATGAACGTGCGCGGCGTGCGCAAGCGTCCGGCTGGGACCGCCTAGGCGGCGATTCTCGCCATCGCGAGCAGTCGATCGAATTTGAGTTTGTCGGGACGCTACGGTGCGCGCATCACCAGCAGTCGATCGGGGGTGCCAGGCGGCACCACGCCAAATTTGGGCTCTTCCGGGAATTCCGGGGGAAAGTGGGCGTCGTGGGCACCACTGGAGAGCCCAGAGTTTATTGGACGCGAATGACGCGAACCAGGGCGCGAATCGCACCGGCGCTGCGATAGGTCCTCGCTCAACGAGCCCGGACGACCCGTCTTTGGAAAGACCTCGGGA
>DATEPP010000267.1:0-31571 GCA_035273165.1 Gemmatimonadaceae bacterium
CTGGTGCTCTCGCTCTATGGCGCGCTCGTGATCTTCGTGCTGCTCGTGCTCGTGCCGGTGATGATCGTCGCGCGGGTACCGATCGGGCGCTTCCTGCGTGCCGTGCGGGAGCCGTGGCTCATCGCCTTCACGACCGCGTCATCGGAGGCAGCGCTGCCCCTGGCGATGGAGCGGATGGAAGCGTTAGGCGTGCCGCGAAGGATCGTCGCCTTCGTCTTGCCAACGGGCTATTCCTTCAACCTCGATGGCAGTACCCTCTATCTCGCCCTTGCATCGGTGTTCGCCGCGCAGGCCGCCGGCATCAACATGCCGATCTCGACGCAGCTCGTGATGATGCTGACGCTGATGCTGACGAGCAAAGGGGTCGCGGCCGTACCGCGGGCATCGCTGGTCATCCTCTCCGGCGCATTGACGCAGTTCAATCTGCCGCTGCAGGCCGTCGCCGTCATTCTCGGCGTCGACGCGCTGATGGACATGGCACGTACGTCGATCAATCTCTTCGGCAATTGTCTGGCGACGGTGGTGATGGCGCGCTGGGACGGCGAGTTCGATCGCCCCGCGCTCTCGACCCCAGTCGCCGATGCAGTCGCCGGGCGCAGACTCGAGGCGCCGTTCGTCGAGACGCCGTAGCATCGATCTGCATTCGAATCACTCGGACGGCGGTCGGCTCCGTACGGTAGCAATCCCAAACTGGTTCTTACGACGAAGCTGCCGGAAAGGGCCTGAAACAGCCTGGGTACTACTAGAAGCGGCAGCGACTTTTTCAAAGGATCGTCGCCGCTCTTTTGCTGTACCCGGCCTTTCCAGGCCCTTTCCGGCAGTTTCGTTTTTCCAGCAATTTGATGCCGGCAGCACGAGGGATCATCGGAGATCTGAGCGAACCGAAAGCAGATCGCCCTCTTTGCCCGGGATGCCCGTTCCTAAATGTTCTCCCCGACGAACCTGAGCGCACTCCGAACCGCGCCGCGCACAGGGATCACTTCCTCCGTGCTCACCTGAGCTCCGGGAACGGCAGTCTTGAGCCGATGCTCGAGGCGCCGGCGGAGCGTCGAGCCGCGCTGCAACATGCCGCCGCCCAGCGCTACCGGCAGCGATGCGCGCTCGTCGACGAAAAGTTGTCGCGCCAGCGCCCGCACGTGCAACGAAAGCTCCTCGACCGCGAGACTCACGATCGAGTTCGCGCGCAGATCGCCGGCGTCCGCGACGCTCATCACCACGGGCGCGAGCGAGGCGAGCATTGACGGGGGCGCCTGCGCCGCCCAGCCAATCAGCTCGGGCAGCTCGTTCACCTGCGCGGCCGTGAGAATCGCACCGGCGAGTGCGGTTTCAGGTTCTCGGCCATCACTCGCCGCGGCAACGACAGACAGCGCTTTGCGGCCGATCCACGCGCCGCTCCCTTCGTCGCCGAAAACAGGGCCCCAGCCACCGCAGCGAGCCGTCGTGCCGGTCGGACCGCGACCGAACGCGATGGACCCGGTACCGCTGATGAGGAGGACGCCCGGACCGTCGCCGAACGCATCATCGAGGGCGACGCTGAAATCCGAGTGAATCACGATCTCATCGGCGAGCTCGCGGCTCGCGAGCGCCTGCCAGAGCTCCTGTCGCTCGGCCTCACGCCCGACTCCTGCCACGCCTACGCAAAGCACGCGCGGGACGACGTGCGTCATCTCACACGACGCAAGCGCGTCGCGAACGACGTCGGCGATCACGTTCGCTGACTCCTCGACGCGTCCCGGCCTCACCGCGCTCGCGGGGCCGACGACGTCTCCGATCATGCCGCCCTGTTCGTCGGCGACCATTGCGCGCGTTTTCGAGCCGCCACCATCGATGCCGATGACGATCAGCGTCACGGCAGGGCCTCGCGCGGCACCGTGCCATGGGTAAACGAAGAAAGTATTCCGGTCACGAGCGTGATGACAGTTCCGATCAGTACGTACCAGGGCCAGGCAATCGTGCCTAACGGTTGCAGTACCCCGCGCCATGCCGGCACGGCGGCGGCAATCTGCTTGGCGAAGACGATGAATGCCATCGCGAAAATACCAACCGACATGCCGATGATCGCATCTGGCTGCGTCGCGCGACGCCAGAAGATACCGAGAAAGAATCCCCCAAGAAGCCCGCCGTAAGTGAACGACGCGATCGAGAGCGCGATCACCACCACGGGCGTCTGCTGATTCTGCGGAAAGAGCAGGGCACCGCCCGTCAACACGACGCCCCACAGGAGCGCGAAGATCTTCGCGACGCGCAACGTCCGCGGATCATCCGCGCGCCGGCCAGTGAGCGGCAGGTAAATATCATGAGTGGCAGCGGCCGCCAGTGAATTGATGGCGCCGGAGTGCGTGCTCATCGTGGCCGCGAGAATGGCGGCGAGAACGAGGCCGAGCAGGCCATGCGGCATGTACTGCAAGATGAAGGTCGGAAAGACGTCGTCCGCCTTGGCGAACCCATGGTTCGGGCCATACAACGCCCAGAGTCCAACGCCGATCATCAGGAAGAGCGTGAACTGCAGCGTCACCGCGACGCCACTGCCGATGACGGCCGTCTGCGCGTCGCGGAGAGTACGCGCGGAGAGGAGTCGCTGCACGATCAACTGATCCGCGCCGTGCGATGCCATGGAGAGAAAGGCGCCGCCGATCAGCCCCGCGAAGACGGTGTGCGGCCGATCGAAGCCGGTATAGAAGTCAATAAACTGGAGCTTGCCCGCCGGCCCGGCTGCAGCGACGATCTGCGACCAGCCGCCGGCCACGAGGTGGCCGATGAGCACCAGCGCCGAAATGCCGCCGATGATGTACACGCTCGCCTGCAGAATCTCGGTCCAGACGACCGCGCGCATGCCGCCGCGATAGGTGTAAATGATGGTCAGCGTCCCGAGCACGAGGACAGCCGTTGGCATCACCCACTGCCTCGGTACCACGCCCTCGAGGATCAGCGCGATCGGAATCGCCGTCGCGAAAACACGGACCGAATCCGCGAGACCCCGGGTCGCCATGAACACGATCGACGTGAAGCGCCGCGTCGCCAGACCGAACCGCTGCTCGAGCAGCGCGTACGCTGTCACGAGCTCGCCCTGGTAATAGCGCGGCAGCAGCACCACGGCGATCACGACACGGCCCAGCAGATACCCGACGGATACTTGCAGGAAGCCGAGATTGCCGACGTACGCCAACCCGGGAATGCTGATGAACGTCAGCGCGCTCGTCTCGCTGGCGACGACGGAAAACATCACCGCCCACCACGGAATCGACCGGCCGGCGACGAAGTAGTCGCTCGCGTCGCGCTGCCGCCGGCCGACCCAGATACCGAGAAGGGTCGTGCCGGCGAGATAGAGAAGGATGACGACGACGTCGAGTGCCGATATTCCGCGAGGCATGCCTAACGAAAAGCAGATCCCTCGCTGCACTCGGGATGACACCCATATGTCATCCCGAGGAGCGAAGCGACGAGGGATCTGCTTTTACTCGACGACATACGCTTCCATCGCGAAATACTCGGCCAAACCAAGCTTGTCGAGCTCCGCGGCGGTACCCTTGTTCCGCGCCTCGACGCGCTGCCAGAACTCGCGTTCGTCGTACCCGCCGGGGAAGGGCGCGGAGTCCTTCTGCGACTGGTGCTTGAAGATCGCCTGGATCTTGAGTCGCAACTCTTCCTGCGACAACGGGACGAGCCAGGTCGCCTCGTGAATCGGCCACTCCTGCCACGCACCCCGATATAGCCAGGTCTCCGGCGCCGATCCGCCGTCCATTTCAACCAGAGCCTGATCGATCGCCTGCTTGCACATGCGATGCGTCCCGTGCGGATCCGAGAGGTCCCCGGCGACGAAGATCTGCTGCGGGCGAATGTCCTCGAGCAGTGCGCGCACGATCGCGACGTCCTTCGGCCCGATCTCTTCTTTGCGAACCTTGCCGGTCTGGTAGAACGGAAGGTTGAGAAACCGCGCCGCGCTGCGCGGCAAGCCCACGGTCTCGATGCCGCTCACGGCCTCGGCTTCGCGAATGATGCGCTTGATGTCCTGAACTTCCGGAATGTCCACCTCACCCGGTCGCTTGCGGTCGAGGAACGCGTAAACCGTCTGCGCGAGCGAATCCACTTTCGCCGGATCGATCAGTCCATTTCCCGCCGTCCGAACGAGAAAGTCGACATAACGACGCACGTCGTGATCGAAGACGGCGATGTTGCCGCTCGTCTGATACGCAACGGTGATCTCGTTCTCGTTCTCGACGAGCTTCCGAAGAATGCCGCCCATCGAGATCACGTCGTCATCGGGATGCGGCGAAAAGCAGATGATGCGCTGATGCGTGGGGAGCTTGGACTTCCCGCGGATCTTCGCGCCGAGGATGTTGAAGACTTTTCCGTTCACCTCGCCGGGCGTTCCGTACTTCGCGACGAGCGCCGACATCTTGTGCTCGGCGTAGTCGCGCTGTGTAAGCTTGAGGATCGCCTTGTCTGTCTGCTGCGACAGCCAGATCACTGCTCGAACCATGAGATCCTGCGTCCACTGGACCTCGTCGATGAGCCACGGCGTCTTGATGCGCGTGAGCTCCGCGCCCGCGGCGCGATCGACGTAGAACGTCGTGTCGGGATGCCGCTGGAGAAAGGTCGCGGCCACCTCGACGTCGATGTCCCCTTCGACCGCGCGCCTAACGATGGACGACTTGTGCTCGCCCGTGGCGAGAATCGCGATCTCGTGCGCGTCGAGGATCGTCGCCACACCCATCGTGATCGCTTCGCGCGGCACGAACTCTTCGCCGAAAAAGTCTGCCGCGGCGTCGCGCCGGGTGATGGCGTCCAGCATCACGAGCCGCGTACGGCTGTCGCTCCCGGAGCCGGGCTCGTTGAAGCCGATGTGGCCCGTTTTCCCGATGCCGAGGATCTGGAAATCGACGCCGCCGGCGTCGGCGATCGCGTCCTCGTAGCGCCGCGTGTACTCCTCGACGCGGTCGCGCGGCACCGTGCCGTCGGGGATGTGTACGTTTTCGGGCTTGATATCGATCTGCGAGAACAGATTCTCCCACATGAAGCGATAGTAGGAGTGGATGCTGTCTCTCGACATCGGGTAGTACTCGTCGAGATTGAACGTCGCGACGTGCCGGAAGCTGAGCCCTTCCTCGCGATGCATGCGAATAAGCTCGCGGTAAACGCCGATCGGCGTCGAACCGGTCGCGAGACCGAGTACCGCACTCTCACCGGCGGCGTCCTTCTCGCGCACGAGCGTGGCGATGCGATTTGCGACGAGCCGCGCGATGTGCTCGTGGTCGTCGACGACCAGCGTGCGAATGCGCTCCAGTCCGGCGGGAATGTGCGGGACACGAGAAGGCCCGCGAGTCGGCGAGCGATCGCGGGCCTCCAGCTCGGCGACGGCGTCCCGACGGACGCCTGTGACCGACTCTGCCATCGTTTATTTGCCTAGTTAGGCTGAGAACGAGCTGCCACAGCCGCAGCCCCCAGTCGCGTTAGGATTCTTGAACGTGAAGCCAGAGCCCATCATCGACGTGACGTAGTCGATCGTGACGCCATTCAGGTACTGCGCGGAGAACGGGTCGACGAATACGCGCCACCCACTCTGATCGATGACGAGATCGTCTTCCGCTGCCTCGTCCTCGATGAGCAAACCGTACTTGAAGCCGCTGCAGCCACCCGGCTGAACGCTGACGCGCAAGCCGCCTTTTGCCGGATCGACTCCTTCCTGCTCCATGAACTTCATGACCTCGGCTGACGCGTTCGGTGTGATGACTACCGCCAGCTCGGGCTGATTCATTGTGCTCATTCGTACCCTCCTCCAAAGCGGCCAAGTGTTGCCGTGCCGCAGGTTACGTGCAAGATAAGCTCCCCATCAATCCGCCGCCACCGCCTCACGCGCCTTTGGGTCCTGTTGTCTGAGCGCTGGAGGCGGCATCTCCGAGCGGAAAGACCGGGCGATCCAGACGAAGGCCAGCGCCGCGATGATCAGCATCACAAACCCCGTCATCGCCTCTCCGAAGATGATCTTTCCTACCCCGAAGAGAGAGGCATAGACCGCCACGATTCCGGCAATCCAGTTGGTCCAGGCCAGGGAGCCGCCAGGGATCTGCTCGCGGCCATAGCCGAGCCTTGTCGAGATGGCTGCCCACCCTGGGCCGCCCGGCCGAACCCGTTCATAGAACGATTCGAGCACCGCTGGCGATTCCGGCTGCGTCAACATGGTCGTGGCTACCCAGACCACAGTTGTGACCGCGACCGTGATCAGGAGCGTAACGGCATCGGCGTCGGGCCCGGCGTTCACAACCACCGAAGGTGTCCAAGCTGACACCCGATCCAGTCCAATGAGATGCAGCTTGGAAAGGATAAGAGCGAAGGATCCGCTCACGTAACTGAACGTCACGAACGAGGCGATCATCGCGCTGATCTCGCTCCAGGCGTTGATGCGCCACCAGTACCAGCGGAGGATGTACACCAACCCCGTGCCGGCGCCCAGGCCGATGAGGAACTTCCACGCCTGCTCCACGGTGGAGAGCTGCGATGTCACGATCACGGAGACGAGAAACAGCCCAACGGTCGCCCATCGGGACACGCTCACGTAGTGGTGCTCGGTCGCGGTCTTGCGGATGAACCTCCGATAGAAATCGTTCACGAGGTACGACGCGCCCCAGTTCAGCTGCGTCGCCACCGTCGACATGTAAGCCGCGGCGAAGCCGGCCATCATGAATCCGCGCCAGGGTGTCGGCAGCAGATCGACGAAGGCCTGGACATACGCGGCCTCGTGGTCGCGAGTCCCGTTCACCATCACACCGTTCGGGTACAGTATCACCGTCGCCAGGGCAGTGATGATCCATGGCCATGGCCGCAGTGCGTAGTGCGCTACCTGGAAGAACAGCGTCGCCAGCACCCCGTCGCGCTCCGTCTTCGCGGAGAAGATGCGTTGCGCAACGTATCCGCCCCCGCCGGGCTCGGCGCCCGGATACCACGCCGCCCACCATTGAACGAAGAGAAACACCGCAATGGTAATGGCAGGCATCCAGACATATGCGTGAATGCCGCCATTTTGAATCGACACCGGAAGGACCGAAAGCGCGGACGTCTCGCTCCCGAAATGCGCCGCGACACCGCGCTTCAGTGCGGTCATCCCACCGACCGCGTTCACGGCGAAGACAGCCAACACGATCACGGCCGTCATCTTGATGACGAACTGCACGAGATCGGTCCACAGTACTGCCCACATCCCCGCCGCCACCGAGTACGCCACGGTTATCACGAAGCAGATGCCGACCGCGACGTAGGGATTCACGCCGAGTGAGATCCCGAGAATCTTCACCATCGCCTTGGTCACCCAGCCAAGGATGATCGAGTTGACGAAGATGCCGAGGTAAATCGCGCGGAATCCGCGCAGAAAGGTCGCCGGCGGCCCCTGATAACGAATCTCGGCGAACTCGATGTCCGTCATCACGTGTGCTCGACGCCAGAGCCGCGCGAAGAAGAACACGGTGAGCATGCCGCTCATCAACAGGCACCACCACAGCCAGTTGCCCGCGACGCCGTGCGAGAAGACGAGTCCAGTCACCACCAGCGGTGTGTCGGCCGCGAACGTCGTCGCTACCATCGACGCGCCGGCCAGCCACCACGGCACCTGGCGTCCGGAGATGAAGTACTCGCTGAGACTCTCTCCGCCGCGTTTCGTGAATGCGAAACCGATGCCGGCCGACAGAAGGAAGTACGCCGCGACGATCGCCCAATCGATGGCTGTCAGATTCATTGGTGAGAGCTCTGCGCGGAAGTGGAGGTGCGAGCTATCGTCGACATCACGGCATCGGCCAGCGCCACCCGCACGCGACCAATCTTCGTGTTGGCGCGCGTCGGATTGACGCGGTTGCTGAGGAGAATGACGAACACGTCGTGCGCCGGGTCAATCCAGATCGATGTCCCGGTGAAGCCGGTGTGGCCGAACGCGCGCTCCGACATGAGATGGCCGGCCGAGTTCTTTCCGTCCGGCTTCTGCCAGCCGAGCGCGCGATCCTGCAACTGACGAGTGGTGAAGAGCTCGATCGTCCGCTGCTGCACGATTCGTGTGCCGTCCAGCGTGCCGCCGTTCAGATACATGCGGGCAAAGCGTGCGAGGTCGTGTGCGGAGCTGAAGATCCCCGCGTGCGCCGACACGCCGCCGAGGTAGTACGCGCGCTCATCGTGTACCACGCCCCAGACCTTCCCGCCACGAATCGAGTCGATCTCCGTCGGCGCGATGCGTGGCTTGAGCGACGCCGGCGGCCGGTACATCGTCTCCGTCATGCGCAGCGGCAGGAAGACGTGATTCAGTACATACTGATCGAGCGTCTCGCCGGAGATCCGCTCCACGAGCCGACCCAACATGTACGCGCCGATGTCGCTGTACACCATGCGCACGCCGGGCAGCGTGTCGAGCGGCGTCGCGAACAGCAGCTTGGCAATGCTATCCGCGTTGTGCGTGATGCGGTCGTACGGCTCGTCGGCAGGCAATCCGGACGTGTGGGTGATGAGATGCCGGATGGTGACGAGCTCCTTGTGTGGTCCGCGCCACTCCGGGATGTATCGCTGGAGCGGCGCATCGAGATCGATTCGACCCTGCTCGTACAGCTGCATCACCGCGGTCGTCATTCCGACAACCTTGGTCAGCGATGCGAGGTCCCAGAGCGAATGCTCGTCAGGCACCGCGCTCGGCCCCCAATCGAGATGGCCAACGCTGTCCTCGGCCAGGATGCCGTCGTGCGTGCCGACGACCGCGTACGCTCCCGGGAATGCGCTATCGTTTGCGGCGCGCGCGAGGATGGATCGAAGTGAATCGCGAATCGTCGACGCGACCGTCGATTGTGACGTGGTCGCGATCTGCCGCCGGGCGTTCTGGGCGACTGACGAGCCGCTCGTGCAACCGGAGGCCGCGGCCGCAATGAAAATGTTTCTGATTGTGCGGTGCAGCTGACGACCGAGAAAACCAGCTGTGATCATCTTCTCACTGGTTCGGGCGGGGGCGCGGAAGGATCGGTGGTCGCGGGCGCCGGACGCGTCGTACGGATAATAGGCAGAGTAGCGGGAACTCGGTACGGATGAAATTGGCGACGGGGGTCGGTCACGCATTAGCTTGTCAGCGGACCGCGGTGCACTCCTTTTGCACGCGCGTCCCTTCACCACACTCGATGGACTGGCTTCGCGCCTCTGGAGGAACGATCATGAAGAGATTCTGCGCCGCGTTGGGCGTCGCTCTGATCACGGCAATGAGTACCGGCTGCGGTCCGCGACAGGCTTCGGTGCGCACCGCGCCGACGGCGGCGGAGGCGACGATTCATTTCACGAACAATCTCAATCAGGCCGTGAACGTCTATGTCGTTCAGGGCGGCACCGAGACGTTCGTGAGGCAGGTTGGAGCGAACACCACGGAGAATCTGCCGGTTCGCGGGATTGCGCTCGGATCGCAGGTGCTGTTGCGCGCGGTCACTGTCGATGGCAAGAGCCAGTTCGATACCCAGAATCCGGTCGCGCTGACATCGACTTACACTTGGCGAGTGCCCTGAGGCTACGTCAGACGACGTACCGAGCGCCGGTTGCTACAAGTTTGTGGGTGGGATACCTTTACGAACCGAAGCGAGCCGCGAGCTACTCGCTTCGGTTCTCGCATGAATATCGCCGGGTTTCGCCTTCCGCCAATCGCGTCGAGCTCTACCCCGGCTGGGTTCAACCGCGACGCCGCTTGCCGTGTCGCCTGCTGGCCGCTCGCTATGCTGCGTGACGGAACCGAATGAAGATTCTCCCGGACTGGCTGAAAAACGGGTATCTGCGCGTTATCGATCCAGTCGCCAACTGGTTGGTCCGGCGTCGAGTTCATCCTAATACCATCACCGCAATCGGCACCGCCTGTTCGGTCGCAGGCGGTGTCATCTATGGCACCGGCCACATCTCCGTTGGCGGTTTCTTCCTCGGGCTGACGGCACTCTTCGACGTCCTCGACGGCACGGTGGCGCGGCGATCGAACCGCAGCTCCACCTTCGGTGCCTTCCTCGATTCCACGCTCGACCGTCTCGCTGATGGCGCCGTGCTCGGCGGACTTGGTGTCTTCTACGCCCTGAGTCCAGTCCATCGCAGCGTACCGATGGTTGTCGTGTGTCTTGCTGGAATCATCGGGTCGTTCCTCACCTCGTACACGCGGGCCCGCGCGGAAGCGCTTGGCCTCGACGCCAAGGTGGGAATTCTGCAGCGCCCCGAGCGGGTGGTGCTGCTCTCGGTGCCGCAGGCATTTTTTGGCCTGGCACTGAACGGATGGGTGCTCGCGCTCATCATCGTGTTCTTGACCGTGACGGCGTGGATCACCGTGGTCCAGCGCGTCGCGTTTGTCTATCACCAGACCGCACCTCGAGCAGAGCCGGAAGCGCTGCGATTTGCCGATGGAGAACGTCCGCGTTGGTTGCGGCGGCGTCGTGGCGTGGCGAGCACTCTGCTGAAAGGAGATTGAGTACGTGCAGGCTTCGTCCAAGGGCTCCAAGAGCGCCGAATCCAGCGCTCGCTCCACCGTACGTCCCGCCACTGGCAAGCTCGGCATTCTGACGCCGGGCCTCGGCGCCGTCGCCACGACGTTCATGGCCGGTGTCGAAAGCATTCGCCGCGGACTCTCGAAGCCAATCGGGTCGCTGACCCAGATGGCCACGATCCGACTCGGCAAGCGCACCGAGAACCGCTCCCCTTTGATCAAGGACTTCGTCCCGCTCGCCGAGCTGGATGATCTCGTGTTCGGCGCGTGGGACCCTATCGCGGACGATGCATTGACGGCCGCGTGCAAGGCCGGCGTTCTCGAGCAGAAAGACATCGAGCCGCTCTCCGATTTTCTGCGCGAGATCAAGCCGATGCCCGCCGTGTTCGACAATCGCTACGTGACACGGATTCACGGGGAGAACGTGAAGCGGGGCAAGACGAAGCGCGATCTCGCCGAGCAGTTGAGGCAGGACATTCGCGATTTCAAGTCGAAGAACCGACTCGATCGCGTGGTCGCGGTCTGGTGCGCCTCGACGGAGACGTACATCAAGGCTGGCCCTCAACACGCGACGATCGAGCAGTTCGAGAAGGCGATGGAGCGCAACGACGACGCGATCGCACCGTCGATGCTGTACGCCTGGGCATGCATCATGGAGGGTGTGCCGTACTGTAACGGCGCGCCGAACCTTGCGGTGGACACGCCAGCGCTGATGCAGCTCGCGATCGACCGCGGTGTGCCGATCTCCGGAAAAGACTTCAAGACCGGCCAGACGTGGATGAAGACGGTGATCGCGCCGGGGCTGAAGGCCCGCATGCTCGGTCTCGCGGGCTGGTACTCGACGAACATTCTCGGCAACCGCGACGGTGAGGTGCTCGACGACCCGGCCTCGTTCAAGACGAAGGAGGAGTCGAAGCTGAGTGTTCTACACACGGTGCTGCAGCCCGAGATCTATCCGGACCTGTACCAGAACTTCTCGCACGTCGTTCGCATCAACTACTACCCGCCGCGCGGCGACAACAAGGAAGGGTGGGACAACATCGACATCTTCGGGTGGATGGGCTACCCGATGCAGATCAAGGTGAACTTCCTCTGCCGCGACTCCATTCTCGCCGCGCCGATCGTGCTCGACCTGGCGCTCTTTTCCGACTTTGCCCAGCGCGCCGGGCTGAAGGGGATTCAGGAATGGTTAAGCTTCTATTACAAAAGCCCGATGGCCGCTCCCGCGCTGCAGCCTGAACACGATCTTTTCATTCAGCAGACGAAGCTGAAGAACACCTTGCGCCATCTCATGGGCGAGGAACAGATCACGCATCTCGGGCTGGAGTACTATCAGTCGTAGGAGGGAGGCCATGTTAGGCACTCGGCAGGCGCGGGCATGGAGGCGCGTGGTGGGCGTGACGGCGGCAATCGTCGGGGTGAGCGCGGTCGCGACGAGCTGCGGCCGATCGGAAGCGAAGCAGCGCGAGATGCACTACATCACCAAGACGTACTCGTTCACGATCGTGCCGTCCGAAGCGCCGCCCCACGCGCGCGAGGACATCACCTACAAGGTCTTCATTCGCGATCGCGACACGCGGGAGCCGATCCAGAACGGCGAAGGCCAGGTCTACTCGAACAACCGCGAGGGCGCGCGCACATGGGACGGGTTCACCTACGGCCCGGAAGTCGGAACGTACTACGGTCGGCTGCATTACGTGACCGCAGGTCTCTGGGCGGTCGGGATGCGCTTCCGCCGCGACTCGCTCCATCCCCTCGAAAAGATCGAATGGATGCAGGACGTTCTCAACGAGCGCCAGACCGCCTCGCCGTGAGTCGCGTCCCGCCTAACGAATAACGATGCGGCACTTCTATCGCAGCCATCGACCACCGGCGGAGGTGCTCGCCGCCGCCGACAACTTCTTTCCTAACCTCGGCCTGGCGCAGATCGGCTCCGAGCCGCGCGCGCGGACCTTCTCGGGCGCGCTCGGCGTCGCGCGTGTTCGGGTGAAGGCCGAGGGCGGCCACTACACCTTCGTCGAGGTCGAGACCGACCAGATGGGCGAGAGTCGGATGGATCGCAACGTGAAGAAATTCTTCGTGACGATCCATCGCACCGAAGATCCGAGCCACGCTCTCGAAGCGAATTATTGATGGCGACTCGAGTCACGGGCGCGGCGAAACGCGGCGGCGCGAGGGCGACGTCGCGCGACGCCGCCGGTCCCGCCGGCCTCACTCGAGCGCAACTGCTCGAGCTGTACTACTGGATGCGGCTCACCCGAACGCTCGAGGAGCGGCTCGTCGCGCTCTATCGACAGACCAAAGTCGTCGGTGGGCTCTTTCGCTCGTTAGGCCAGGAAGCCGATGCCGTCGGGAGCGCGTTCGCGTTGCGGCGCGAGGACGTCCTGTCGCCGCTGATCCGGAATCTCGGATCGATGCTGGTCAAGGGCGCGACACCCCTCGAGATCCTTCGCCAGTACATGGCGAAGGGCGACTCGCCGACTCGCGGGCGTGAGCTCAACATCCACTTCGGCGACACGGAGCGCGGGTTCATCGGCCAGATCTCCCCACTTGGCGACATGGTCCCCGTCATGGCCGGAGTGACGCTCAGCTTCAAGATGCGGGGCGAAGCGCGCGTTGGCCTCGTGTACGTCGGCGACGGAGCCACGTCGACGGGAGCATTCCACGAGGGGATCAACTTCGCTGCAGTGCAGCGCTGCCCGCTCGTCGTCGTGATCGAGAACAACGGCTATGCCTACTCGACGCCCACACGCAAGCAGACGCTCGCGAAGCAGTTCGTCGACAAGGCGATCGGCTACGGCGTTCCCGGCGAGCAGGCCGACGGCAACGACGTCATCGCGACGTACGAAGTTACTAAACGCGCTGTGGATCGCGCTCGCGCCGGTGAAGGCGTGTCGATCGTCGAGCTGATGACGTATCGGCGGAAGGGCCACGCGGAGCACGACAATCAATCGTACGTGCCGGCGGGCGAGATCGACAGATGGGCCCGCGAGAACGACCCGGTCGATCGGTACGTCGGACGGCTGCGGTCGGAGCTTGGCTTTGGTGAGAACGAGCTCACTGAAGTCGATGCCCGCGTGCGCCGTGAGGTGGACGAGGCAACGGAGCTCGCCGAACAGTCGCCTGCTCCGGAACCGCTCGACGCTCTCGTTGGTGTGTACGCGACCCCGCCGGCCGAAGAGCCGCTCTGGTTCCGTCGCGGCAAGCGCGCGGCAGTGGAGAGCAACGAGCGGCCAGAAGGGTGGGGAACGTTCTCGTCGTCCAACGGTGCGACGAAGGCTGGCCAAGTCGCGCGCGAGAATGATTGATGGGTGAAGTCACCTATCTCGAGGCGATCCGCGAAGCGCTCATGGAAGAGATGGAGCGTGACCAGAATGTCTTTTGTCTCGGCGAAGACATCGGCGCCTACGGCGGCGCGTTCAAGGCAACGGAGGGCCTGATCGACCGATTCGGCGAGCAGCGGGTGATCGACACCCCGATCTCCGAGGTCGGTATCGTCGGCGCGGCGGCGGGCGCGGCGCACATGGGCATGCGCCCGGTGGTGGAGATGCAGTTCATCGACTTCATCGCCAACGCGTACGACATGCTCACCAACTACGTCGCGACCGCTCGCTATCGCGCGATGCTGCCATGCCCGATGGTCGTGCGGGGACCGAGCGGAGGATACGTCCGTGGCGGCCCGTTCCACTCGCAGAATCCCGAGGCGGGGTTCATCCACACGCCAGGGCTGAAGGTCGTCTATCCGTCCACAGCGGAGGATGCAAAGGGCCTCCTCAAAGCCGCAATCCGGGACGATGACTGTGTGCTCTTCTTCGAGCACAAGTATCTCTATCGCCGGATCAAGGGAACGATGCCGGCTGGGGATCATGTCACGCCGATCGGCAAGGCGCGGCTCGCCCGTGAAGGGCGCGACCTTTCGATTATCACCTACGCGGCCACGGTCTGGAAGGCGCTCGAGGCGGCAGAGCAGCTGGAGCGGGAAGACGGCCTGTCGGTTGAAGTCGTGGACCTGCGATCTCTGAGCCCGTTGGACGACGAGGCCATCACGTCGACGACGAAGAAGACGAACCGGGTCCTCATCGTCCACGAGGACACCCGCACGGGCGGCATTGCTGGCGAAATCACGGCCCGGATCAACGAGAGCTGCTTCGAGTGGCTGGATGCGCCGGTGCTGCGTGTAACGGCGCACGATGTGCCTCTGCCGTACGCGCCGCCGCTGGAAGATTTCGTTCTACCGCAGACCAGTGATATCGTGACGGCGGCGCGCACGCTGGCTGCATACTGAAGATGGCGGCTGCCGATACGGACTCGCGCGGCGGGGCTTATGTTGGTGTGGGGTGCCTGATGGCTGTGATCGGGCTGGCAGGTGGCGGCATGATCGCGGTCCTGGTGGCGAAGATCGTCGGTGCGATACGCGGGTGCACTCCGGATGCAGAGACGGGTGCGCCCTGCGACTGGTTCCTGTACGCTGTACTTGGTGCGCTCACGGGATTGGTCGTAATGCCAAGCGTCGCGATCTGGCGGATGCGGCATGGACAACGGAGTGAACTTGCGTCCGGCAACACTGAAACGGGGTGAGATGCGGTGGCTCGCGTAGACGTTGTGATGCCCCAGATGGGGGAATCGATTGCCGAAGGCACGCTGTCGCGCTGGCTGAAGAAGGTCGGCGACGAAGTGAAGCGCGACGAGCCGATCTTCGAGATCTACACGGACAAGGTGGACGCGGAGATTCCCGCGCCGTCGAACGGCGTCCTCGCCGAGATTCTCGTGACCGAGGGTCAGACGGTGCCGGTGCAGACGGTGGTTGCCCGGCTCGAGACGGAAAAGGGCGCCGCGGTGGGTGGTGCGACTCCGGCGCCGACTGCATCGGCCGAGCGCACACCGGCGCCGGCAGTGGCGGCATCGAGCGGGGCGTCCGCGCGCGGGGCGGGCAGTAGCGCGGGGGGCCCCCCCGCTGTCCAAAATACCCCCGCCGCTGCCTCCGCCTCCAACCAATCAGCGGCACCCCGTACCCAAACGCCCCAGCCTAACGGCGGCAACTCCCTGAACGACCGGCTCCGGACGAAGTCCTCGCCCCTCGTGCGGAAAATCGCCGCCGAGCATGGCATCGAGCTGAGCGCCATGCACGGCACCGGCGTCGCCGGCCGCGTCACGAAGCGCGACATCCTCCAGTTTATCGAGTCCGGCCCGACCACGACCCCAAGCGTCGCGACGCGCCCATCGATGCACGCTCCCGCTGGCGCCGAACAACATGGACCGGCGGCAGAGGCCTGGCCGGGCGACGTCCTCGAGCCGATGACGCAGATCCGGCGCCTAACGAGCGACCACATGGTCGCCGCGCGCCGCACCGCCGCGCACGTGACCTCGTTCTTCGAGATCGACCTCACTCGCGTCGCGCGCATTCGCGCGAAGGCACGCGCCGAGTTCGAGGCGAAGAGCGGTCAGAAGCTCACCTTCCTGCCGTTCATCATCAAGGTCGTCGTCGACGGCCTCAAACAGCACCCGGTGCTCAACGCCGCCGTCGCGGGCACCAACATCATCTATCGAAAGCAGTACAACATCGGCATCGCCGTCGCGCTCGGCTGGGGACTCATCGTTCCCGTCATCAAGAACGCCGACGACCTCTCGATCACCGGCCTGACGCGACAGCTCAACGATCTCGCGCAGCGCGCGAGGAGCAAGCGGCTCCAACCTCAGGAAGTGCAGGGAGCAACGTTCTCCATCACCAACCCTGGAGTCTTCGGCTCCCTGATGGGAACACCAATCATCCCATTGAACACATCGGCCATTCTCGGCCTCGGCGCGATCGAAAAGCGCGCGAAGGTCATCACGGGCGCCGACGGCGAGGACACGATCGCCATCCGAACCTGCGCGTACTTCTCGCTCTCGTTCGATCACCGAATCGTCGACGGAGCCGATGCCGACAAGTTCCTCGCCTTTATCAAGCAGGGGCTGGAGAATTTCCCCGATGCTGGAGTGGTCTGACCGGCGATGGCGAGAGCCCTGAGCGTGCAACGAACGCTCGTCACGCCGGGCGAGCGGGAGCGATTCTTCGAGCGAATGAAGCGGAAGCAGCAGCACTACAGCCGCGCGAAGTGTCATTTCTGGGTATTCGAGGAGGCGAGTCTCCCAGGCGCGTTCCTCGAGTTTGTCGAAGCACCGGACGCGGACACGCTGGCGCGCGCTCACGCCACCGCTCCCGATCCCGCCCTCGATCCGGCGCGCATCTACCGCGAAGTGGAGTTGCCTTGAGATGCCCATCCGCACAATCACCGTCGATGGCCGGCGCTGGCGCGTCATGCCGTCCGGCCGCGTGACGCAGAACGACCGCGATGAGTTTGCGCTCATCTTCATCAGTGGTGACGGCGACGATCGCTTGGTCCGCGTTACGCGCTACTCGCCACAGGGCACGCGATCGCGCGAGCAATCGTTCGCGGAGCTTTCGGACGCGGATCTGATGCGTCTCCACACGCAGTCGCAGCCCAGCGCGACCTCTCCCGAGGCAGATTACGCCCGCTGACGCCATGACTTTGCCGGAGACCCGGTTCGTCGACCTGCACACGCACTCGACGGCGTCCGACGGATCGCGGCCCGCCCGCGAGGTCGTACGCGCCGCGCGTGACCTCGGCCTCGCCGCAATCGCGCTCACCGATCACGATACGGTCGCCGGGCTCGCCGACGCGGATGCCGAAGGGCGATCGTTAGGCGTACGGGTCGTGCCGGGAGTCGAGCTCAGCGCCGTCGAAGGCGATGTCGAGACCCATCTGCTCGGACTCCACCTCGCCGACGTCCATCGTCTCGACACGCGGCTGGGCGAGCTGCGCACCATGCGAGTGACGCGCGCCGAGCGCATCGTCGCGCGGCTGAATGAGCTAGGCGTCAAGGTAACGATGAACGATGTGCTGACGCAGTCGGGCGGGGGTGCCGTCGGCCGACCGCACATCGCGCGGGCACTCGTGAACGACGGCTGGGCGACGGATCTCCGCGACGCGTTCGACCGCTATCTCGGCAACGGCCGCTCAGCCTACGTGCCGAAGGATCGCCTCCCCATCGAGGACGCGATCGCGATGATTCACGACGCTGGCGGCCTCGCCGTCCTCGCCCACCCGGGCGCATCTGGTACGCGGGCGCGCATCGAGGCACTCGTGGCTCACGGCCTCGACGGGGTCGAGGTACGACACCCCAGTCACTCGCACGAAGACGTCATGCGGCTGCAGGCCCTTGTCGATCATTTCCGTCTCGTGCCGAGTGGTGGCTCCGATTGGCACGGCATGCCCGAAGGTGGCCGTGCCCTCGGCGGCATGCGCATTCCGCTCGCATGGCTCGAGCGGCAGGACGCCTTCGTCAGCGCGCGCGCGGTTGGCGGCGACGATCGCGCCTTCGTCGCCTAACGCAACGCATCGCGCTCGGCCAGGCCGGGCGGGAGCCTTCATCATGGATCTCCGCGGTCGCGTCGCCCTGGTCACCGGAGCTGGCAGGCGTGTCGGACGCGCGCTCGCCGTGGCGCTCGGTGCGGAAGGAATGAGCGTCGCCGTCCACTATCACGCGAGCGACACCGGTGCCCGCGAGACCGCTCGCATGATCGAGCACGAGGGCGGAAAGGCTGCACTGGTTTCCGCCGATCTCACCGGCGACACAGCCGCCGCCCTGATCGATGATGTCGTGCACAGGCTGGGTGCTCTGGACGTGCTGGTGAACTCGTCCGCCGTGATGGAACGAACGCCGTTAGGCGAGGTCACCGTAGCGCAGTGGGACGCGATGATGGCGCTGAATCTCCGCGCGCCTTTTCTCCTGTCCCAGGCCGCGGCGCCGCACCTGGCGCGAGCGCGCGGTGCGATCGTCAACATCGCCGATCTGGCGGCCTTCGAGACGTGGCCGGCGTACATTCCTCACGGTATCTCGAAGGCAGGCGTCGTGTACATGACGCGCGCGCTGGCGCGAACACTCGCTCCGAATATTCGCGTGAACGCGATCGCGCCTGGAGCGGTGCTTCTACCCGATAACTGGAACGAGGACGACGCCGCAAAGCTGCGCGAGTCCACGCCGCTTGCCCGGCTTGGTTCACCAGATGACGTCGTCGGCGCCATGCTGTATTTCCTGCGGGCGGACTATGTGACGGGTGAGACGCTGATCGTCGATGGCGGACGTCATGTTCGCAAATGAGTCGCCGACCGCCGCGAGCGCCGAGCGCGCGTTGCGCTTCGGTACGATCGTGGTTGTCGGCGGCGGATGTTACGGGAGCTATTACGTACGACAGCTGCGCCGGGCCGCGCGCGCTGGTGCCGCCGTCTGGCAGCGCCTACTCGTCGTCGACCGGGATTCCTCCTGCGCGGTAGCGCAAGACGAGACACTGACAGGCGAGGGGATTGAGGTAGTAAAGGCCGAATGGAGTGAGTTCTTCCATCGCTATCTCGACGAAGCCTCGCGAGATCGCGCGACCACGCGCGATGACGCCATCGTCCCGTCGCCGCTCATGCCCCATCTCATGTTCGAATGGATTCGCGATCGGGCCCGCGAGCGGTGGCCGGATCGCGAAATCGCGTCGCGTGCGTTGGTCGCGGAACCCCGAACTCCATGGCAGCGTTCCACAGGGGACGGTCCGCACTACGTGAGCTTCGCTGAATGGACGTGTCCGATCAATTGCATCGAGCCGCGCATCTGTCCGCACACCCGCGACGTGCGCTCATGGAGCCTTCCGGATACGGCGCGAAACTATGTGAGGGAGGAACGTCGGGCGGGTCGCCCGCTTGCCGGACCGGCGATATTCCACTGTACGCATCGGACGTACGGTGTCGGCATGTTCGACACACGTGAAGTGATTGCGGGCGACGATCTGGTTCGCGCTGCCGGGGAACATGGCGCGGCGGAGGTGCTCGTCGGCACGATGTCGCATTGTCATGGTGCTTTGGAGCGACTCGTGATCGGGCCGCCCGCGGCGGACCGTTTCGCCGGCTCGCGGCATTGATGAGATTAGGTCCATGGGAACGACACACACATACGATGTGGTGATCATCGGGGCCGGGCCGGCGGGGATGTGCGCCGCGCTCTACGCCGGACGCTCGATGTTGAAAGCGGTCGTCCTCGAACGGGGTACTCCGGGCGGTGAGCTGTTGAACACGGAGCTCGTCGAGGACTATCCGGGTTTCGAGCGCGTCCTGGGTTACGAGCTCGCCGAGAAATTCGAGACGCACGCGAAGAAGTTCGGTGCGGAGTTCCGGAATGGCGTCCACGTAACGTCCGTTCGCAAGCGGGAGGATGGTCACTTCGATACCGAGTCGAGCGACGGCGACGTGTATCGATCGCCCGCCGTCATCGTGACCGCGGGCGGCACGCCCGTGAAGCTCGGCATACCGGGTGAGTTGGAGCACGCGGGAAAGGGCGTGTCCTACTGCGCCATCTGCGACGGCGCCTTCTTCAAGAAGCAGACGATCGCGGTCGTGGGGGGCGGCGACGCGGCGACCGAGGAAGCGGATTTCCTCACTCGTTATGCAGACAAGGTGTACCTGATCCATCGCCGAGACACGCTGCGCTCGTCCAAGATTCTCCAGGCACGTCTGTTCGAGAATCCAAAGATCGAGCTCATTTGGGATACCGTCGTCGATCGTATCGAGGCGGACGGTCACGGGCTGGTGAACAACCTGAAGCTTCGCAACGTGCGAACGGGTGAAGAGCGCGATCTCGCGGCGACGGGCATCTTCGTCTTCGTCGGCTTCCGGCCGAACACGGGGATCATCGTCGACCACGCCCGCCACGACGAAATGGGCTATCTCGTAACTGACGACAAGATGGAAACCTCGATCCCGGGCCTGTTCGCCGCGGGCGACGTGCGCTCGCAGCTCACGCGTCAGGTCACGACCGCCGTCGGCGACGCGACGACCGCGGCGATCGCGGTCGAGAAGTATCTCAAAGGTCTCGCCGACGGCGAGAAGGTGCCGGAGATCATCGGCACGGGAGGTTATTCCGCGTGAAGATCGACTGGCGCACGGTTGGCGCATTCCAAGAGAACAGTTACCTCGTGGTCGATCCAGCGACCCGGCGAGCGGTGCTCGTGGATCCGGGCGCCGAGGCGGAGCAGCTCATCGAGATGGTGCGTGCCTCCGGTGCGACGCTCGAGGCCATCTGGCTCACACACGCGCACATCGATCACATCGGCGGAATTGCGGGCGTGAAGCGCGCGTGGAACGTGCCGATCTATCTCCATCCCGCGGATCAGCCGCTCTACGATCGCGGTGCGATGCAGGCGGCGGTGTATGGTCTCGCCTTCGAGCAACCGCCGCCGCCGGACCACGACCTCGCCGATGGCGAGGTCGTGTCCGTCGGCTCGCTGGAGTTCGACGTGCTCCACGTCCCCGGCCACGCGCCCGGACACGTTGCATTCGTTAGGCAGGGTTGCATGCTTGGCGGCGATCTGCTTTTTGCCGGTTCGATCGGTCGCACCGACCTTCCGTTCTCCGATCCGGAGCGCATGACGGAATCACTGGAGCGCGTTGCGGGTCTGCCGGAGGATACGGTGGTGTACCCGGGACACGGGC
This sequence comes from Gemmatimonadaceae bacterium, assembly GCA_035273165.1. GTDB lineage: Bacteria > Gemmatimonadota > Gemmatimonadetes > Gemmatimonadales > Gemmatimonadaceae > AG2. Next base: position 20,995 of record DATEPP010000267.1, read on the forward strand.
CGCCGACGTCCATCGGTCAGGAGCGCGCGACGAACCCGTTCCTCACGGGCGTCGCGCGGGTCGTGAGGCGATGACGGCGCGGGCCGTGCCGCTCACCGAGACGCTGCTGCTCGCCATCTGGATCGGCGCCGCGCTCCTCTTCGCGCTCGTCGTGGCCCCCGCGGCTTTTGCGGTGCTGCCGACGCGCACACTTGCTGGCGCGCTCGTCGGACGTGTCCTTCCGGTGATCTTCTATGCGGGCGTGGTCATCGGGTCACTCATCGTGCTGCTCGACATCGCTGGACGCACGGGAGCATGGGGACGCAGCGCCGCGGGCGCCGTGTCCGCGCTCGCCTGTGCCGTCGCCCAACTCGTCGTCGGCACACGCATCGACCGACTCCGCGCCGCCATCAGTGGGCCGCTCGACGCACTTGCCGGAGACGATCCGCGGCGCGTCGCCTTCGGTCGACTGCACGCGATCAGCGTAGGCTGGCTTGGCCTGGCGATGGTTGCCGCCGTCGTCGCGCTCACGCTCGCGGTGCGGGCTCTACCACCGCGTCAATGACATCATGACAGAACATCCTCCGAGATCAGCCGATCGCGAACCGCGCATCGCGCGTCTGAACGCCGACGAGGCGATGCAGACCGAGCCCGCTCTCCGCGAGTCATTTCAGCGGTTCATCGACGAACGCGGAAAGGTGCCGAACCTCTTCCGCATTGCCGGACACCGAGCCGCTATCAGCCGTACGCTCGCTGATCATATGCGCGCGGTGATGGAAGAGGGCGATGTGTCGCGCCTGTTGAAGGAGCTGTTGTCGGTTCGCGTCTCCCAGATCAACAACTGCGAATATTGACTGGCCTCTCACACCGCCTTGGCAAGGCGGCTGGGAGCGACACCGGAGCAGATTGCGGCCCTCGCTCGAGCCGATCTCACCGGCTTCGAGTCATCGTGGACCGTCGCGCTCCGCATCGCCGAGACGATGACGCGCGACCGCGGCGAGATTCCACCGTCGCTCTACGCAGAGCTGGAGCGGCACTGGGGTACTGGCGAGATCATCGAGATCGTCGCGGTGATCAGCTTGTTCAACTACTTCAATCGCTTCGCGATCGCGCTCGACATTCCCCCGACCAAGTGACGGCCTTCCGTCCTTCTTTCCTTCGACTCTCATGACCGCTACCACGCGCACCGAAAAAGATCCCCTCGGAACCCTCGAGGTTCCGGCAGACGCCTTGTACGGCGTTCAGACGCTCCGCGCTGTTCAGAACTTCCCAATCAGCGGTCTCAAGCCGCTTGCGCCGTTCGTCATCGCCCAGGTGTGGATCAAGAAGGCCGCCGCGCTCACGCACAAGGAGACCGGTCGACTCGACGCGCGGCTCGCGGACGCGATCGTTGCGGCCGCGGACGAGGTGCTGAGCGGAAAGCACATGGATCAGTTTGTCGTCGATCCGTATCAGGCTGGTGCGGGTACGTCGCACAACATGAACGTCAACGAAGTGCTCGCCAATCGGGCCAACGAGCTACTCGGTGGGAAGCGCGGTGAATACAAGCCGGTGCATCCGAACGATCATGTCAACATGGCTCAGAGCACGAACGACACGATCCCGACGAACATTCGGCTCGCGTGTCTGTCGCAGCTCGACGGGCTGCTCACGGCCTTCGAATCACTACGCGCCGCCCTCGCCGCTAAAGGCCACGAATTCGACGACATCGTCAAAGCTGGCCGGACGCATCTCCAGGATGCGATGCCGATCCGACTGGGCCAGGAGTTCACGGCGTATGCGGGCTCCATCGAGCGCGGCATTCGCCGGATGAAGGAAGCCGCGGACTATCTCCGTGACCTCGGCATCGGTGGGAGCGCCGTCGGTACCGGCGTTACGGTCGAGCCGCAGTATCCGGAGCTCATGATCCAGAAGCTGAAGCGCATAACGGGGCTCGACCTGCGCGTTGGGCGGGATCGCATCCAGCTGATGCAGAGCATGGGCGACGTGGCCGCATTCAGCTCGGCGCTCAAAGTGCTTGCGATCGACTTGAGCAAGATCGTAAGTGATCTGCGCCTCATGGTCATGGGACCGCGCACCGGAATCGACGAGATCCAACTCCCGGCCGTGCAGCCGGGATCGTCCATCATGCCTGGCAAAGTCAATCCATCGATTCCGGAGATGGTCAACCAGGTCTGCTTTCAGGTAATGGGGCTCGATACCACCGTTGCCGTCGCGTCCGAGCACGGCCAGCTCGAGCTGAACGTGATGATGCCGGTCATCGCGTTCAATGTGCTGCTCGCGACGCGAATCCTCACCAATGCGGCGACGGTGCTCACCGACCGCTGCGTGAAGGGGATCGAAGCGCACCGCGACATGTGCCAGTATTGGGTCGAGCGGTCCGCCGCGCTTGCGACGGCGCTCGCGCCGCAGATTGGCTACGCCAAAGCGGCCGAGCTGAGCAAAGAATCGGTCAAGCAAAACATTCTCATTCGCGATCTCGTGAAGCAGAAGCACATCCTTCCCGATGATCAGGTCGACGAAGTGCTGGATCTGCGCAAGATGACCGAGATCGGCGTCCCGGGTGGCGCACATGGCGCGGTCGCGGCCGGTTGAGCCCGTAAGCCTTGTAAGTTCGAGAGCTGAGGCATAACCTCCAAGCGTGCGCATCACCACTCTGGCCGAGTACGGCGTCATCTGCGCCCTCCACCTCGCGCGGCGTGCCGCTGAGGGACCGGTCACCGGCCGCGACATCGCCGCGCGCGAACGGCTACCCGTGGATTACGTCGAGCAGATCCTGCTTCGGCTGCGACGGGCGGAGATCGTGCGGAGCACCCGCGGGGCACGCGGCGGCTACGAGTTGGCCCGCGACGCCGACACGATCTCGATCCGCGCGGTGATTGCCGCGTCCGAGAATATGACGTTTGACCTGCACTGCGTCTCGCATCCCGTGGGCGAAGAGCGCTGCTCCGCGTCGCATACGTGCAGCATCAGACCCGTCTGGCAGCTCTTGCAGCAGAAGATCGATGACGTCCTCGAGGGGATTCGCCTCTCCGATCTACTCCACGAGGAGAGCACCGTGCGGGCACTCGTCGGTCTACCCGACCGCTCGCTGACGCCAGTCGCACCAGCTGGCCGCCACGCATTACCCGTCCTCGGCGGCTGAGTCGTTACGCGCAACTCCATATGACGTTATTCGCGCGCTGGCGCAGCGAGCGCGAGTTCCAACGCAAGGCGCAGCGCTTCGTTGAGCGATTACTCGCCGAACCATCCGATGACGACGTTCGCTGGCTCGCCGGTACCGCGACCCACGGCGATACCGACCACTCGCGCTGGGAGCTTCGTTATGCGCGCCGCGCGCTCGGGCTGATCACAGCGGAGCGCGACGCACTCGACGACCGCACCGGTTCGCTCGTCGCGCGCGCGCTCGCTGACGCCACCGCGCGCGATCCGCAGGTCGCGGCGGAGATGCAGGAGATCGCCGAGCGTCAGTTCAATGCCCGATTGAGCGCTTACCGTGACGCGCTCGCGGCTCGCGCGGGAGCCGCAACGGGCGCCCGGCTCGGGCAGACGCTCTTCGCGTTCGCCGGCGGCTCGTTCCGTCAGGTCGACGAGCACATCACCCGCGGCGGCGAACTGCTGGGCGAATATCTCGCGGAAGCGAATGCGGCACTCCGGGACACCTTTGGCAAGGTGTCTCTCCCAGAGAACGTGCCGCCGTCCGCCTTGACGGGAAGAGGGTAAGGGTTGCGGGTTGTGGGAACGGACAGCCGAAAACAAAACGGCCAACGACGAATTCGTTGGCCTCGCTTTCTGCTCTCAACCCACAACCCTCAACTCACAACCCTCAACCCAGCAGTGCCGAAGGGGGGACTCGAACCCCCACGGGCTTGCACCCACTGGCTCCTGAAGCCAGCGCGTCTACCAGTTCCACCACTTCGGCGAAGTCTCGAAGATTACACGGCCTGCGCGGCTCGGTCAACGCAACGCGTGTTGCTCGCGATTGGACCGCGGCCTAACTTGCGTCGACGTTGCACATCCGACGCCCGCCGGCGGCCCCGGCCCGCCCAGGCCATCATCGATGACCAAGGACTCCGAGCGACCGACCGACAAGGTCTCAATCGCGCGCAACAAACGCGCTCGATTCGACTACGAGATCCTCGACAGTTGGGAAGCGGGGATCGTGCTGACTGGTACCGAGGTGAAGTCCCTCCGGGACGGCCGAGCCAACATCGGCGACGCCTACGGCATCGTCCGCGACGGCGAGATCTTTCTCCTCAACATGCACATCTCGCCGTACGAGCGCGGGGGCTACGCCAACCATGAGCCTGAGCGAACGCGCAAGCTGTTGCTCCATCGCAAGGAAATCCGTCGTCTCATTGGAGCGGTTGACCGACAGGGGCTGACCCTCATCCCCCTCGAGCTCTACTTCAAGAAGGGAGTCGCTAAGGTGACGTTGGCGCTCGGGAAGGGAAAGAAACTGCACGACAAGCGCGAGACGACGAGGCGACGCGATGCCGAACGCGAGATGGCGCGCGCCATCCGCTCACGTTGAGTAGATGCTGATCGAGCTGCTCCTCGGCCTGCAGCTCCGCGCGGCAGTGACTGGTGGCACGCTGACTGTCCGGACCCCGACTGCCACCGAACGGGTGCCACTGGTCGCCGACAGCACCGGTCCGCTGCTTCGGCCAGAGATGCTCGCTCCGCTCCTGCCGGTCACCGTCACGTCGCAGCCCGGCGGTCACTACCGAGTCGTCATTGCCGGAACGACGTTCGATCTCGAGGTCGGCGTACCAAGCGCCGTGGTTGGTGACCAGGTACGACCACTCGCGACGGCGCCTCAACTTCGCGAACGTCATCTCTTCGTGCCGTTGCAGCTCGTGTCCGAGCTCCTGCCGAGCGTGACACCCAATCTTCGCTGGGATGCAGCCGCCAACCAGCTCGTGATCTTTACGCGCATGGCGGCATCCAAGCCGAAGGCGCGACTCGTTGTCGTCGACGCTGGGCATGGCGGTCCCGATGACGGAATGAAAGGACCGATCGGCCGCCCGATCAGCATCTATGAAAAGGACGTCACGCTCGCCGTGGCGCTGAAGCTCGGTGCCGAGCTCAGGGCACGCGGCCTTCGCGTCGTGTACACGCGGACGACCGACACACTGATTGCGCTCTCCGATCGCGGCAAGATCGCCAACCAGGCAGGCGGAGACATCTTCATCTCCGTCCACGTGAACGCGGCGAACCTGGGATGGAAGGATCCGGCCGCCGCGCGCGGTTTCGAGACGTACTTCCTCGCCGAGGCAAAGACCGAAGACGCTCGGCGCGTGGAACAGATGGAGAACGAATCGGTCCGATTCGAGACGGGAACCTCCGTCTCCAAGGACGACGCGCTGAGCTACATTCTCAGCGACATGAAACAGAACGAGCATCTGAGAGAGTCCTCGGAGTTGGCGGAGCTCGTTCAGGAGCATCTCGGCACGATGCATCCCGGCCCGAGCCGCGGCGTGAAGCAGGCTGGGTTTAGAGTTCTCGTAACTGCGTTCATGCCGGCGGTGCTCGTCGAAATTGGCTTCGGCACGAACGCCGCCGAGGCGGCGTACCTCACCGATCGGCGGCGTCAGAGCGCGATTGCGGGCGCGATCGCCGACGCCGCGGTGGAGTACCTTCGGAATTACGAGCGGCGCGTCAACGGAGGTGCGGGGCGTGACGAACGGTGATCGGCTCGCCGTCGACGTTGCGGGACTTCACTTTCAGAATCCGATCGTACTCGCCTCCGGCACTGCCGGCTACGGCGTGGAGCTCGCCGACGTCATCGACCTCGACGCCGTTGGTGGACTGACGACGAAAGCCGTCTCCGTCGAGCCGCGTGCGGGAAACCCCGCGCCGCGCGTCGCCGAGCTCGATGAGGGGATGATAAACTCGGTCGGACTCGCGAATCCTGGCCTGGAGCGGGTGAAGTCCAACTTCGTTCCCTGGCTCGCCACCCACCTGCCGCGCACGCGAAAGCTCGTGAACGTAGTCGGGAACATGGTTGAGGATTACGCCCAGGTCGTCGCCGAGCTCGACGCATCCGCGGAATCGGTCGGACGGCATGCCATCGATGCCTTCGAGCTGAACGTCAGCTGCCCTAACGTGAAAGCGGGCGGGTTGGAGTTCGGCGCGGACGCTGCCGCTCTCCAGCGATTGATTCGCCTCGCGCGCGCCGAGACGAGCCGGCCGCTCTTCGTGAAGCTGTCGCCAACGCTGCCCGACATCGGCAGCGTCGCCAAGTCAGCGGTGGATGCCGGCGCCGATGGCCTGACCCTCGTCAACACACTGCCGGGGCTCGCGATCGACGTCGAGCGGAGGCGACCTGTCCTCGGCTTCGGCTCCGGCGGCGTGAGCGGGCCGGGACTTCTTCCGGTTGGCGTGCTCGCAACGTGGCGTGTCAGCCGCGCGGTTGACGCGCCGCTCATAGGCGTCGGAGGAGTGACGTCGGCGACGGATGCGTTGCAGTACATCATGGCCGGTGCGTCGCTGGTGGGGATCGGCACCGCCGCGATGCGCGATCCCCGCGCGCCGGCGCGCATCGTGCGAGAGCTCGACGCCTGGTGCGCCCGCCACGGCGTCCGCTCGTTAGGCGAGATCGTCGGATCGCTCGACTGGAGGTCTCCGTGAGCGCGGTACCAATCGTCGCGCTCGACGTCGCCGACCTGGCCGCGGCGCTCGAGATCGCGGATGCGCTCGGCCAGAGCTGCCGCTTCTACAAAGTGGGGTCGGAGCTTTTCACAGCCTGCGGACCGAAGATTGTGCGCGAGCTGCGGGCGCGCGAGGCAGATGTCTTTTTGGACCTCAAGCTGCACGACATTCCCAATACTGTCGCCGGCGGGCTGCGCCGGGCGGCCGCGCTCGGAGCACGGATCGTGACAGTTCACGCCGCGGGCGGCGAGGCGATGATACGAGCAGCGGTGCAGACGGCTGCCACTGCCTGTGCGGTCTTCGCGGTGACGCTCCTGACCTCGCTCGACGGCTCCGACGTCGCGCGAATCTGGGGTCGGAGCGAGCCGCTGGATGTCGGCGCCGAGGTCGTTCGGCTCGCGGGAATCGCGCACTCGGGCGGTGCGACTGGGGTCGTCTGCAGCGGTCGCGAGGCGCGGGCCGTGAAAGCTCGATTTGGGTCTTCCCTCGAGGTCCTCATCCCCGGAATCAGGCTGGCGGGCGGACAGGCGCACGACCAGTCGCGAACCGTGACGCCGGCCGACGCGGTCGCGGCAGGAGCCGATTATGTGGTCGTGGGCCGCGCGGTCACGGCAGCGCCGGATCGGGTGAGCGCGATGCGGGAGATTCTGTCGCAGCTCGGGTAGTATCCCGCAGTGGCAGGCTCACTTGCATGAGGTCAACGCCCCGGCTACTGTTAGGGTCTGGCCGGAACCGGCCTGTTCTTCATTTCCGACACGTTTTTCCGATCTCCGTGGAGCGCCTGTGAAAGTCCGTACAAGCGTGAAGCCGATTTGCGAACACTGCAAAGTGGTCAAGCGCAACGGCGTCACTCGCATCATCTGCAAGCGAAATCCCAAGCATAAGCAGCGTCAAGGCTGAACATGGCTCGAATTTCTGGTGTCGATCTCCCGCGAGAGAAGAAGGTCGAGATCGGTCTGTCGTACATCTATGGCATCGGCCGTCGCAATGCGGTCGACATTCTGCGCAAAGCGGGGATCGATGGCGCGCTGCGCATCCGCGATCTCACCGACGCCGACGTGAACAAGCTGCGCCAGGTGATCGAGCGTGATTACAAGGTCGAGGGCGCGCTCCGCACCGAAGTCGCGATGAACATCAAGCGGTTGATGGACATCGGCTCGTATCGCGGCATTCGCCATCGCCGCGGCCTGCCCGTGCGCGGTCAGCGGACGCATACCAACGCTCGCACAAAGAAGGGCCCACGCCGCGCGATTGCCGGCAAGAAGAAGGTGACGAAGTAATGGCAACGGGAAAAAAGGCAAAGCGGGTCGTCGAGGCAGAGGGCGTCGCCCACATCAGCGCGACGTTCAACAACACCACGGTCACGATCACGGATAGCCATGGCAACGCCGTGGCATGGGGCTCGTCCGGCAAGGCGGGCTTCAAGGGATCGAAGAAGAGCACGCCCTTCGCGGCCACGGTGGCGGCGGAGCAGTGCGCACGCGAGGCGATGGGCCTCGGCGTGAAGCGTGTGCATGTGCGCGTGCAGGGTCCCGGCAGCGGTCGTGAGTCGGCCATTCAGGCGCTCGCGTCGGCCGGTCTACAGGTCAAGTCAATCAAGGATGTGACGCCGATTCCGCATAACGGCTGCCGTCCTCCCAAGCGTCGGAGAGTCTGAGCCATGGGCCGCTACGTAGGGCCGAGCTGCAAGCAGTGTCGGCGTGAAGGAACGAAGCTTTTCCTCAAGGGCACGAAGTGCTTCACGGAGAAGTGCCCGGTCGAGCGTCGTCCGTACGCCCCCGGTCAGCACGGACAGAACACGGCGCGCCGGCGCAAGTCGTCGGAGTACTCGAAGCAGTTGCGCGAGAAGCAGAAGATCAAGCGCATCTATGGAGTGAGCGAGGCGCAGTTCGCCAACACGTTCGAGCGCGTCACGACGCTTCCCGGAATCACGGGCCACAATCTCCTCGCCGCGCTCGAGAGTCGTCTCGACAACATGGTGTATCGGCTTGGTTTTGCCGCGAGCCGGAAGGCGGCGCGCCAGCTGATTCGCCATCGCCACGTCGAGGTGAATCAGCGCACGGTGGACATCCCGAGCTTTCAGGTGCAGCCGGGCGAGGAGATCCGCGTGAACATGAAGTCGCGCGAGATGGTCGCGGTGCAGGCGTCGATGGACCAGGCGTCGCGCGGTGCACCACTCTCCTGGCTCGCCGTGGATCGCGAGTCGTTCAGCGGCCGGATGCTCGAGCGTCCGACGCGCCCGAACATTCCGATCGCGGCGCAGGAGCAGCTCGTCGTCGAGTTGTACTCGAAATAGTGGTGAGTGGGTGGTGACAGGTGGCGAGTGAACCGACTCGTCACCCGTCACTCTCAACTCGCCACTCGTAGAGGTCGGGTCCCTGACACCCATTCGAGCCTGCCGCGCGTTAGGGGCGGGGCAGGGCGATGCCGGACGATGTCCGGTATGACCATGAGGATTTACTAATGGCAACAACGATCGATCTCCGCGGACTCGTCCGCCCGCAGCTCGTCGAAGCGAGCAAGCGTGAAGACAACCCCAACGTCGCCGAGTTCCGGCTCCAGCCGCTCGAGCGCGGCTTCGGCCACACCCTCGGCAATGCGATGCGCCGGATGTTGCTGTCGTCGCTCCGCGGCGCCGCCGTCTGGGGCTTCCGCATCGATGGCGTCGTCCACGAGCATCAGACGATTCCGGGCGTCGTCGAGGACGTGCATCAAATCATCGGCAATCTCAAGACGCTGACGCTCACGCTCGCCGACGACGTCGAAGAGACCGTTCTGCGCATTGCAAAGGGCGAGGCGGGCCCCGTGACGGCGGCGGACATCGTCGCCTCGTCAGGCGCGCGCATCGTCGATTCGACGCATCATCTCTTCACGCTCCAGGACGACCGCGACATCAACGTCGACCTGTACGTGAACAAGGGTCGCGGCTATATCGAAGCGGATCAGCATCCGATCGATCGTGGCCTCCCCGTCGATCTCGTTCGCATCGACTCGATCTACAATCCGGTGCGACGAGCGAATTTCACGGTAGCTGAGACGCGTGTCGGCCAGCGCACGGATTACGATCGCTTGACGCTGACCGTCGAGACGAATGGCACGATCTCACCTGAAGAAGCGGTGAGCTACGCGGCCGCTCTCGCCCAGACGCACTTCCAGTACTTCGTGGAGTTCGGCTCGCATTCGTCCGCGCCGGTGGCGCTGTCGAATGATTCGTTGGGCGGTGACGCGGCGCGGCTCGCGCAGCTGCTCAAGACCCCGATCGATGATCTCGAGCTGTCGGTGCGGTCGGTGAACTCCCTGAAGAATTCGAACATCCGCACACTCGGCGATCTCGTTCGCCAGACGGAGAGCCAGATTCTCCAGGTCAAGAATTTCGGCAAGAAGTCGCTACAGGAGATCGCTGATCTCCTCGAGCGCGAGGGATTGAACTTCGGCATGCGGTACGAGGAGAACGGTGATGGCGTCCGGATCCTCGATTGGGGCACGCCGGCGAGCCGCGCTGCCGCGGCCGCGCCTGACGATATGGAGGAATGACGAATGCGGCACCGCAAAGCGGGGCGCCAGCTTCGCCGAACGAGCGAGCAGAAGCTCGCGCTCATGCGCAATCTCGCGACGTCGCTCATCGAGCATGGCGCGATCGAGACGACCGAGGCGAAGGCGAAGGAGTTGCGTCCCTTCGTTGAGAAGTTGATCACCAAGGCGAAGACGGGCACGCTGCACTCGCGCCGTCTCGCTGTCCGCCACATCCAGAAGCGCGCCGCGGCCGACAAGCTCTTTCAGGAGATCGGTCCGAAGTTCGCCACCCGGAATGGCGGCTACACTCGCATCCTCAAGACGGGTCACCGCAAAGGTGACGGCGCCGACATGGCGCGCATCGAATTGATCGAGGGCTGACCGATGGCGATCGATAGAAGCCGCTGTTACTCGTGCAAGAAGGGCGTGGC
>DATEPP010000268.1:0-1015 GCA_035273165.1 Gemmatimonadaceae bacterium
GTCGCGCTTCGCGAGCACGTCGAAAGCACTCTGAAGGAGCACACGGCCGATCGCACTGCCGCACATCGCCACCACGGCGGCAGTGAGGATTCCCTCGAGTGGCGAGGCCCGAACGATCTTCGCGTTAGGCATCTTTGAAATCGTCATTGGAGCTTCTGCCTAACGCACGTAGACGTACCACGCGCCGCTCAACGCAAGGAGGAGCGGCGAGAGCCGCACCAATGCACGCCCTGGCCAACCGCGCCTCGTCCAGATGCCGCCGAGAATGAGGCTCGTCCCGATCCCGAGTACGAGCACGGCGCCAAGGGCGAGCAGAAGACCAAGCAGCAGCGAGTAGTCGGTCCCGGGATGAGTGATGAACAGAGCCAGATACAGCCCCGCTGCGATCGCCAGAACGAGCCCGGTGGTGATTTGCCTCTGACCGCCCTCTGGCGACGCCTCGTGGCGCGACCAGAAGGGCCGCCGCGGCGCGAGCGGGCTGAATCGCCGCGTCGCCCAGACGATCGGTGGTGCGACAAAGAGGACGAATCGAAGCCAGCCGGGGACCTCGTACGCTGCCTCTCCCAGCTTGTGCGGAAAGATGACGAAGTGGCTCAGTGCCCAGAGCGCCGTTCCGAAGAGGGCCGTAACGGCAATCATTCCGAAGATCTTATCGGTGACGCGACGCAACGCCGGCCACTCTCGATAGCACAGCGCGAACAGCAACGACCAACCGATGCAGAAGAGGAATGGCCGAACGGCGAACTCCGAGGTCAGCGTCATCCGGCCGCTCGTCGTGTGAGGCGCGGTGCCCCAACGATACCGGTAGTACGTCATCCACATCATCGGTGTCCCGAGACAGCTCACGATGCCGCTCGCGAGGGCGGCGATACCAATCGGGGTCAGCCACGCCTCGATCGGGGGCGTGGCGGCGGAGCTGGCACTCGTTGGACGTGCATCGGACGTCGTCATCTCGGAGCCTCTCGCTGGGACGGGGGTGCACCAGCCACTTCCATATGACGATTTGCGACCGCCC
>DATEPP010000269.1:0-3828 GCA_035273165.1 Gemmatimonadaceae bacterium
GACTCGGCCTTTCAGCGACGTGTGGCGACGGCGGAACGCGCATTCCGGCCGTGCCAGTCCCGTCCCGAATCACACCTGTTCGACTTCTGGATTGGCGAGTGGGACGTGACTGGGCCACAAGGCCAACCCGCGGGCAAGAGCAGCGTGCAACAGATTCTGTCCCAATGCGTGATCTTCGAGAACTGGACCGACCGGCAGGGAGGGCAGGGAAAGAGCTTCAACGCGTACAACACCGACTACAACATGTGGCAGCAGTTCTGGACGGATCAGTACGGCCGCGTCACCGAATACCGCGAGAGCGAGCGGACGCCGGAGAAGGGACTTCGCTTTCTCGCGCATCAAGGGCCGCCGGATCATCAAATGCTCATCCGCATGACCTTCACGCCGATTGACGCGAACACCGTGCGCCAATTCGGCGAGACGTCCGCGGACGGCGGCAAGACATGGAGCACGAGCTTCGATCTGTTGTACCGGCGAAGGTGAGGCTGGTGGCTGGTGGCTGGTGGCTGGTGGCTGGTGGCTGGTGGCTGGTGGCTAGGTGCTAGGTGCTAGGTGCTAGGTGCTAGGTGCTAGGTGCTAGGTACAAAGCATTTCGCTCCGAATCACTCGCCACTCGCCACTCGCCACTCACACAGTCACCAGTCACCAGTCACCAGCCACCAGCCACCAGCCTCACTCTCTCCGCGACCGCCGATCCCCCCACCAGATCGACAGCACCATGTACGCGCTCACCGCGCCGGCGACGATGAAGCCCCAGGTGCCGAGCGTGCGACGCGTATTGATCAGCATCGCGCTCGCGATGATGATCGCGGCGAGGACCAGACCCGAAAAGATCCGATTCGCGACCTTCTGCAGGCCGTTGAGCAGCACCGTCAGCTGCGGCACGTCGATGCGTGTCGCGAAGTCGCCGGCGGAGAGGCGCTGCGTGATGAGGTCCAGTCGATGAGGCAGGGCCGTGAGTAGATCGCCACCCTGCATTGCCAGCTGCAGCAGCTTGCGCGGATTGAGCTCGCGCCGCGCGCGTTCGGCGGCAATCTGGTTGCCGTACTCGCGGATCGTCGCGATCGGACTGTAGGTGGGATCGAGCGCGCGCGTTACCGCGTCGAGATTGAAGAGCGCCTTCGCGAGCAGTGTGAGCTCCGCCGGGAGGCGCAGTCCACGCTGATATGAAATGTTGATCAACTCGTAAAGCACCGCGCCCGCCTGCACCTCGCCGACGGCGAGATCGTAGTTGCGCGCCATGAGCGCGGCGATGTCGCGGACGTACTTCGCGCGGTCGAAGCTGGACAGCTCGTCCCCGATCTCGACCAACGTCATGGCGGCGTCATCGCCGCGATTGTCCGAGAGATCCATCAGCAGCCGGATGATCTGATCGCGAAGCGCGCTCGAGAGGCGAGCCGTCATGCCGAAGTCGATCAGCGACAGCCGCACGTCGATGTCGGGCGGTTCCGGGGCGGCGTCCGCCTGGGCCTGGGCTTCCATGCGTGCGAGCGGCGTCACGGCCCGACGCGGTACGCTCCGCCGATCGATCGCTTTCGCCTCGGACGGCGTCATCGGGTTGTCGCTGTCGGCGAGGACGACGAAGACGTTTCCCGGATGCGGATCGGCGTGGAAATGACCGTCGATGGTGATCTGTTTGAGGTACGCGCGCGTCAGATCGTCAGCCACCGGATGGAAGTCGTGCTCGATGCGGGTCAGCGGCGAGACCGCGTCGATCTTGACGCCCTTGATACGCTCCGTCGTGAGGATGCGGTGGGTCGTGTACCCCTCGATGACACGAGGGATGAGAATTCGTGGAAATTCCGCGAGGGAGCGCCGGAAGGCCGCCGCGTTGCGTGCCTCGATGCGATAGTCCAGCTCGTCGGCGAGCGCGCGCTCGAGCTGCTGGATGATCCCCACCATGTCGATTCGCTCGCCTGCCTCCGTGTGCGCGGCGAGGAAATTAGCGAACTCGCGAAAGTACTCGATGTCGCCGGCGAGCTGCTCACGGATGTGTGGACGCTGCACTTTGACGACGACCTCGCGTCCGTCGCGGAGCTGCGCCGCGTGGACCTGACCGAGACTGGCCGTTCCGATCGGATCGTCGTCGAACGTCTCGAAGAGCTTGCTCATCCGCGCTCCGAGCTCCTCTTCGATCGTCGCGTGGACGTCCTCGAGCGGGATCTGCCCGACGTCGTCCTGGAGCTTCTCCAGCTCGTGGATGTACGTCTCGGGCAGGAGATCGGGACGTGTCGAGAGCACCTGACCGAGCTTCACGTACGCCGGGCCGAGCTCGACGAGCCGCTTCCGAAACGCCTCGGCCTTCTCCGGGGACGGCGCGCCGTCGACATCACCGCTTTCCGGGTCGGGAGCGATGCCCTTGAGGCCCTGCTGCTTGGCGAAGTCGGCGAGGCCGTAGCGTGTGAACAGCCCGACCGTCGCCGCGAGCTTCGGCAGGTATTTCGGTTCTAGGATCATTTGTCCGGGACCAAAGCAGGGAATATGCCGGGCGCGTGGCGCGTCGTGCGTGGCGCGTGGCGGGAACACTCGTTAGCGTCCACCACGCCCCACGCACCACGCCCCACACCAAACGCGCCGCGCACATGTCAGGTCCCGTCAACATCACCCACGTTCCGAAGCCCTGGGGCCACGAGACGATCTGGGCGCGCACCGACAACTACGTCGGGAAGATTCTGCACATCAATGCCGGACAGGCGCTCTCGGTGCAGTATCACAACGTGAAAGACGAGACGGTCTATCTGATAGCAGGGAAGATCATCTATCGCATCTGGCAGCAGGGCGCGGACGGCGGGCCGACGGACATCGGCCTTCAGGTTGGCCAGTCCTATCGCATCACGCCCCACACGATTCACCAGATGGAAGCGGTGACGGACTGCGACGTCCTCGAGGTCTCGACGAATCATCTCGACGACGTCGTGCGACTCACCGATCGTTATGGACGGGAGGGAACGAACGCACCATGAAGGTGATCATACCACTCGCAGGAAAGGGCACGCGGCTCCGTCCCCATACCCACATCACGCCCAAGCCGATGCTCAAGATCGCCGGCAAGCCGGTGATCGATTACGTGATGGAAGATCTGCAGGCGCTCGGCAACGTCGAGCAAGTCATCTATATCACGGGACATCTCAAGGAGAAGGTCGAGCGGTACGCGCGGAAGAAGTATCCCTTTCCGAGCGTCTTCGTCGAGCAGGTCGACCAGCGCGGAACGGCAGACGCGGTGGCGCTCGCCCGGCCGTACATCGACCAGCCGGTGATGATCATCTTCGTCGACACGATCTTCGACGCCGATTTCTCGATCGTGAAGCGCACCGAGGCCGATGGGATCATGTGGGTGAAGGAGGTCGAGGACTACCAGCGCTTCGGCGTGGTCGTCACCGATGCCGACGGTAACATGACGAAGATCGTCGAGAAGCCATCGACACCCATCTCCAAGCGCGCGAACATCGGGCTCTATTATGTGAAGAACTGGAAGCTCATGCTCGACGGCATCGACTGGGTGTTGAAGCAGCCGCCGAACAAAGGTGAGTACTATCTCACCGACGCCTTCCAGTACATGATCGACCACGGGGCGAAGATCGAAGTCGTGGACGTGGAAGGATGGTACGATGCGGGTAAGCTCGACACGCTACTCGACACGAACCGCACCATCCTCGAGAAGCGTAAGGCGGCGCGTCGGCCGAAATCCGTTCCGTCGGGTGTGACGATCGTCGATCCGGTCTACATCGAGGACAACGTCACGCTGAAGAAATCGACCATCGGGCCCAACGTCTCCGTGAGTGCCGGCAGCACGATCGAGGACTCGGAGCTGAAGGACACCATCGTCGG
>DATEPP010000270.1:0-2057 GCA_035273165.1 Gemmatimonadaceae bacterium
GCACGCCGAAGTCATTATCCGGAACGGCGAGGACCGGTAATCGACTGGAGCGCGCGACCTTGAGCGCGGTCTCGTCACCGAAGATTCGGTCGACGAGCTCGTGCCGCCCGATTCCGACGACGATCATCTGAGCATTACGGCTCGCCGCGACGTCGCTGATGACACGCGCCGGCTCGCCGTTCAGCACTTCGACCTCTTCCGCCGGCGCGCCGTCCCGGCGGGAGTGTGTGCATTGGTCGCGGACCCGACGCGTCAGATCGGCTCTGAGGCTCGCCGTCACGTTGGGATCGAGGAGCAGTTGGCCGTCTGGCGCCATGAGCGCGGGCGACTGATGAACGGCGACGACGTCGATCGTCGCGTGGAGCCGTCCGGCCAGCGCTCGCGCCATCGCGAGCGCTCCTCGCGATTGTGGCAGGCCATCAGTGGCGACGATGATCGGATCGGTGCGCGTTGCGCTCTCGACGACGTCACCGGATTGACTCAGGGTTTGCATACGTCCTCTTGGCTTCCGCCTAACGTGAACCGACTCGAACGAAGATGGCGCGCGGCCATTCGGCCGCGCGCCCCGTGCTGTCATTCGCTTGCCTGTTAGAAGGCCAGCACGCCCTCGACCATGAAGCCCTTGAACTGACCGCCGTTGCGGATGTCCGTGCTCGGGAAGTCGAGGTACTTCTGGTTCACCCACTCCACCTTCGTCAGGAGCAGCGGGGTCACGAACCAACCGGCGCTGTACTGCCAGCGGTTGACCGTGATGTCGTTCGTGATGCCGGCCAGCTCACCCTTCACCGTGTTGTAGCGGGTGGCGAGGTAGAGCTGATCCTTCGCGAAGCGGTAGAGACCTTCGTACGCCTGCTGACGGATCGTGCGATTCGTGAGCTCCGTGCCGCCCTTGCCCGACGCCGTCTCGATGTTACCGAAGAACTCCGCGCCGCCGACCTTGATGAAGGGATTCACGACGTAGCTGTGCACGTTGTTGCTGAAGCCGGGGCGGATCGCGCCCGACCACGCATTGGCGGTCTCGGTCGACGTAGTGTTCTCGAGCACGTCGTAGTAGCGGGAACCAGCGCGGTCACCGGTGAAGAGCGTGTTGCTCGCCGACTGGCCGTTGGCGTACATCGAGCCCGTGAGCCGGAAGCGGAGGTTCGGCGCGAAGATCTCGTCGAGGCCAACCTTTCCGAGGTAGCTCTGGCTGCGCTTCGCCGGAGCGGTGACCTGACCGTGCACTTCGCCACCTGTCACGCCACCCATCAGCATCCACGGACCATTGCGGAGGTACACCTCACCACCGATCTCGGTCGTGAATGCATCGAGGATCAGGTTGCCGACGAACGGGTTGTACATCGCCTGCCCATTGTCGGTGCGGCGAAAGTGCTGGTCGCCGTAGTTGATCTCGAAGTGACCGACGCGGAGCGTCGTGTACTTCATTATGCCGTTGAGCAGCGGATTGTCGATCGGCGACTCGTCGATGAGGGCGTAGCCGTCCTTGATCCACGACTCCTGATGGTGCCGCGCCGAGGCATAGCTCGTCATGGCGAGCCGGATGCCCTTCGCCACCTGCGCGTTGAGGTACAGATTCGCGACGGCGTTGTTGAAGCCGTTGCCGATCGTGATCAGCTGGTTCTGGTTCACGCCGCCGGCGTCGAGCTTCGGAGCTGCCGTATTGCTGTGGTGCAGGCCCTGAAACTGCTGCGTGAAGGCCGCGCCCCAACCGAGCTTGAACCCGGTGTATGGCACCGTGTCGTACTTCGGCGTCTCGAAGACATTGAGGCCGCGTTGATCCGACGGACGGAGATGCTGGAACTCGATCGTCGGTAGGGTACTGATCTTTTTGGCGACGGTGACCGACGATTCGGGTTTGGTCTTCGCGGTTTCGGTCTTCGTGCCGGATCAACGGCCTGCGTGGTTTGCTGCGCAAGCAGCGTTGCGGCAAAGAAGGGAATCGCCGCGGCCGAGAGCAACAGCCTGATTGAGTTTTTCATAAATCCTCCGTACCTCGACTCGAGCGTGTGATGTGTATGAGGGAATGTTCGGGCTGACCACTCGAGTCAGCGGGGTTC
>DATEPP010000271.1:0-4007 GCA_035273165.1 Gemmatimonadaceae bacterium
GTGCAGCGCCCGGATCTCCGTGTCCGACTGCAGATGCCCGCCATTCCCGTCGACGCGCGCGTAGAGTCTGAGATTCTGCCACAGCGTGACCGTGCTATTGAGGCCGGCCTGCCATGTCGGTTGCGAGTGACCCCAGTAGACGCGCGGCGCCTGCGAGCACGGTACATCTGGTCCGCCCTGCTCGAGTCCGGACTTGCCCGTGCCGCCGTCGCAGATGGCGCTCGTGACTTTTCCTGTGGCGTCGAGCGTAGCCGAGCGGACCTTGTAGAGGAAGAAGTCGCCGATGCCGTAGCCGACGCGATTCTGCGCCTGGCCGCCGCCACCGACGGTCAGGAACTGCGTGCCGCCCATGTCCTCGATGCGGTTGCCGTTGTTGGCGAGCTGCGTACCGATCTCCCACGCAACGCGCTTCCCGTCGAGGATCCGCGCATTCACCCCGAGCTCGTCGCCCCATCCTTTCATCCGGCCGATGTTGACGACCTGCGTGTTCGGGAACCCGACCGATGGCGCGACGGGCACGAACACGATGGCGTCGGTGATCTTCCTGGTGTAGTGCGTGTAGGACACGTCGATCCGGCTGAGCACCGTCGTCTCGAAGCCCGTCTCGAGCTCGCGGCTGCGCTCCGGACGGAGTTGAGGGTTTCCTAACGCAAACGGAACCAGACCCGGCTGGTCCTGATACCCGACGCTCGGGTCGTACAGCCGCTGCGCATCGAAGGCGCCGGGCTGCGTGCCGGCCGCGCCTAACGCGGCGCGCAGCCGCAGCTGGTCGATGCCACGCACGTGGAACCAGGGCTCCTCGCTCAACACCCACGAGCCGCTGACCTTGGGGTAGTAGGCGGCCTTGAAGTCCTTTCCGAAGGTGCTGTTGTCGTCACCCCGGAGTGCCGCAACGAGGAAGAGGCGGTTTTTCCAGCCTGCTTCCTCCTGCACGTACATGCCGACCGTGGCGTTCGCCTGATAGGTCTCCAGCCCGTTCCGCGTCGCACCGCCGGAGATGGTGGTGATCGGCGTGGCGGGGAACGTCGTCCCAGTCGCCGAGATGGCGCTCGTCTCCCGGCGATAGTGCTGGAGGCCTACCGACGTCGTGAGATCGAGCGTCTCGCGGAAGGTGTACTTCGCCGATCCCGCGTAGTCGAGCGTGAGGTAGTTATCCGCAATCCGGTCGACGCGCTTGTTCCCGAGGCCGTTGTTGCCGAGCGGATCGGCGGCGCCTAACGCCTGACGGGGGTAGAGCAACGAGTTGTTCTGCGCGCTGACGTCATATCCCGCGGTGATGCGGTTCGTGAACCAGGAGAATGGGTTGTACGTGCCCGTCAACCCGATCGTCGTCCGATCGTTGTCTCCGTGGCTCTCCACCGATTGCCACTCCTGCGGCGGGGAGAAGCCGAAGCCCCGCTTGGATGTGTTCACTGTGAGAGGCGTGCCCCAGACGAGATTGCTGAAGGGGTCGATGTCGATCGCTCCCTGCGCGAGCCGTGCGCGATCGCGAATGTACCCAACACTTCCCGAGAGGCGGAGCTTGTCGTTCGCCTGGACGTCGACGTTCGCTCGGCCATTGAATTTCTTGTCCCAGTTCCACGACACGACGCCGACGTCGTCGTCGTACGAGCCGGAGAGGAAGTAGCTGTTGGCTTGCGAGCCGCCGCTCAGGCTCCCGACATAACCCTGCGTGCGGCCGTTCTGGAAGATCGGCTTGTTGCCGTTCGCGACATCGTACTGATAGAGGTTGAATCCGACGATCTGACAGGGCGCGCCCGAGCAGGTCGAGCTGAACACGGTGCAACCGCTGCCGGTGCACGGATTGCCAGTCGCCGGGACTTTGCCATAGAGATACCCGGCGCGTCCCTCTGGATTTTGCAGCCACATCGTTCCCTGACGTGTGGAGAAATCCCACCGCGACTGACCAGCGCGACCGCGCTTGGTGATGATCTGGATGACGCCGTTGGACGCTTCGGTCCCGTACAGTGTGGCCGCCGCTGGACCCTTGATGATCTCGATGCTCTCGATGTTCTCGGGATCGATGTCGTTGATCCGGCTCGGACCGCCACCGCCACGCTGTAGGCCGCCAACGAGCGGCTGCACGTCGCTGTTCATGCGAACGCCGTCGATGTAGATGATCGGATCGTTGCTCAACGACAGGCTGCTCGCGCCGCGGACGCGGAGCTGCGGACCGGTACCGACCTGCCCCGACGCCGGCATCACGATGACGCCGGGCGTGCGGGCGCCCACGAGCTGATCGACCGTTCTCGGCGCCGCCGTCTGCACGACGTCGGTGGCGTTCACCGTTTCGACGACGTTGCCGACGGCGCGCTTCTGGACGGCGCCGCCGGTGCCGGTGATGACCACCTGGTCGAGTTGCAGTGATCGCGGCGTGAGCGCGAAATCGGCGGTTGCGGTCACACCGTCGCGAACGGCGACGGTGCGCTCCTTCGGCGCGTAGCCGACGAACCGAACACGCACGATCTGGTCACCGGGCGTGAGATTAGAGAGTACGTAACGTCCCGAGGCGTCGGTGCGCGCGCCGTGCAAGGTCGCGCCGCCGGCGCCGACGATGACGACTTCGGCGCCCACGATCGGCTGTTGCGCGGTCGAATCGGTCACCAAACCGGTGATCGCGGTGCGTGTTTGTGCCGCGGCCGTCCCCGCGAAGAGAAGAAGTGCGCCGGGGAGCAGCTGCCAGAGCATGGGTGCTCGCTTTCTCATCAATCCTCCGAGCCGAAAATGGACAACAGCTACCGGACTCCGATCGCTAGGATGGGAGCCGGAGCGTTTGGTGCGAGCGCCGATTATGAAAGCGGGAATGGCGTCTCGCAAGGAGCCGATCTGGGATGCGCCGCCAAGGGAACCGCGAACCCTCTCCGCGGATTTATTGAGGCGGGACGGAGAAGATGGCGGTGAAGTCCGGACGGCCTCGAATGGATGCGAACGCTGAATCGTCGGCGACGCTGCGGGGAAGAAATCGTGACGGGATACTTCTGAGCCATCCGATCGCCGCGTCGCCGTCGCCCGCTCGGGCACAGGCACGGGCCGCCGGCAGCCCGAGGTCGCGATAGCCGAGCCCGCGATCTTTCAAGCTCTCGAACAGCGAGCAGGCCTCGCGGTAGCGCCCGTCGCCAAGCAAGGATTCGCCGAGCGACAATCGGAGCCTCGCATCGCTCGGTCGCGCCTGCGCGAGCTCCGCGTAGAGCTCGGCGGCCTCGTGGTAGTTGCCGGACTGCACGGCCCCCGCTGCTGCCGCCTCACGCGCGCCCGCGGCGAGCGCCCGCTGATATGGACGCGATGTCGCCTGCCTAACGAAGGCGAGCGTCTGCACGATCACCGCGCGCGTGGCGTCGTCGTCGTTGAAGAGCTCGAAGCCGTGATAGCCCGTTGGATGATTGAGGAGCGTCACGGGCGCGTTCTGCGCGATCGCGCGCGACGCGAGTGCGGCGATCTCCTGGTTCACTTCCGGCCGATCCAGACCAGCACGCACCCAGAGCAGCGGCAGATCGCGACGAAAGGTCGTGACAGGGCCTGTTCCGTAGTAGATCACCGCGGCGCGCACCGCCGTCAGCGATGGCTGCTCGAGCACGGGGAGGGCAGTGAAGACATTCCCCGACGCCGCATAGACGGCGATTGCGGCAGTGTCGATGCCCAGTGCTGAGCTGTGGCTTGTGAGAAACCGCAGCACTGCCTCGAAGTCACGCGCCTGGCGCCCCTGGCGAAGATCGGGGAGGATGCCAACCAGGCCCTGAGATGCGGCAGCGCGCGCCCACGCCGTGTAGAGCGGACCTCTTCGATCGGCGCCCATCGCCTGGTTGAAGAAGATCAGCGCCACCCGCGGGCGCGCGCCGCGAGCGCGGGGAAGCTGATACAGGTCCATCGCGAGCGTCGCGCCGTCCGCGGTGTCGAAGGGTACGTCGGCGGTGACGCGCACGCCGGGCGATGGCTGGGCGAAGGCAAGTCGCGGCGACTGGGCCATCGCGCCACTCGAAACGCCGGCGGCGAGGAGAGCCGTTAGGCAG
>DATEPP010000272.1:0-26113 GCA_035273165.1 Gemmatimonadaceae bacterium
CGATCGATATGCCGGAAGCACCCCAGGCATTCGCTCGAAGGGGGACCGCAGCACGGAGGCGTAGAGGAAGGTCAAAGCAGCAAGGGCCTGATTGTGCGTGGACACAGCAACGTGCTGCTCCGTCGTGAGAAACGACAGGAACACTCGTACGTGCTCGACGCTCAACTCGCGCGGATGCCGGCGGCCGAAATGCACGACGAATCGCCGAATCCAATGCACGTACGCCGCGATCGTTCGTTCACTCAAGCGGCGCTCGCGTCCGAGCCGGCGTACCAGCTCGAGAAGCCGGTACCGACGTTCCGGATCCGGTGCCGCAACCAGCTGCTCGCGCGGGATCAGCATCAAAGCCAAGCTGCCAACCGACGACAGCTCACACAACATCATTTCGACGCCGAGCGGGGCCGGTTCGTCCCAGTTCCTTGCTCCCGGCGCGACCGGTCCATAAGCTCGGGAGCCCTCAAATCCACGCCACCATGCGTCCAATTACCGCCCTCGCCATCGTCCTCGCCGCCGCGGCGGCTCCGCTCGCCGCGCAACAGGCGCAGCAAGCGCAGCTCGGCTACTACCGCTTTCCGGCGGTCGCCGGGAACACGGTCGTCTTCACCGCCGAGGGAGACCTCTGGCGCGTGCCGATCACCGGCGGCGTCGCCCAGCGGCTCACATCCAATGCGGGCGAGGAGTCGCACGCCGCCATCTCACCCGACGGCCAGACCGTCGCCTTCTCGGCGACCTACGAAGGGCCGACCGAGGTGTACACGATGCCGTTAGGCGGCGGAGTGCCCACGCGCCGTACGTACGAGGGCGTCGCCGCGACCGTCGTCGGCTGGACGCCGGACGGGAAGGTGCTCTACACCACGCGTCGCTACTCGACGCTCCCCAATCCGGAGCTCGCCACCGTCGACCCGCGGAACAACACCACGACGCTCGTGCCGCTCGCGCAGGCGAGCGACGGCTCCTACGACAACGGGACGCTCTACTTCACCCGCTTCGCCTGGCAGGGGAGCAACACCAAGCGCTATCGCGGCGGCACGGCGCAGAATATCTGGCGCTTCGCGCCCAACGCCGAGCACGCGCAGCCGCTCACTTCGGACTACGAGGGCACGAGCCGCTCGCCGATGGTGTGGAAGGATCGCGTCTACTTCGCCAGCGACCGCGACGGCACGATGAACCTCTGGTCGATGGATCTGAACGGCAAGGATCTCAAACAGCACACCCGCCACGCGGATTTTGATGTTCTCTCTCCTTCGTTAGGCGACGGCAAAATTGTCTATCAATCGGGTGCTGATCTGCGCGTATATGACATCGGCTCCGGGAGCGACACGCAGATCCCGATCTCGCTCGTGTCCGACTTCGAGCAGATGCGCGAGAAGTGGATCAAGAATCCGGTCGAGTGGATCACCGACGTGCACCTCTCGCCTAACGGTGATCGTGTCGTCCTCACGGCACGCGGCCAACTCTTCGTCGCACCGGTGCAGCAGGGCCGCCTCGTCGAAGCCGTGCGCGACAAGAAGATTCGCGTCCGTGGCGGCCGCTTCATGCCGGACGGCAAAACGCTGCTCGCGCTCACCGACCAGAGCGGGGAAGTGGAGTTCTGGCGGGTGCCCGCCAACGGCATCGGCGCGAGCACGCAGCTCACGAACGATGCGAAGGTGCTGCGCTGGGACGGCATCCCGAGCGCGGACGGCCGCTACATCGCGCACACCGACAAGGATCAACAGCTCTGGCTCTACGACACCCAGACGAAGAAAAACACCCGGCTCGCCGTGAACAACGACGGCGGATTCGGTGACGTCCGCTGGTCGCCGGACGGGAAGTGGCTCGCCTATGTGGCGCCAGCGACCAATCAGTTCGGACAGATCTTTCTCTACTCCGTCGAGTCGGGGAAGGCGACGGCCGTCACCTCTGATCGCTACGACAGCGAGAGCCCGACGTGGAGCCCCGACGGAAAGTGGCTCTACTTCCTCTCCGATCGGAATCTACAGTCGCTCGTCGGAGCGCCGTGGGGATCGCGCGCGCCGGAGCCATTCTTCGACAAGCAGACGATGATCTTCGCGCTGGCGCTGTCGCCTAACGAGCGGTCGCCGTTCCAGCCGGACGACGAGCTCGGATCCGGGAAGCCGGTGGCGGTGAAGACCGACAGCACGGCCAAGAGCCCCGCGCCCGACAGCATCAAACCGCCCGCCGCGCGCCAGGGCGTGCCACCCTCACCGCGCCTGCTGGTAAACCTCGACGGGATTGAGAGGCGTCTCATCGAGGTCCCCGTGCCCCCTGGCAACTACGGGCTGCTCACGACCGACGGCAAGCGCCTCTACTTCCTCTCTCGTGACGCCGGGTTCACGACGCGGCCCGCGCTCATGAGCTTCCCGATCGAGAACAAGGATCCGAAGCCCGAGACGTTCATGGCCGACGTTCGCGGCTACGAGCTCTCGCTCGACGGGAAGAAGATGCTCGTCAGGCGGAACAACGATCTCCTCGTCGTCGACGCGGGCACGAAGGCGCCGACGGATCTCTCCAAGGCGCAGGTCAACCTCAAGGATTGGGTCCTTCACTTCGACCCGCGTGACGAGTGGCGGCAGGAGTTCGCCGACGCGTGGCGCCTCGAGCGCGACTACTTCTACGACAAGGGGATGAACGGCGTCGACTGGCCGGCGATGCGCCAGCATTACGCGCCGCTCGTCGAGCGCGTCACCGACCGCGCCGAGCTGAGTGACATCCTCGCGCAGATGGTCGGCGAGCTGTCGGCGCTGCACATCTTCGTCTACGGCGGCGACATTCGCCGCGGAACGGACGTCGTCGCCCCCGCCTCGCTCGGCGCCCGCCTAACGCGAGACGATCGCGCCGGCGGCTATCGCGTCGATCACATCTACCGGACCGACCCCGACGCGCCGCGTGAGATCGCACCGCTCGCGCGCTTCGGAGTCGACGTCGCCGAGGGTGACGTCATCGCGGCGGTGAACGGCGTGCCGACGCTGAGCGTTCCCGACATCGGATCGCTGCTGCGCGACCAGGCCGATCACCAGGTGCTGCTGCGCCTGAAACCGAAGAGCGGCGGCGAGCGCGAAGTCGTCGTCACGCCCGTGAGCCAGCAGCGCGAGCAGGCGCTCCGCTACTCGGAGTGGGAGTACACCCGTCGCCTCGCCGTGGAGAAGAAGAGCGAGAACAAGATTGGCTACGTGCATCTCCGCGCCATGGGCTCGAACGACATCGCGCAGTTCGCGCGCGACTACTACCCGGCGTTCAACCGCGATGGTCTGATCATCGACGTCCGGCACAATAACGGGGGCAACATCGACAGCTGGCTCCTCGAGCGGTTGATGCGGAAAGCGTGGTTCTACTGGCAGGCGCGCACGGGGAATCCATACTGGAACATGCAGTACGCCTTCCGCGGGCACATGGTCGTGCTCACCGACGAGAACACGGCGTCCGACGGCGAAGCGTTCAGCGAAGGGTTCCGCCGGCTCGGACTCGGCAAGGTGATCGGCACGCGGACGTGGGGCGGCGAGATCTGGCTGTCGTCGAGCAACGTGCTCGTCGATCGCGGCATCGCCACCGCGGCGGAGATGGGCGTCTACGGACCGGAACGGCAGTGGCTCATCGAGGGACACGGTGTCGACCCGGACATCGTCGTCGACAACGAGCCGCACGCGACGTTCAACGGCCAGGATGCGCAGCTCGACGCGGCGATCGCGTATCTGCAGGGTGAGATCAAGGCGCATCCGATCCCGGTCCCGGCGCCGCCGCCGTATCCGAACAAGTCGCTCAAGGCGGCAGTACAGGCGGGGGCGACGAAAGCGGCCGGCGCGCCGAAGCGGAATGACGAACGATGACGCCGAGCAGTCGCTCGTCCTCTTCGCGACGTACGCAGCGCGCCCCGAGCTGACGGAGGACGATCAGCTCTTCGCGAGCGCGCTCGAGCGACGCGGCGTGCGCGTGCGCGCCGCCGCGTGGGACGATCCGGCGGCGGCCTGGAGCTCGGCCGCCGCCGTCGTCATCCGCTCGACGTGGGACTATCACCTCCGGCACGCCGAGTTTCTCGAGTGGGTCGATCGCGTGTCCGCGTCGACGACCCTGCACAACGACGCCCGCCTCGTGCGGTGGAACTCGCACAAGCAGTATCTCGGCGAGATCGCGCGCGCCGGCGTGCCGGTGATCGACACGGTGTTCGCCACGATGGGAGCACCGGTGCACGTTACGGACGTCGCGCGCGAGCACGGGTGGCACGACCTCGTCGTCAAGCCGGCGGTGTCGGCGTCGGCGCACGAGACGCGGCGCTTCATGCCTAACGAGTTGGCCGCGGCTCAGGCGCATCTCGAGCGCCTCCTGCCAGGGCGGGACGTGATGCTGCAACCGCATCTGACGGCGCTCGCCGAGCAGGGGGAGCTGTCGCTTCTCTTTGCCGGCGGACAGTTCACCCACGCCGTGCGACGCCGTTCGGCGCTCGTCGACGGCCATCCGATGCCGAAGTCCGCGCTCGCGAGCGCGCCCGCGGCCGCGCACCGCTGCGCCGAGCGTGTGCTCGCCGCTGCCGGTGCGCTGACAGGCGTGGAGCCTAACGATCTACTCTACGCCCGCGTCGATCTCGCCGCGGCTGGTGACGACTTCCTGCTGCTGGAGCTCGAGCTCATCGAGCCGTCACTCTTCCTGCTCCACGCCCCGAAGGCGGCGGAGCGCTTCGCCGAGGCGCTCGTGAGTCTGTCGCTGCGCGTAGGGTGATGTCGGCGCGAGGTCAGACCACCTTGCACACCCATCCGTCCCAGGTGCCGGTCGCCTGGACCTGCCCCTGCGCGTTCACGGGCTTGTACAGCCCGATGCGGTTGCCTGTCACCGGCATCGTCTGCAAGCCGTACCACGGATCGAGGACGAGATACGCGTTAGGCACGTTCTGCAGCTTCCCGGCGACGACGACGTAGTGCTTGCCGCCGGTCGACCAGCTCACGACCGCGATGGCGGGTTGCTTCCTGGTCGTGGTAAGCAGGGTGTTGGCGAGCTTGGTGTGCGTCGCCCGGATGGGTGGGTCCACGCACTTGAGCGCTTCGGGAATGAGCCAGCTACCCCCGCCGCTCGGCCCCCAGTCATGCACCGAAGACGGCAGCACAACGCCGCCCTGACCGAGGCTGCCCGCATACCCAACGCCTTCCTCAGCCATCTCGACGAGTGCACGGAGACCGTCCTCGCCGAGGTCCTTGTTGTGCACCATCCGGACGATGGCGCGAATGCACGCCGGACCACAGGAGTTCTTCTCGGTCTGGAAATAGACGGTGTGCCAGTGCCCGTCCGGATCCTTCTGGTTGACGATCTTGCCGATGCCCGGCTTCGTGTCCTTGGGCTTGATCTGGAGCAAGGGGATGAAGTCCTTCCCGACCACGGGATCCTTGGCGAGCTCGCCGACGAGCCTTTCGACGGTGCCATTGGAGTTGCGCGTGCTCGTGCGCCACTTGTCGCCCTTGAGCGTGATCCACGTTTTCACCTTGTTCGAGAAATCGAGGAGGTTGGGCGTGTTCTTCTGCTTCTCCCATTTCTCGAACGCTCTATCGATGGCCTTGAGGGCATCGCTGCGAGGCGTGAAGACGTTGCGCGCGGTGTCTTGTTTCCACTTCTCGAACGTCATCATGTTGGCGTTCTCCGAGTAAGCAGTTTGCCCTGCTAGGACGGCAAGTGATCGACAGCTGAGGGGCGGCGCACGCGTCGCTGAGTGTACCAGAAGCCGGCGGCGGTCAGCAACACAATCACCCCGCCACCAATCCAGAGACCGCTCCGGCCTTCTGGCGGAATGTCGAGCAGCGGCCCGAGGCTCACGACAAATACTGCCGTCATCAAGCCGTTGAGTCCGAGCGCACCCGGGCCCCAATCAAGTCCGCGCCAGACTGCGTATGCGGCAACGATTCCGGTGATGAGCACCATTGTATAGCCGAGGGTGACGAGGCGCGGATCGTGGCCCTCGCGCAATCCTTCGGCGCCCTGGTAGCCCTGTTGGAGGGCGATCGCCGCGACGAGCACGGCGATCACCCGCTCGATGACCGAGGGTTTGTGCGCGCTGTGCCTAACGACCTTGATCACGGTATGGTGCGCGTCTCCGTCACCACGGGCAGAACGAGATGCGACGCCGCTTGCGGCGAGCGATACACCTTGATCGTCGCCGGCTTGTAATCCGACGCCTTGGCCTCGAAGATGTTCGGGACGAACGTCTGCGGGTTGCGATCGATGATCGGGAACCAGCTGCTCTGCACCTGGACCATGATCCGGTGGCCTTTCTGGAAGCGATAGCTCTGGGTGTGCAGCGAGTACTTGAATTCCGTCGTCTGGTTCGGCGTGATCGCCTGCGGCCGCTCGAAGCTGTTGCGGTACCGGCCCCGGAACACCTCGTTGGCGATCATGAACTCGTAGCCGCCCATCTTCGGATCGTTAGGCATGTCCTCCGGATAGACGTCGATGAGCTTCACGATCCAGTCGGCGTCGCTGCCCGTCGTCGCGGCGAAGAGATCGGCGGTGATGTCGCCAGCAATGGTGACGTCTTCGGTGAGCGGCGGCGTTTCCCAGGTGAGCACGTCGGGTCGGTCGCGCACGAATCGCTGATCTTCGGTGAGCCACGTGTACCAGCCCGAGCCGCGTGGGTCGTACGTGGCCTGAATCGGGCGGTGCCGATAGGGCACGGGGTGCGCCGGGTCGGAGACGTACGTGTCGTAGTTAGGTGCGCCCTGTTGGACAACCGGCGCGTCGAAGGAGAGACCGCCGCTGTCGCGGAAGAAGATCGAGCGAGGCGTCACGTTTGCCCTGGGCGGCCAGGCATCGTACCGACGCCACTGGTTGGCGCCGCCCTCGAAGGTCATCGCTTCCGGCTGATGGAGGTTGCCGCGATCCTTGAGATAGAAGGCGAAGAATGGCGCCTGGATGCTGTCACGGAAGTACTTCGACGTCGGGCTCCCGAAGTCGATGTTGCCGAGCTTCTGCCCTGACTGCGCATTCCATCCGCCATGATTCCACGGACCGACGACGAGGAAGTTCTTGTTGTCCTTGTCGAACTTCTCGAGGCGCTCGTAGATCTGGATCGGGCCGTAGAAGTCTTCCTGGTCCCACCAGCCGGCGACGTTGAGCGTCGGCACCGTGACCTGGGTCAGCGCTGGAATCAGCGTCTGGCGCTGCCAGAAGAGATCGTAGTTCGGGTGCGCGACGTAATCGTTCCACGTCGGAATCTTGCCATGCAGATACTTCGCGTTGACGTTCGACAGCGGGCCTAACGCGAGATACCACTCGTAGGTGTCGTACTTGTCGAAGTTGAAGTGCTCGACGTCCTTGCCCGCCTCCATCATCGCCGCGTACTCGAAGCCATAGCTGAGACGGAACGCGCCGTTATGGTGGAAGTCGTCGCCGAGCCACATGTCCGAGGGCGAGGCCTGCGGTGACGCGGCCTTGAGCGCCGGGTGGGGATCGGTGAGCGCCATCGCCGTCGTCCACCCCGTGTACGATACCCCGAGCATGCCGACGCGGCCGTTGTTGTTAGGCACGTTCTTGATGACCCAGTCGATGGTGTCGTAGGCGTCGGTCGCTTCGTCGATCGCCTTCGGGTTCTTCCGCTCGGCGGCGCTGCGGGCGTTGCGCTGCATGACGAACTGCCCCTCGCTCCTGAAGCGGCCGCGGAGGTCCTGGAAGACGAAGATGTAGCCGTCGTCCGCCAGCTCGCGGTACGCGGTATTGAGGGCCCCAGCGGCTCCGTCGATGCCGTATGGCGTCCTGGCGAAGATGACCGGCAGTGGTCCCGTGGCATCCTTCGGCGCGTAGATGTCCGTGTTGAGCCGAACGCCGTCGCGCATGGCGATCATGACATTGGTCTTCACGTAGCGCTGCGTATTGTCGGGCGCGGGCTGCTGCGCCGGCAGGGCACTCGCGGAGAGCGCAAGAAGCAGGAGAGCTCGAATTCGCATCAGATCGGATGGGGTTGGGAGACGCACGAGCATGCGCACGAGACTGGCGCTCCGCAAGCCTTACAACACAATTGTTGTCCTTCGCGTAGTGTCCGTTATTGATCGCATTAGTCCGCGCCAACGCTCTTGGTCAAGACCAATCATTCATCTCTCCACGAAATGAGCACCTCTCGCCGCGACTTTCTCAAGACCACGGCCGTCGCCGGTGGCGCCATCGGCCTCGGTATTTCCGCGGACGCGTGTGCCCATCCGGCTCAGATTCCGCAGAGCGATCGGGTAGAGTTCACGTCGCCGCCTCGCGAGAAGGCGACGCGCCCATTGCGCATTCTCATCCTCGGCGGCACGGGCTTCATCGGTCCGTATCAGGTGCAGTACGCGCTCGATCGCGGCCACACGGTGACGCTGTTCAATCGTGGCAAGACCAACCCGAAGCTCTTTCCCACGGTCGAGAAGCTGATCGGCGACCGCACGGGTGATCTCAAGTCGCTCGAGGGCCGGCAGTGGGATGCGGTGATCGACAATTCCGTGCAGACGGATCCGCACTGGGTGACGCTGACCGCGGATCTGCTCAAGAACAACGTCAAGCAGTACGTCTTCGTGTCGACGCGCTCCGTGTACTCCGATCTGAGCCGTGTGCCAATGACGTCGGACGCGCCCGTCTTCACCGAGGAGACGGCACGCTGGGACCGCTCGAAGCCGATGCCGTACGGCCTCGTGAAGGCGCTCGCCGAGAAAGAGGCGCAGAAATACTTCCCGGGACGGACGACAATCGTTAGGCCGGGGCTGATCATCGGCCCAGGCGACCTCACCGACCGATTCACGTACTGGCCGGTGCGGATCGAGCGCGGGGGCGAGGTCCTCGCGCCTGGCGACGGTACGGATCCGGTGCAGATCATCGACGCGCGCGATCTCGCGGAGTGGATGATCCGGCTCTGCGAGCAGAACGCGCCTGGCGTGTTCAACGCGGTGGGGCCAAAGAATCCGCGCTCGTTCGCCGAGTTCCTGTACGGCATCAAGGCGGCGACGACTTCAGAGGCGACGTTCACCTGGGTCGATACGGATTTTCTCATCGCGCGCGACGTGCGGCCGTATCGCGAAATGCCGGTCTGGCAGCCGGCACGGGGCAAGAATCTGGGCTTCGCCCGCTTCGATATCTCGCCGGAGCTCGCGTTAGGCCTGACGTTCCGTCCGCTCGCCGTGACGACGCGAGACACGCTGGAGTATTACCACCAGCAGTCGCCGGAGCGTCAGGAAACGCTAAAGGCTGGTCTGTCGGCGGAGAAGGAGAAAGAGGTACTCGCGGAGTGGCATGCGAAGGCTGGAGCCAACCGATAGTGATAGTTGGGGCTGCCGGAAGTGCGACTGCCCGAACATCACAACCAAGAGTGACGAGAGATGGATAGTCCCGTACAGTGTCTGCGCTGCCACACGCCTATGGAACCTGGATTCATTGCGGACCGGGCATATGGCGGATGGGTCGAGGAGCGGTGGGCGCCGGGCAAGCCGGAACTCCACTGGTGGGGGATGGCGAAGCCCAAGGAGCCGGTCGCAGTGACAACGATGCGATGTCCGCGGTGTGGTGCGCTCGAATCGTTCGCGGCTCCTGCCTAGGGCAGGAGAAAAAGCTGATCGCCGAGTGGCACGCGCGGCCAGGCGCGTAATCGTCAGGGCCGACGAAGAGTGGGCTGCGTGCGAGTGAACGCGCGGGCGACGTCGTGCCAAAGCAGCTCGAGGCGAAGCATCATGAACAGATTTCCAGAGCGTTGACCGCGCTGATCTTGTCGGCATCGATGAAGCAGTACAAGCCGCAATGCGTCAGCCGCGCGGCCTTGAATTCCCGCCGGTATGTCGCCGCCGAGCGGAAGTGCCAACCGTCCATGTCACCGACCATGTCGTCCTCGCGCGCATACGCTTCGATGTAGGCAACACCACCTAACAAGCGGCGGATCTCGCGCAGGCCTGGTGCGAGATCCTCCTTCGACACGTACTGCAGCACGTCGGCGCAGACGACGAGGTCGAACGGCCCGCGCAGCTTGAGGGAGCGGAGCGTTCCGAAGCTCCCGCGACGAATGTTGCGGCTCGCGCCGAACGTGTCGACGGCGTACTCGCTCGATTCGACACCCGTGTAGGAGATGCCGGGGCGGATCCGGCGCAGCGCAACGAACCATCGCCCCTCGCCACACCCGACGTCGAGCACGGTCCGCACGCGCCGGCCCAACATGTACTCCGCCGCCGAGAGTGCGAGATGAACCTTTCGGTCCAGCGCGCGGTCGGACGTGACACGCGTTCGTGGGTCGCGATACCAGCGGTGGAAGTAGGCGGAGTCGTAAGACTTCATCTGGTGGCTGGTGGCTGGTGGCTGGTGGCACGTGCTAGGTGCTAGGTGCTAGGTGCTAGGTGCTAGGTGCTAGGTGCTAGGTGCTAGGTGCTAGGTGCTTACAATCACCGCTTCGTTCCGAATTCACCAGTCACCAACCACCAGCCACCAATCACCAACCACCAGCCACCAATCACCAGTCACCAGCCACCAACCCCCGACCACCAAACATGTTGCACACGCCCGTTCCCGCGCGTCCCTGTCATGATGCGTATCTCTCATGAAACCCCGGTCATCCGCCAGACGATAGTCGACCGCGCCCGGTGGTTCGTCTTCGAGCATTTCGAGCTCGTCCTCGTGCTATTGCTCGTTGGGTCGATGCTGGCCATTCACTGGTTCATCGACGAGAAGATCGCGTTTCTCAACTTCTACTATCTGCCCGTCATCGCCGCCGGCTTCTATCTCGGGCGGCGAAGTGCTGTCTGGTCGTCGGTCTTCATCGTCGTCCTCGTTGCGTTCTTCGAGGCCTTCGTTGGGCTGAATGGGTCTGCCGCCTTCGAGGCGGGACTCAACCCGCGGCTGTTGCTCACGATGATCCCGTGGGCGGGTTTCCTCATCCTCACCGGCTATGTCGTCGGTACGCTGGCCGATCAACGTCGCGCGCGACTGGAAGACCTCAAGGGCGCGTACATGACGATGCTCGAGCTGATGACCTTTCATCTCGAGTCCAGCGAACGCCACAACACCGGACACAGTTTCCGCGTCGCCGAGCGAGCCGTCACGCTCGGCCGCGAGCTGGGGATGCGCAGCGAGGAGCTGGAAGACCTTCGTGTCGCGGCACTCCTCCATGAGCTGGGGCCGCAGGACCCACGGCTGCTGCGACTCTTCGAGCAATTCCCAGGCGACGTTCGCCAACTGCCGATCGCGACGTCGATGCGCGCCGCGCTCGACCTCGTGTCAGAGTACAGTCATTACCACGAGCACGTCGGCGCCGACTGGCCGGTCGACCTGGTGCGCGGCTCGCTCGCCGTGAAGATCATCGCCGTCGCCGACGCGTTCGAGACGCTGCAGATGCCGAGCCCGAACCGTCCGCCCTTCTCTCCCTGGGGTGCCGTCGAGGAGATCGAGCGTGGCGCGGGGCAGATCTTCGCCACGGACGTCGTCCGTGCGTTGCGCAAGCTTGCCGCCGCCCCAGAGCGCAGCGTCGAGCAGCAGATGGCGCGTCCCCTCAGCGTCGTGCGGGGCGCGTAGTCTCCGCTCGTCGGCAGCTGGTCATGCCTTGAGTGCCAGGACCGGATCGACCCTGGCTGCCCGCCGCGCCGGGAAATAACACGCTGCCACGCCACACCCCGCGAGCACTGCCGTGAGCAAGAGATAAACGCCGGGGCTCGTCGCGCTCACGCCATAGAGCGCCGCGCGTATCACACGCGTCAGCGCCAGTGAGCCAGCAACGCCGGCGACGAGCCCGATGGCGGGAATGGTCATGCCCTCGCGAATCACCATCGCCACCACGTTGCCCGAGCTCGCGCCCAGGGCGATGCGAATGCCCACTTCGCGGGTGCGCTGCGCCACGGTGTGTGCGACGACGGCGTAGATGCCCATGCCGGCGACGAGGAGCGCGATCGAGGCGAAGACCGCGAGGAGCGTCGTGTCGAAGCGGCGGCCGGCCGACGCGTAGCTCAGTTGCTCCGACATCGTGCGCACGTCGCGCAACGCGATATTCGAGTCCACGCGACGGACCGCCGCGCGCATCGCCGGCACGAGCGCGGCGGCGTCGCCTAACGAGCGAACGAGCACCGCCCGCGATGCGTAGGTGAACTGGGCGTACGGCGTGTAGAAGTCCGGCTGCATCGGCCGTTCGTCGAGCGACTGGTACGCGACATCGCCGACGATGCCGACGATCGCCGCCGCTGAATCCGGACGGTCGAAGCTGCTGCCGCCGCCGAACCAGACCCGCTTGCCGATCGGATCCTCGTTCGGAAAGAAGCGCTGCGCCGCGAGCTGGTTGATGATCGCGACGCGTC
Source organism: Gemmatimonadaceae bacterium (assembly GCA_035273165.1). Taxonomy (GTDB): domain Bacteria; phylum Gemmatimonadota; class Gemmatimonadetes; order Gemmatimonadales; family Gemmatimonadaceae; genus AG2. Next base: position 12,261 of record DATEPP010000272.1, read on the forward strand.
GGCGTCCGGCACGGTCACCGGCGTCGAACACCCGGCCGCGGAGAAGGGGGACGCCGAGCGTCTTGAAGTGCTCGGGCCCAACGTAGTGCCGCAGCACGGGAGGCGCGTCCTCAGGGCGCGGCTGCGGCCGGCCGACTACATACAACGTGCTGTTGGCGCAGCCCGTGCTCACCGGCGTGCAGCCGTCGACGCTCGCGGCGACGACGCCGGGCACGCGCCCGATCTCCGCCAACACGCGCTCGATGAATGCCGACGCGCGTGACGGCGGATACGCCGCCTCCGATGGGATGATCCAGAATGTGAGTACATTTTCCGGCTCGAAGCCAAGGGGCGCGTTCCTGAGCCGCCGATAACTCTCCACCATCAGCCCGCCGGCGACGAGCAGCATCAGCGCGAGGGCCGTCTCGAGCGCGACGACGACCGATCGTGTCGTTAGGCGACGAGCCGACATGCCGTCCGTCGCCGCCGGCGCGCCGTCCTTGAGATCACGGGTGAGATCGATCGACCGGGGCAGGAGGGTGGGGAGCAACGCGCACGCGATGGCCGCGAGCAGCGCCGTACCGACGGCGATAGCGAGGAATCTGGCATCGACCGATGGATCCGCAAACGCGCCGATGCTGCCATACATGTTCCGCGGGGCAATGAGCCGGGCCGGCAACACGAGGGCGGGCAGCGCGAGCGCGGCGATCATCGCTCCCGCTGCACTTCCCACCGCGACGAGACCCACGCCCTCGGCAGCAACAGTGCGCGCGATTCCGAGCGGGGAGGCACCGAGCGCGGTGCGGATCGCCAGCTCGCGCCGGCGCGCGAGCGCGCGCACGATGAGCAGATTGGAAACATTGGCGCACGCGAGGAGGAATAGGAATCCGACGGCACCCGCAAGGAGCAGCACCCACTGCCGCTCGCTTCGATCGACGCGCGCCGCGTTCAACGAGAGCGCCGTGGCTCCGAATCGGTCGCGCGCGGTCTCGCGCTCCGTCGGCGCGGCACGATCGATCGACGTGCCGATGGCATGGAGCGCCGCCGCCACCCGTTCCAGCGTGACCCTGGGCGCGAGCCGGCCAATGACGCTGATGAAGTTCTGATCCGTCGTCACATAGTCCGGGTAGGTGACGGCCGCAGCCATCCCCGGGCGGATCCAGAGCTCGGCGCGTCCCGTTAGGCCGCGGAACCCCGAAGGCATTACACCGACAATCGTGAACGACGTTCCGTTGATCCGAGCGCGTCGTCCCAGCACCGCCGACTCGCCACCAAAGCGGCGCTGCCAGAGATCGTGGCCAATGACGACCTCCGCGCTCGGGCTGTCGTCGGGTGCATCGCTGGCGAAGCTCCGGCCCAGCTGGGGAGTCACCGCAAGTACGGGGAAATAGCTCGCCGAAACGACTTCGCCCTCGACCGGCTCGGCGTCCTCGGCACCGGCCAGCATCTGCACCGATACGCGAGTGAAGCTGGCAAGCTCGCTGAAGAGCGCCGGGCGTGTCGTCGCGCGGAGTAGTTGAAATCGCCGGAAGGACCAGCGCAGCCGCGTCAGCCCCTCGGTTGGCGACTCGCGAGTGATGTAAACGACGGCGAGACGATCCGCCTCGTGAAAGGGAGGTTGACGATAGAGCCCGGCGTCGACGAGCGACGCGACCATCGTGCACGCTGCCGTCGCGAGCGCGACCGTTACTATTACCGCCGCGCCGAGAGGCGTTCTGATCAGCCGAGCCGTTGCGCGCACGATGGTGAGATGCCGGGTAGTCTCCTGGCGCTTGAACCTTGAGGGCGCGCGCATTTCCCGGCAACGCGACCCACTCCCTCCCATCGGCAGCCCGTCCGACGTACAATCGATCTCTGGTCAACCCGAGCTATTCCAGGATGCCTCGAACGAAGACGCCGGCCAAGAAGAAACGATCGCCGCTCCACCTTCTCCCGCGCAGGCGAGCAGTGAAGGGCGTTGGCGGCGCGAAAGCCAAGACGCTCGCCATCGACGTGGGTGGATCGCATGTGAAAGCATCCGTGCTCGACGCCCGGGGCCGAATGCTGCACGACCGCGTGAAAGTCGATACCCCGAAGCACCTCACTCCTCAGAAGCTCGTCTCGCTCATTGGCGAGCTCGTGGATGAGCTGCCGCGATTCGACCGCGTCTCGGTCGGCTTTCCCGGCGTCGTCCGCGACGGTGTCATACGCACCGCGCCGAATCTGGGAACGGAACGATTTCACGGGTTCAATCTGAAGCGCGCGCTCGAGCGGCGGCTCGGCAAACCGGTGCGCGTCGAGAACGACGCCGACGTTCAGGGGCTCGCCGCGGTGAAGGGAAAGGGTGTGGAGATGGTGATCACGCTCGGCACCGGCTTCGGGTCGTCGATCTTCGTCGACGGACACCTCGGTCCACATCTCGAGCTTGCACACCATTCGTTTCGCAAAGACAAAACATACGAGGAGGAGCTGGGTGAGGCGGCGCGGCAGCGCGACGGTGACGAGACCTGGCAGAAGCACGTGGTCGAGGCGATCGAGTCGTTGCGCAATCTCACGAACTTCGACCACCTCTACATCGGCGGTGGGAACGCTCGACTCCTCGACGTAAAGCTCCCTCGCGACGTGAGCATCGTCTCCAACACCGCCGGGATCATCGGCGGCGTCCGCCTCTGGGCCTAGACGGTCGCGGAGATTCGCGCGCCGCGAGCGAGAGCGGCATGTGGCCTGCGGGATTTACGGAGTCCCATCACGACGAAGGAGATGTGGACCATGGACGATCGCATGCAGCCCGGCCGCGAGAACACGACTGACCGATCCGCGCCGAGCGCACCCGGCACCGACGAGCACTCGCGGAACGGCCGCCGCACCTCGAACCGCGAGGAGCACTCGATTGCTGACCGATCGTCTTCCTCGAAGCCAGCCCTCACCGACCGCGAGCAAAGGGAGCGCTGGCCTGTAGGGTGATTGGTGACTGGTGGCTGGTGGCTGGTGGCTGACGGCTACCAGTCACCAACCACCAACCACCAACCACCAAGCAGTCCTCACCGGCCCTTCCGCACGAAGCCGATGTAGTCGGTGTACACCGGCTCACGGCCTGCGGCACGCATGACGCGAGCGATCTGGCCGCGGTGATAGTGGCCGTGCATGGCGACGTGAGTGAGGATCGACTCGACGTCGTTCTCGAAGTCGTTGCCGGCGCTGTTGCGGTACTGCACGCGGCGCAGACGCGCGTCGTCTGGCCGCGCGAGCAGCTCGCGAAATCGCGCGCGGTTCTCCGCCTCGAGTGCAACGACTTCGTCGAGCGTGAGCGTCGGCCAGACCGCGACGCGCGACTTCACGCCATCGATTCGCGAGAGCCACAGATGCTCGGCCGCGACGACGTGCGCGAGCAGCCGCAGCGTCTCCGCGTCTGGCGCGGCGCGGCGAAGGTCCGCGACGATCGCATCGTGCGCCCACCAGTTGTGGTCGTAGAGCTTCCCGAGGAGATCGGTCATTGGATTCGCGTGCGCTACATCCGGAGGAGATAGCTCGCCTTCACGAAGAAGCCGTCGTTGACGCGCCGGAGTTTAGAGAACGCTAACGGATCGTCCTCGGTGAGGCTGCTGCCGTAGCCGGCGAAGAAAACGGTGCCCGGGGTGGGACGATAGGAGAAGAGCCAGTCGACGCGAAAGGCCGTGACGGGCGTCCGGCGGAGATTCTGGAAGCCGAATGGCCCGCCGGGAACGAAGACAGGCTGCCCCGTTCGCGGATCCCGCACCAGCGAATCACCTGTCGTCGTCGCGTACTGGCCAACGAAGCGGACGAACACCGGCCGCGCGAGCTGATACTCGAGCTTGAGCCTCGGGATGCGAATGCGCGTCGTCACCTGATCGTCGACACGACGCGTCAGCATCGAGCTCACGTACGAGCCGTTGACGCGAAGCTTGTCCGTCGGCCTCCAGTTGAATGACGCACCGGCGTCGAGACGTCGCACGCGCGAGGTCTCCGTGAAGTCCACGTCATTCCCCGCCGACGTGCTCACCGACGCGTCGAACTGCTGATAGATCGGTGTGTTCACCCGCGCGCCGAGGAGGAACGTCGTTATGCGCGGGGAGGGCACGAACGATACGTACGTGGACGGTTGCCCGGTGGGCACGATGAGCGACGCGTACTGTCGCGGATCGAAGGCGAAGCTCGCCAGCGTCGGATTGAGATTCAGTGACCAGCCGCCGTGCAGCAGAAACTCGTTGCTCGCGGAGAACTTGTCCTCGAGCAGACTCTTTCCCTTGAAGAAATCGTCGTAGAGCCAGAGTCCACTCGTCGTCACGAAGACGTTGTAACGCTCGAAGAGCGCACCAGGATGGCCGTAGATCGTGAAGCGATTGGCGATGTTCGGCTGCACGTACCCCGTGCGCGGGACGAAGCCGTTCCACGCCGCGAAGTTCTGATGAATCCCGATGACGTTGTAGTGAAAGCCGAATGCGCGGCCCGTCCGGTCGAGAACGGCCTCCCACATCGGTCCAGTGTGGGCCGAGTCGCCGAGGAGAGTCGAGCTCTGCACGACCTGGAACTGAGCGTAGTAGAGGCGGCCGAAGACGAGACGAAGATCGCCGCCGGCGAGACGATTGTATGCCTTCGCGCCTTCCTCGCGATCGCTGACGAGGATGCCCGCGGTCGACTGGCCGGCGAAGTCGCGCCTGACGCGGAGGATCGTCGCGACGGGATCCGCACCCGGCGTGCGTGAGATCTGTGGATCGTCGACGGCGGAGAGTAGCGCGAGGTCGGTGCCGCCGACTTTGCCGGTGATCTTCGCGGCCGCCGTCGGATGCACGATCTGTCGCGTGTAGACGAGCGTGTTCGGGACGTTGAACTGATCGCTCCCTTCGACGAAGAATGGCCTCTTCTCCGGATAGAAGAGTGCGAAGCGCAGGTCGGTCGCGATCTGCGTCGCATCCGCCTCCACCTGTGAGAAATCGGGCTTGATCGTCCCGTTGAGGACGAAGTTGCTCGTCATTCCCCATTTCACGTTTCCGCCTAACGCGTCGGAGCGAACGTAGCGCCAGTCGCCGGGCACGCCGCCGGGGAGCACCGTCGGCGCGCCGGCCGTCGTCGACGTCAACTCGGGGTTGAGCTCGAGTACCTCGCCGTGATGCATTCCGGTGAGACCGACGAGCCTTCCTTCCTGTCCGATGTACGACGCCGATGCTTTCCGGGCGGGCGTCCACGTCTCCTGATAGCCGGAGTGTTGGACGTTGCGCTGGATCTGAAGTCCCCAGTCCTGCACGTCGCGCGCGGCGTAGCGCAGCGACTTGAAGGGGATGCGAATCTCGACCTCGAAGCCCCACGGCGTGACGTGTCCCTTCGACTGCCAGAGGAAATCGGCGCTCAGATCATTCTGACCCGGCATGACGTTGGAGCCGGGAATGAAGCCGCCGCCCTCGCTCTTCATCCCGTCTGCCTGGACGCCCAACGGGTTGACGATGAAGACGAACGCGCGCCGCTGATCGAGAAAGGTGTCGAGGTGAATCTCGACGTTGTCGTCGCCGCTGATCCGGTCGCGATCGGCGAGCGTTGCGTGGACGCCGCCGCCGCCCCCGTGGGGCTCGAAGGCGCGGAGGCCGAAATAGATCGCCGTGCTGGAGTACCAGACGAGGACTTCGGTCGAGTCAGGGGCGGGGCGCTGATCGATCGGGGCGTAGAGGGAGAAGCCGGTCAGGAGCGCCGCGCTCTGCCACGCTGGTTCGTCGAGCGAGCCGTCGATCGCGATGTCCGCGGGCCGCGACTCGAGCTTGGGGGCGTGCACTCTGGTCGCATTGGCGCGGCCGTTGTAGATGGCACGATCGCCCTCGCGGCGCGGCTGCGCCTGCTCGAGGGTCGTCGTGCTCTGGAGGAGTGCGAGGAGGGAGAGGACGGCAAACATCGAGGTAGGGAAGGACGCGAGCAGCGATCAAGATAACCGGGTCGCGGGGCGCGGGCAGGAATGTCATCCCGAGCGAAGCGAGGGATCTGCACTACCGCCGCCGGAGCCATCCCTGCGGCGCGGCCCCTGAGGGGAACGCTGATAACGCTGACACATCGCTGAAACCGCTGATAGAAAGAGCGGCAACGACTTTTTCAAAGAATCGTTGCCGCTCTTTTGTTGTTCTCTGTGAAATCTGCGACATCTGCGACATCTGCGTTCATTCGACTCTCTCGTCAGGGATCTCTCCTTCACGCGAAGAGTCCAAAAGCAGATCCCTCGCTTCGCTCGGGATGACAACCAGCGCGTCCCTCAGCCCACGTCCCTCAACGACTGTCCGCCCGCCTGCGTCCAGCGTTCCGCAGGACACGCGGTGAACGACACGATTGGTCAGGATGCGGATGTCCGCTTCCTCGAAGGAGTCGATCGGCTCACCGCACCGCATGCAGCGCGGAAAGAAGGTGTGGATCGAACGCGCGATCGTCTCGAGAATGGGATCGTCGTAGCGCACGTGCTGCGATTTGGTGGCGAGGAGCGAGAGGCGGGCGGCATCAAGATACGCGCATCCCCGCGGTTCGTCACCGCGCGTCCCGCGCCCCGCGACTACTTCTCGTCCTCCGCCTCTTCGCCATGCTCGACGATGTCGCCGGGCTTGAAGAGGATGTCCTGAAGAATCTTGCGCCATAACGGCGTCCGGCGCAGCAGGAACTCGAGATCCATTCCGAAGTGCTTGAACTCCTCTTTCTGCGCGTTCCGCATGATGGCGCGCGCCGTCCTGTCCTTCTCCAGGGCGATCCGTTGCTCGTACCAGCTGATCGCCTCCGCTTCCTCCGTGAGCGACGTGATCATCCGGGCGAAGGTGCGGATCGTGTCGGGTAGCTCGTTCGCGGGCTCGTGATACTGTTCGAATCCCATTCGGACCTTTTCCAGTTGGAGTTAGCGCTCGACGCGACGCGACAGACGCTCGCCCAGGAGCCCGATGGCGATCCCGAGCGGAATGTTCAGCGCCGCGATGAGCACGATGAGTAGACCAATTCCCGGCGACAGCGGCTGTGGCGCGCGCGCGAAATTGATCGTCGCCGCCACGATCGCGGCGATGCAGCCCATGATGAAGCCGACGCGACCCGCCGTCTGTCGGCGCGCCTTGACCCGCGGATCCTGAGGCTCGCGCGCCACCGCCATCAGATGCGCGCCTCCCTCGGCCTGGCAGTCCCGCGGTAAACGACCCACGCCAGTGCGAGCGCTGGCGGCAATGCGAGCGCGATCATCTCCCCGTTCGACTCGCGCGACAGGCCAACCAGATGCAGCAGGAGCGCAACCACCGCGAGCGCCGCGACGAGGAAGGTCAACAAGCGTGTCGCCTGAGAGACGCGGCCCTTCACCGCGGTCATCGGCACCAGCACCGCGAGCACGAGCCAGAGCGGATTGAAGAGAAGCAGATTCTCGTTCCGGTGCGCGAAGGTATGGTCGGTCACGCTCCAGAGCAGCGTGAGAATCAATCCGAGGCAGCCGACAACGAAGCACCAGAGGGCGAAGAGAGTGCCGGCGGTAAAGCGCGCTGGAGCACTTCCCCGCGCCGCGCGCCAGCCAATGACGGCAAAGAGCGCGGCGATGATCAAACCGAGAATGAGAAACGTGGGCATCCAATGCGGCGGCGCGCTCGCTTCCGGATGGCTGATCGTCGGCAGCAGCATCCGCTCGCTTTTCACCAGCGGCCGGGTGCCGCCGTGGCCATCGTCCACGCGCAGCTCGCGGACGTAATCGCGCAGCCGCATCGGCAGGAACATCTCCTCGTACGCACTCAGTTGGCGGTCGGCAGGGCGTCCGAGGCCAAGGTCGATCCCCGCCGCGAGGAGTGACTGTCGCTGAGTGAGCCGGAGCGTCTCCGAGCGGTACGTGTAGTCCGTCTTTCGGCCTGAGAATGTCGCGCGGATCACACCGCCGAGGACACGGTCGAGTGCGTCCCGAACGCGCGTCGAGCAGTTGTCGCGATAGTAGTCGTAGCGATACCGCGCGTTCTCGGGCTGGGAGTTCCAGATCACGAAGTCGCGGAGGGCGATCTTCTGAGCATTGGTGAGGTCCAGCTCCTGCGCCCAGACCGCCCTGTCTCGCTCTCGATACTCGATGAGCGTTTGCTCATAGGGATACCCTCCCATCGAGTACAGCATCCTGCCCTGCAGAAAATGGGGGATGAAGTAGGGCTGGCTGGAATCGAATATCCCCCAGTTGTAGACGACGTCGACGGGACCGCTGAACGACGGGGGCCGGGCGACATGGAACCAGAGCGCGTTGTGGCCGAACTGCTCCCATACCTGCTCGCCGACACCCATCGTCAGCAGGGTGATCGTCAGCTCGCTTCCCGGCTCGGCGGGCGCCGCGACGCGCGGACCCGGTGCCGGCTGGGCGCTCGGCGGCCGCACCTGCGCGCCGGCGAGCGAGGAGACAGTGAGCAGTGCGAGAGCGAGAGTGGGCCCCTTCATCGATTGATCGACTCGACGTTCGAAGTGCCACGGAAGCTAACGGTCCGCAGGAGAGTGCCGCCATTTTCGCGGAAGCGGCGCGGCACGCAGCGTGCGCGCGAGATTGTCACACCTTTCTACCGAGGATCGACATGCCGAAACGGAGCAATGGTGGTATGAGCGCGAGCAGCGGGAAGGGAAGCTCCAGCAAGGGGGCACGTGGCGCGAGTGGAAGCACCGGCAGTGGCTCCAGCAAAGGCAAGAGCAGCAGCGGCGGCAACAGCGCGCGCGGTGCCTCCGGTTCGTCGCGGTCGACCAGCACACGGAGCGCCTCTGGATCGTCCGGATCCTCGGGATCCACGAGCGGCAAGCGCATCATCGGCCGTGGCATGACCTCCCTCGACTCGACGCAGGCGGCGCTCGATTCACGCACTGGTGAAGTCGATCAGCGGACGAGGAAAAAGGGCTAGTGGCGGGTGGCGGGTGGTGAGTGGCGAGTGAAAATGGAAAGCCGGCGCGAAGCGCCGGCCTTCCGAATGCACTAACCACCAGCCACTCGCCACTAACCACTCAGCCTTCGGGCTCCCCAAACCCCATGCTCTCCACGAGAGCAAAGTCGTTCGCCGAGGGGGGCTTCAGCTTGAACCACTCCAGCTGGTAGACGGCCTCGCGCGCGAAATCGACGTCCGTCGTCCATGACAGTTCGGAGGCGGGAGTCCCTGCGTCGGCGCGCACGACGAGGACGGCGAGGGGCGGGAGCTGCTTCATCGAGCAGTATCGGTTGACCATCCCCAGCGGAATCGCCAGGTTCGCCGCGTCGACGCCGATTCGTTCGCCGAGCATGGTGTACGTAAGTGTCTGACGGTTTGACGCGGCACCGAGGAGTACCTGCCACACCTGGACGGCCTGTTCGGATCGCGTCATCGGCTCGCTCTGGGAGAGGTGAACGAAGGGTGCGAGCGTCGCTTCCCGTTAGGCACGACACGCGCGAAACCCATGGGGCGCCGTGTGATGCACGTCACGCCAAGTTCTGGCGCAATCATTACTGTAGCCATTGCGTCGAGCCCGCCTGTGTCGGCACCATTCTCGCTGCCTCGCATAGTGTAGCCGAGTCTCTGCTGTTTCTTGATGCCCAATCCGACTGAAGTCCCAACGCCGGCCGCCCTCGCCGACCTCGTTGCCCGGTGCAATGAGATGCAACGATACTCCACCGAGCTCACCGCCGCCGAGGAGACGCGCGTCGCCGCGCTCGCGGCGGCGATCGTGACGATGCGTCAGGTCCTCGAGCTCGCGCCGATTGCGAGCGAGAAGCTTCCTCTTCGTCAGGCGCGCATGGAGCACTGGGCGCTCACCGGCCGCTCCATCGAGGACGCCGAAACGCTCGCGATCCGGAATCTGCATGGCGCCCTCGTGCTCGACGAGCACGGGCAGATCAAGGTGTTGACCAATCGTACTTGGCGCGGAGCGTGGCGCAACATCACGCTCTGGCGCGACGGCGTGGGCGGTCTTCGCGCGAACGCCTTGATGGACTACCTCGCCCGCCTGGTCGCCCTCGCTCAACGCCGCGCCCCGGATGTCGCGCGCCACCTCCTGGAGCGCAGCGAGGCCGTCGTCGCCACCTACTCGCTGCTGCCACCGGGTCCGAGGTCGTCCCAGGCGGATTAGGCGGGTTGCGGGTTGCGGGTTGCGGGTTGCGGGGCGAAAACTTCCAACTTCCCACTAGCCACTTTTGAACTGACAGCTATCGCAGTCGACCGCGATAGCTGTCAGCGTAGAAGCTCGAAAAGGCGACTGAGGAAAGGCGACTGAGGAAAGGCGACTGAGAAAAGGCGACTGAGAAAAGGCGACTGAGAAGAGGCGACTGAGAAGAGGCGACTGAGAAGAGGCGACTGAGAAGAGGCGACCTAGAAGTGGCGTGCTCTCACGCGTCCCGCGTCACGCGTCCCGCGTCACGCGTCACGCGACAGCCACCTGCCTCACATGCAGCTGCACGGCGGCGGACGGACTCCCATCGATGTGAAGCAGGAACGTGTACCGGCCCGCCGTGGTCACGTTGAAGAGATCGAACTGCAGTGGGAGGTCGACCGCCACCGAGTCCAGGCCCGCGGGCATCTGCGGAAGACTCACCTCTCCGCCCGGGCGGCCGATCTCCTTGCCACCAGGGTCGGTCATCAACACCTCGACCTTGTGAGGACGGCCCGCCTCCTCGCGCGTGAACAGAATCCGCGCCGCGAAGGCGACGCGTGGCAGCGTGAATGGGATCGTACCTACCTGCAGATCGTTGAAGACACCGATGAGTGACGGACGGCCGTCGTTGCCGAGGATGACCTGGTCGCAGAGCGCGACATATTGAACGTGCACGGGATCTCTTTGGTCGTGAGTTGAGAAGACAATATCAGGGGATCAGGACCGCGGCGCCGCGAACGCGACCTCCGCGCAGCGCCGCGAGCGCTTCGTTGGCCTTCGCGAGGGGAAAACGCTCGACTTCTGTGCGAACAGGCACCCTCGGTGCCAGCGCGAGAAAGTCGTCACCATCGCGCCGGGTGAGATTGGCCACCGAGCGAATCATGCGTTCGCCCCAGAGCCATTCGTACGGGAAGCTCGGGATGTCGCTCATGTGAATGCCCGCGCAGACCACGACGCCGCCTTTCGCGGTCGCACGGAGGGCCGCGGGAACGAGCTCGCCGGCGGGCGCAAAGATCAGCGCGGCATCGAGCGGCTCCGGAATCTCGGCGGTCGAGCCGGCCCATTCCGCTCCCATCGAGCGGGCAAACTCCTGCGACGTCGTGTCCCCGGCGCGGGTGAACGCGAAGACGCGCTGGCCGCGAGCAACCGCGACCTGGGTGACGAGATGCGCCGCGGCACCGAATCCATAAATCCCGAGTCGTCTGGCGACGCTCGGCTCGCCAGCGAGCCGCAGCGCACGAAAGCCGATCAGCCCCGCGCAGAGGAGCGGAGCGGCATGTGCGTCGTCGTACGAGCCCGCGATGGGAAAGCAAAATCGCTCGTCCGCGACACAGAGCTCCGCGTAGCCGCCGTCGATGTCGTAGCCGGTGAAGCGCGCGCGGTCACACAGATTCTCGCGCCCGGTGGTGCAGAAGACACATTCGCCGCACGTCCACCCCAGCCATGGCACGCCGACCCGATCGCCAGCGCGAAATCGCGAGTTGCCGGGCGTCTCGACGACGGTTCCCACGATCTCGTGCCCGAGCACGAGCGGCAGCTTGGGACGAGTGAGCTCGCCGTCGAGGATGTGCAGATCGGTCCGGCAGACCGCACAGGCATTGACGCGGATCAGCAGCTGACCGTCGTTGGGAATCGGATCGGCAATTTCACATTTTCTCAACTCGGCGCCGTCGCCGGCATGCTCCAGGAGCATCGCACGCATGCCGAACGTTAACGCGATTCGGCTGCTCCGATCGATTCGCCCACGAGCTTGGCGAGCGCCATGATGGTGACCATCGGGTTCACGCCCGACGAGGCGGGGAAGAGGCTGGCGTCCGCGACGTAGAGACCGCCGATCCCGCGCACCGCGCCGCGCTCGTCGCAGACCGCGTTCTGCGCGTCCGAGCCCATGCGACAGGTTCCCATCTGGTGCGCGCTGAAGAGCGTCGACCAGTTGCGGTCGAGCGGGCTCGTCGTGATCCGGCGACAGAAATCCTCGATCGTGCCGGCTGTAGCCCGTCGCACGTCCAGCGTATGCTGGCGCGAATGGAGAGTGACGACCTCCTCCGCGCCCGCGGCAATGTGCGCGCGAACGGCGGCGACGATTCCCTGCTTCAGGTGCGACAGCTCGCGCGGGCCGGGCCGGTACTCGATCGCGGCCCTCCCTTCGCGTCGCACACGGACGCGGCCGCTGCTGCTATCACGCGTCAGCGCGATCGTCGCCGCCACCCGCCCCGCGCGCTGCATGTGCGCGCGATGCGCCCGCGCCCCGTGCCACGGCAGCGCGAGCGCGAGGAGGCCCGGATGTCCCGGCGCCATCTCGAGCCGGAAGCCGTAATTGCCGTCGAGCGTTGCGTGCTCATCCGACATCACCGTCTGCGGTGGACCTTCCCAGGTGCGAATCGTGTCCGGGTACACGCCGGCAACGGCGCTCGTTGGATGAAGATAGAGATTCCTGCCTAACGCGGGATGCCGTACGCCGGAGCGAAGGAGGAGCGCCGGTGTCTCGATGCTCCCGGCGGCGGCGACGACGATCGGCGATCGCACGACGACCTTGAACTCGGTGCCCATCGACGAATGCGCGTCGCGCGCGACGGCGCGGACCCCGTTGACGCGCCCGCGCTCGTGGAGCACGCGGGTCACCCGGCAGTTGGAGACGATCGTCACGTTCCCCGTACGCTGCGCGTCGGCGAGGTAAGTGACCGCGGTGCTCTGCTTGCCGCCGTGTCGGCAGCCGAAGACGCACCAGCCGCACTGGGTCGCGTCGCATCCCTTCGCATTCCGTGCCGTGTGCGCCCACCGCCAGCCTAACGACGTGCATCCCCGTCGGAGCGCCTCGTTGTTTGCGTTGATCGCGCTCTCGCCGGTTCCGACGCCGATCCGATCGCAGACGGCGTCCATCGCCCGCGCGAGCCGCTCGTCGGCGAACATCGACAGCCCCGCCGCCGAGGCCCACTCGTGACGAATCGGCTCCGGGAGGCGCAGCGACGTTTGCCAGTTGACTGTCGTTCCGCCGCCGATGCACGACCCTGCGAGGATCGCCACGCCCAGGTCCCGCGACGAGCTCGTTGCTCGGTCGAGGTAGAGGCGCTGCATGCCGACGATCTCACGCTGATCGAACTGTGGCGCCTGATCGGCCGGACCTTGCTCGAGCACGATCACGCGCAAGCCCGCGCGCGCGAGCTCCGCGGCGACGACTCCACCGCCCGCCCCAGAGCCGATGATGCACGCGTCGGCCTCGAGCTGGACCGGCGCGTCGATCGTCGTGAGGGTGAGTGCTGCGTCGCGCGCGGCAGTGGTGGGCATCGGCGCGTAGCCGATGCCACGCCAGGTCGGATTGCTCCGTCGCTCGTCCATCAGCGAATAGAAGAGGAACGACGCGAGACGCTTTACCGCCTGAAATCCCTTCCGCGCCAACGGCACCGAGCTCGTCGACATCGCGAGCAGTGCACGCTCTCGATCTTCCGCGCGCAGCGATCGGAACGACTTTGCTTTCCCGATGATGCCGAGGACAAAGAGGGGATGATCCAGGGCCCGCAGGAGGAGACGGAAATCCTGCACCTGCTCCTGGGGCACGGCCGACAACGCCTCCTCCATCGCGCCCGGGACGCCTAACGAAATCGCGTCCGCGGTGAACAGCTCGGCGTCGTCACCGGCGGCCGCCTCGAGGCGCGGGAAGAGCGCTCCGCACACCCAGAGCAGCGTCGTCCGCTCGTCAGGCGAGAGCAGCGACGCCGCGAGTGAGTGCGTGAAGTGATCGGGCGCGGAGGTCGTCGTCATCGGTATTTCTACTCGCCCCTCCATGCGGGTCCTCGGACGATCTTCCCCGGCTT
>DATEPP010000273.1:0-2168 GCA_035273165.1 Gemmatimonadaceae bacterium
CGCGAGATCGCGGAGCACGACCTCGGCGCGTGCCGGATCCGTGTGTACCAGCTCGATCGCCGACGCGAGAGTGTTGAAGACGAAGTGCGGCTGAAGCTGCTCGTATAGGAGCCGCAACTCCGTCTCGGCCTGCCTGGCGCGCAGCTCGGCGGCCCGCGTCGCGGCGACGATGGCAGCGTACACGAACAAATCGAGCACGAAGGCCGAGATCATCCGATCACGAAAAACATCACTGAACGCCGCGAGCGACGGCTGATAGTAGAACAGGGGATAGATCGCGGCGATGGTGAGACTATGCACAACGGCCAAAGTCGCCGCGATTCCCGAATGAGCGAGCACGCGCCGCCAATCGATGGCGCGACGCACTGGAAGCCGCAGTGCCACTCGTTGCACCACCGGCAGAAGCGCCAGCCACAGACCCCAGCCGAGGGCGTTGCGAAGCAAGCGCGGACCGAGGGTCAGCTGCATGCCGCGCCAGTGGTAGCCGAAGGTCTCGTAAAGCGAGAATGCCAGCACGAGAATCGCCCACCATGCGGCGTTGACCGCCGCTCGCCTCGCGCGCGATCCCATGGTCGAGGAGGACATGCCTCACGGTACGGTCGCCCATCGCCGTCGCGCAATATGCTGCACGCGTCGATCGGGATTCGTCATCACCAAGTCGGCTTTCGTCCCGCATCACGTGCGTACTCAGTGGCACGTGCGCATTGTCGGGCATGCGCTCCCACATCTCCCGCGCGTGGATCGTCGCCGCGCTCGCACTCTCGCGCCCTGGGTCGGCACAAATCCCTTCGCGCTTCGAAAACCTGCGCGTGCTGCCGAAAGACATCAGCCGCGACTCGTTGCTCTCCGTCATGCTGGGATTCGCGAACGGACTCGGCGTCCAGTGCGGCTACTGTCACTCCGGTGGCGATCCCCGAACCCTCGTCGGCGTACAATTCAAGGCGGACGACAAGCCGGCAAAGGTGCGCGCGCGGGCCATGTACACGATCACGTCGCAAGTGAACGCGTTGCTGCGTGCCGATACCGCCGGCCGGCAGCTCGAGGCCGCTGTGACGTGCCTAACGTGTCATCGCGGCCTGCCGGACCCACGACCATTGCATGAGGTGCTCGCGGCGACCATGGCGCGGGCCGGCACTGACTCCGGTCTCGCCCAATATCGGGACCTGCGGACGCAGTTTCTCGACCGCGGCCACTACGACTTCGGTGAGGGCAGCCTGAACATGGTGGCGCAGGTCCTCGCCCGCGAAGGTCGCCGCGACGACGCCATCCGCGCGCTCGAGCTGAACAAGGAATTCCATCCCGACTTGCCGACGTTGAACTTCAATCTCGCCGAGCTGCTGCTCGCGCGTGGCGATTCAGCTAGAGCACTCGAGCTGTTTCAGCTCGTGTTGGCGAAGCAGCCACTCAATGGGCGCGCGAAGGCCAGGGTCGACGCGTTGCGAGCGGTACTGAAGCCACATCAATAGCGCTCCAGCGACGCCCGCTACAGCTGATGGGGGCGGACGCACCAGTTCTCATCCGTCAGAGCATCTTCTTCAGTAGCGCGATTTGTCCGCCGTGATACGCCGCGTGCAACGCGGAGCTCCGGAACAACCGGCTGAAGTTGTACGTTCGCCCCGGAACCGTGGAGTCGAGGCGTTCGTCGCCAAAGGTCTCCATCGACTTCGCGAATTGCAGGTTATGTTCGAAGAGAGAGTCGACGCACTGCTCCCACACCTTGGCGTCCGTCGCACGGACTCGCGGCCAGTCTTGCTCCGTGGGCATCGTGGCCCAGGGCGGCATGGGCGTCCCGCGAAGGGCGCCGGCGTAGAGCTCGATCCACGCGTCGAGGTGCAGCGCAATCTCCCAGATGGAATGTGCATTCGAGGCAGGATGCGCGGACGCCTGCTTGGCGGTGACACCGTCGAGGATCTCGCGAAGCGAGTCTCCATACCACGCTTCACCAGCGATGGTGGACGTGAGCTCGGCAGCGCTGCGTTTGCATTCAGTGTTCATCGAGGAGACGACCTTACACTGTCCGCGATTGCATCCGCCATCAACCACGCCGCGCCGATCAGAGTGAGGTTGACGGCGTTGCCGGCCCAGACCTGGTGAACATGGATGTTGGCAATTAGCCGGGGCGCCCAGACGAGAATGCCGAAGCCGATGAGCATCGCCGTAAAGAGCCG
>DATEPP010000274.1:0-5518 GCA_035273165.1 Gemmatimonadaceae bacterium
TCCATTCGTCTCGCGCGATGGCAAGTATCTCTATTTCACCCGTGCCGCGACCGTCGACGGCAAGACGACGCGCAACGTGTACGTGGTCCGCTTCGACTCGATACTCGCCGCCAATTGAGTACAATTCAGCTGCCGGTCATCGCTCACCCTCTGGCAGCGAAGCATCGATGCACAGGTTGGCTCTTCTTGCGCTGGCGATCGCCGCCGGCGGCGGCACGACGTCGGCCCAAACGAACTATCACGGCACTGACCCCGCGACGAGCCAGGCGCTGAGCCGAGGCTTGGCGTCGGCTGACTCACTCATCTCGGCCGCCGTCGAGCACACGATTCCCGGAGCCGTCCTCGTCGTGGCGCAGAATGGCCGGCTCGTGCACGAGCGCGCGTTCGGGTGGGCCGAGCTCGAGGATTTCCAGGGCCGCCGCCTAACGAATCCCCGCCCCATGCACACGACGTCGCTGTTCGATCTCGCGTCGGTGACGAAGGTGATGGCGACGACGATGGCGGTGATGCGGCTCGCGAGCGGTGGGCGCATCGACGTCGACGCGCCCGTCTATCGATATCTGCCCGATTTCCGCGGCGTCCACCTCGACAGCATCACTGTCAGACATCTGCTGACGCACTCGGCGGGGCTCGTGCAGTGGCAGCCGCTCTACTATCACGCGTCGAACGAGCACGAGACGTACGACGTGATTCGACAGATGCCGCTGCAGTGGGGCGTCGGCGAGGGGCGGCACTATAGCGATCTTGGCTTCATGCTCCTCGGCTACATCGTCGAGCGCATAACGCACCAGCCGCTCGATCGCTTCGTCGCCGATTCCATCTACGCGCCGCTCGGACTTCGGTCGACGACGTTCCTCCCGAAGCGGCACGGCTTCACCGATTTCGCGGCGACGGAGCAGGGGAACGGCTACGAGCGCCACATGGTCTACGATTCGACCTTCGGCTATCGCTATCGCGGTGATCCGACGGCGTGGAATGGGTGGCGACAGTACGTACTCGTCGGCGAGACAGATGACGGGAACTCCTGGTACGCGAACAATGGCGTCGCGGGCCATGCGGGCCTGTTCTCCACGGCCGCCGATCTACGCGTGCTGCTCGACTTGCTGCTCGCGCATGGCCGGGCAGGCGGTGGACAGCTGATCAGCGCGAGCGTGATCGACAAGTTTTTCACCCGCGACCGCTACGCCAACTTCCTCGGCTGGATGTCGCCTAACGGCTTGCCCGAGGGAAGCTTCAGCCATACGGGATTCACGGGTACCTACGTCCTCGGTGTGCCGAAGTATGGACTCTCGATCGTTCTGCTCACGAATCGGCAGAACATGGGGACGGACGCGCGCGGCTACTTTCCCGACGTCGCGCCGCTGCAGCTCGCTGTTGCGCAGGCGATCGTCGCGGGGGCGGAGGCGGATGCGCGAAGTAGCGATGCCTCGCAGGAGCGGTTGGGCACGATCGGCGTTTTCGATGGCCAGACGGATGTCGGCCGAGCGCGGCCTGGCGCGGCGACGTACGACCCGCGAGCGCAGACGTACACGATCTCCGGATCGGGCCAGAACATGTGGGCCGATCACGATGACTTTCACTTCGTGTGGAAGCGTCTCGCCGGCAACTTCATTCTGTCTACCCGCGCACGATTCCTGGGTCCGCGTGGCGATCCGCATCGAAAGATCGGCTGGACGATTCGCTCGTCACTCGATGCGCAGAGCCCGCACGTCACGGCGGCGCTGCACGGCAATGGGTTGACGTCGCTGCAGTTTCGCCGGACGGCGGGCGCGATGACCGAGGAAGAGAAGTCGCGCGACAGCCTGCCTAACGCGGACGCCGTGGTGCAGCTCGAGCGCCGCGATGGCGCGTACATCCTCTCGGTCGCGCAGTTTGGCGACACGCTCGTCTCGCAGACTCTTACCGGCGTCGTCCTGCCCGACACCGTATACGTCGGGCTCTACGTCTGCTCGCACAACGACGTCGTCGTCGAGCGGGCGACGTTCGGCAACGTGCGCATCACCATTCCTGCCGCGCCGACGCTCGTGCCCTATCGTGATTACCTCGGCAGCAACCTCGAGATCCTCGACGTCGCGAGCGGGAATGCGACGATCGTGCATCGGTACAAGGGCTCCTTCCAGGCACCGAATTGGACGCCTGACGGCAAGGCGCTGATCTACGTGCAGGAAGGAAAGCTCTATTCGTTCGACCTCGCGTCTGGCGTGGAGACACCGATCAACACGGGCTTCGCAACGCGCAACAACAACGATCATGTGCTCTCGTTCGACGGCCGGATGCTCGGGATCAGCAATCACGCGCCGGAAGACAGCGGCGCGTCGATCGTCTACACGGTGCCAGTGACGGGGGGAACGCCGCGACGCGTGACTGCCCGCGGTCCGTCGTATCTTCACGGCTGGTCGCCCGACGGACGCTGGCTCGTGTTCACTGGACAGCGCAACGGCGACTTCGACGTCTACAGGATTCCGTCCGCCGGCGGCGACGAAGTGCGCCTAACGAGTACACCCGGCCTCGACGACGGCCCCGAATACTCGCCCGACGGGCGATACATCTACTTCAATTCGGCGCGGACAGGCCGCATGCAGCTCTGGCGGATGCGGCCCGATGGCAGCGGTCAGGAGCAACTGACAAGTGACGGCTTCAACAACTGGTTCCCGCACCTGTCGCCGGACGGCCGCTGGATCGCCTTCATCTCCTTCCCGCCGCCGCCCGAAGTCGCGGCGGACGATCATCCGTTCTACAAGCACGTCTTGCTTCGTCTGATGCCGACGGGTGGTGGACCGGCGCGTGTGATCGCGTATCTCTACGGCGGGCAGGGGACGATCAACGTTCCGAGCTGGTCTCCGGACGGGAAGCGGCTCGCCTTCGTGAGCAACACTCAGATGCAACCGTAACGATGTTGACGTTGCAGCCAATCGGGATGGTGCGGAGTCCGTACACGGAGACCGCTCAGATCCCCAAGGGCCCGGGAGCTCGACATCTGGCGGACGGTGTTCTCGAGATTCGTCCCGAGCTCGAGCCGGGCCTCCGCGACATCGAGGGGTTCTCGCACCTGTTCGTTCTCTGGGTGTTCGATCGCGCTGATGGGTCGGATCTGGTCGCGCATCCGCCAAGCGACGATCGGCCCCACGGCGTGTTTGCGACGCGCTCGCCACGGCGGCCGAACCCGATCGGCCTCACGGTCGTCGAGCTGCTCGGCCGCGACGGTCCGCTCCTCCGGGTGCGCGGCGTGGACATGCTCGACGGATCGCCGATCGTCGATATCAAGCCCTACCTCTCGAGTATCCCCGCGGATCAGATCCGCCGTGGCTGGCTGGCCGAGGCGGAGCGACGGCAACGAGACCATGGCGCCTGACGAGACCGCAACGCACGACGCCGAGCTGTTAGGCCGGCGCGAGTTTGTCACTCGCGGTGCGGCCTTCGCCGCCGGATTGGGGATCCTCGGGCGAAGGTCGGCAGTGCTGTTCGCGTCGCCCGATGTCATTTCGTTAGGCAATGAGACGATTGCAGGCTCGTGGAGCGTCGCGGGCGGCGTGCTGCGAGCGCGAGAAGTCATCGACCAGGTGAGCCGGAACCAGCTCGCCGTTCCGGAGGCGGTGTTCGCGCTCGTGCTCGCCGATGGCACTCGGCTCGATTCGACGCAGATGCGCATCGTTGGTGAGCCCGCCGTCAAGCCACTCCGGCAGAAAGCGCGGTCGGCGCGTGCCGCCGAGCGGTTCAAGGGTCGTTACGTAACAGTGACACTCGAGGACGATGCGCGGCGGCTGCGGGCCGAGTGGCGGGCCGAGCTACGCGACGGGTCGCGGTACCTGCGACAGGAGGTCACCCTTCACCCGTTAGGCGCCCCGCTTCCCGTTCGAGAGATCGCGCTCGTCGACCTCAGGGCAGCGGGGGCGGAGGTGACCGGGACGGTCAGGGGAAGTCCCGTCGCGATCGGTCAGTGGTTCGTCGGGTTCGAGCATCCACTCTCGGAGAACAGCGTGGAGGGAGATCGGGTGCGCTGCGTGCTGGCGCGCGAGCTGCCGCTCCGACCGGAGTCGCCGGTGACGGTGTCGTCGGTGATCGGAACCGCGCGCGCCGGCCAGCGGCGCCGCGACTTCCTGCAGTACGTCGAGCGGGAGCGCGCGCATCCATACCGCACCTTTCTGCACTACAACTCCTGGTACGACATCGGCTACTTCTCGCAGTACAACGAGGCCGATGCGCTCGGTGCGATCCACGCGTTCGGAACGCAACTCGTGAGGAAGCGCGGCGTCGTGCTCGACAGCTTTCTCTTCGACGACGGATGGGACGATCCGAAGACGCTCTGGGGATTTCATGCTGGCTTTCCGAATGGCTTCGCGCGGGTGCGCGACGCTGCGGCGCGCTACGGAGCGGCACCCGGCGTATGGATGTCGCCGTGGGGCGGCTACGGCGAGCCAAAGAAGCGACGGCTCGAATTCGGCCGTGAGCAGGGCTTCGAGACGAACGAAGGCGGTTTCGCCCTCTCCGGACCGAAGTACTACGAGCGCTTTCGCGATACCTGCTTCCACATGCTGCGCGACTTCGGCGTCAACCAGTTCAAGTTCGACGGAACGGGGAACGCGTCGCGCGCATTTCCGGGGAGTGTGTTCGACTCCGACTTCGATGCCGCGTTGGCGCTGATCGGCGACCTGCGCGCGGCAAAGCCGGATCTCTATGTCAATCTGACGACGGGGACATATCCGTCGCCGTTCTGGCTCCGCTACGCCGACTCGATATGGCGCGGCGGCGAGGACCACGATTTCGCCGGTGTCGGAACGAGCCGGCAGCAATGGATCACCTATCGTGACGGCGACACCTACGAGCATGTCGTCAGACGGGGTGCGCTCTATCCGCTCAATGCGCTGATGCTCCACGGTCTCGTCTACGCCCGGCACGCGCAGAAGCTCGAGACCGATCCGCACGGTGATTTCTCTGACGAGATTCGCACGTACTTCGGAACGGGCACCCAGTTGCAGGAGATGTACGTCACGCCGACATTGACGAGCGCCGAATGGGACACGCTCGCCGAAGCGGCAAAGTGGTCGCGACGAAACGCGGCGACGCTCGTCGACACGCACTGGTTAGGCGGAGACCCGAAGAAGCTGGAGGTCTATGGCTGGGCGTCCTGGTCACCGGAGAAGGGAATCGTGACCTTGCGGAACCCCAGCGCCGAGTCGCGCCGCTTCGCCCTCGACGTCGCGAATGCGTTCGAGCTTCCCGACGACGCGTCGCGCGAGTTCACGGCGCGGAGTCCTTGGCGGCACGATCGAACCCGACCGCCGGTGCGGCTCCGCACCGGCAGTGAGCACGTCGTGACGCTCGCACCCTTCGAGGTCGTCACGCTCGAGGCAACTCCGATGCGTCGCGCGCGCCGCTGAGCGCATCACCGAGCCATGCATCCCACCTCGCTCGATTGGACGATCGTCGTCATCTCGATCGTGATCTCGTTCGCGCCGGCGATTTTGTTGGCGCGGCGGGCGGGGCGAAACACAGCCGAGTTCTTCACGTCGGGGCGCGC
>DATEPP010000275.1:0-1186 GCA_035273165.1 Gemmatimonadaceae bacterium
GCGCACGGCGTCGAGGAAGTTGTGCGTGTGGAGCTCCGTGAGCGGATCATCGCTGAGCGTGTTCACGCCATCCGTCGCCTGCGATGCCATCGACTGCCGCACGACCTTGCCCTTGAGGTCGAGCTGGACGAAGCCGTCGCGATCGACGATGACGCTGCCGCCAGTGCCGAGGATCATTGTGCCACGATCCCGATCGTATGTCTTGAGGCCGTTGCAGCTCTGTCCCTGCCAGACGATGATCTTGCCGCCGTCGGCGCCGAACTCGTACGTCGCATCCTGCGTATCAGGAAATTCCCAGTCGTCCTGCGCATGAAAGCGATGCCCCACGGACGACACGCTCGTCGGGTAGTCGACGCCGAGGAACCAGCGCGCAACGTCGATCTCGTGCGTCCCGTTGTTGCAGATCTCGCCCGTGCCCCAACGCGTGAACCAGTGCCAGTTGTAATGGATGACGTTGTCCCGATACGGCGTGCGCGGAGCTGGTCCCTGCCACAGCTCGTAGTCGAGATTGGGTGGCACGGGTGCCGGCTTGCCGCGGCCGATGCTCCCGCGGGTGTTGGCGTACCAGGCGCGCGCGAGATACGGCGTGCCGATCTCTCCCGCCTTGATCCGGTCGAGCGCCTCGATGAACCGCGGTCCCGATCGCGCCTACGTCCCGAGCTGTACCCTGCGGTCATACTTACGCGCGGCCTCCATCATCAGCTCATCCTCGCGCGGATCGTGTCCGCTCGGTTTCTCGACGTAGACGTGCTTTCCCGCGTGCAGCGCGAGGAGCGTCATTGGCGTGTGCCAGTGATCTGGCGTCGCGATGCTGATCGCGTCGACGGTCTTGTCGTCGAGGATGCGGCGGAAGTCGCGCTCCGCCTTCGGAGGACGCGCCTGTCCCTTCGCGGCGTTGAGTCCCTTTGTGATGACGTTCGCGTCGACGTCGCAGACGTAAGCGACCTCGGAGTTCGGCAGCGTCGAGAAGTTCCGCACGTGGACGATACCGCGACCATTCACGCCGATCACGGCAACGCGGACGGTTTCGTTAGGTGACCGGCTTCCTCCTTTCAGTCCGGAGACTCTGCGCGACGCGAGCACCCCAAGGCCGGTGAGCGTCGTTTGTTTCACGAAATCGCGGCGATCGATGTCACTCATACATCCATCCCTTTTGTTTTTTACCGCAGAGGACGCGGAGGACGCA
>DATEPP010000276.1:0-3794 GCA_035273165.1 Gemmatimonadaceae bacterium
ACTGGCGTCGATGGGCCGAGCGGCCGCGTCAAGTCGACGATCCGCACCGTCCCGCGACACAGTTCCTCGGCCAGTTGTGCCAGCACACCCCTCATGTCGTCTCCCCTGCCGCGGCTTTCCGGGCGGCAATCCACCGTTTGAAGCGGAAGGCGTTCTCGGGCAGGTGCAGGTCCATGCCGTAGTGATTGGGTCCGACCGCGGCGACCTTGGCCACGATGACGCTGAGATCGCCGCGCGCAAACGCCTCGATCGCCGCCTCACCGAAGCTGACGACGTCATCGACGGCGACCACGTGAACGATGCCGGCGCCGCGCGCGATGGCGGCCAGGTCGGTGATCCCGGAGGTCGTGTGCGAGTCGAACCCGCCCGTCGAGAGCAGACTGCCGTTGTCGAAGACGACGTGGATCAGGTTGCGCGGACGATAACGGGCGAGCGTCACGAAGGTTCCGAGGTTCATCAGCACCGACCCATCGCCATCGAGCACGATCACACGCTCGTTAGGCAGGTGCAGCGCGAGTCCGAGCCCGATCGATGAGGCCAGCCCCATCGCGTGCTGCAGGTAGAAGAAGTTGTCGCGGTCGCCGAGGTTGTAGAGCTCCTGCGCGCAGGCGCCCATGATCGTGACGACGATCCGGTCCTCGAGCTCGGGATAGATCATCTCGATACAGCCAGCGCGCTCCATCAATCCTCCATGAGGTCGCGCGTGAGCAGCAGCGCGACAGGAGAGAGGGAGCTCTGCGAGAACGTCCACGCCTCGCGGATCTGCTTCGCGACTTTCATCGGATCGCGCGCGTGCTCGAACGGGATCCCGAGCGCGCGCAGCACGCCTTCGGTGACGATGCCGCCGCGCGTGTGCCACGGGTACGGCTCGCCCCAGTGACCGCGATACGCGATGAGCATGCAAAGCGGGATGTGATACAACAGCGCGAGCGAGACGATGCCGTTCACGGCGCCAAAGAAGCCGTGATTCTGCATCAGGAGCAGATGCGGTACGCCGGCGAAGTACGCTCCGGCGGCGACGCCGATGGCTTCTTCTTCCTTCGCGACCTGGACGAGTGTCATGTCCGGGTCCTCCTCGATCCGCCCGAGAAGGAGCCCGAGCCAAGTCTCGGGGAGCGCCGACACGGACCGAATGCCGGCGGCCTTGATGCCCTCGAAGATGGTTTTGCTGTTTTCGTAGGAGACGGTCATCGAGCGGGGTCGGACACTCTGAAGTTCGCGGTTCGTGTGGAAGTCTAGAGGTTCCTCGCGACCGATCTGACGCGTCGCATGCGCATGTCTGTATGCGGATCAGTCCCACGAATAAGCGCGCTGAGGCTTGCTATCGCAAGCGGGTGTGGGCGTGCCACGGACGGACCCTGTTGCAGCTCATGCTGCAAGGATATTATTGCGTCGCCTAACGAGCCAGCGACGCTTCCGATCGAGGCTGCGCGATTTGCGCGCGGCTCGACGGCGCGCTCTTATTAGACTTCCTCGCAGCTTTGTTAAGGCATCAGAGTACGCCTCGACTCAGGAGTGACATCGAGTATCTCTATGGCAGCAGATCTTGAGCACTACCGCGACGGGTGCGGCGCCGGGATGACCTTGGGATGGATGAGCATTGCGGAAGTTCGATGGTCCGTTCTCCTGATCGTCGTCGGTTTACTCCTCTGCGGCATCGGCACGTCTTCGCACGCCCAGCCGACGCAGCGAGCATTATCGGCTCAGCTGATCGCGCAGGTGGACAGTCTGGCGAACGCGCAGCTGGCGATCGATGGCGTCGGCGGCATGACCATCGGCGTCGTCGGCGACGGGGGCCTGATCTGGACCAATAGCTACGGCTACGCCGACATGGCGCGCCGGGTTCCCGCGTCGCGGTCGACCGTGTACCGCGTCGGCTCGATCACGAAGCAGTTTACGGCGCTCATGCTGCAACAGCTGGCTGACCGCGGTGTCGTTCAACTCTCCGCGCCGGTCGACCGCTATTGGCCAGCGTTCGACGCGATCGCCAGTCACGATGCACGAGCGCGACGGGTGACCCTCCTCGAGTTGGCAACCATGACTTCAGGGCTGGCACAGGAGCCGGATCCGGAAGAGCGCTATACGGTCGGTCGACTCGAGGACTGGGAGCATACTCTGATCGCGGCACTTCCGCACACCACATTTCACGCCGAACCCGGAGTCGCGTGGGAGTACTCGAACATTGGTTACGCCGCGCTCGGTGCGGCGCTGCAGCACGCCGCCCACGCCTCCTACCTCGAGTACATCCCCGACCACATCCTCCGCCCGCTCGGAATGACGCATTCCGGGTTTCGCCTCGACTCGGCAGCCCGCGCTCTGCTGGCAACAGGGTACGCGATGGGCCAGGGAATCGTCGATACCGTCGCGCCGCGGCGGGAGTTGGCCGGACGCGGTTACAAGGTGCCGAACGGCGGCCTGTTTTCGACCGTCGACGATCTCGCTGCCTTCATGCACTTCGAAATGGGCTTCGGGCCCGACGCCGTCCTCTCGCGAGCGAGCGTGGCGCGGCATTTCGCCAAGCTAGACTATGCGACCAATGATCTCACGTCGGGGTACGGTTTGGGGTTCCACGCGATCCGGCGCGGCTCGCTGGTGGCACTCGGCCATCCGGGCTCGGTGGCCGGATATCTCTCGGCGGCATATTTCGACCCGGTGAGTCATACCGGCGTCATCGTGTTACGAAACGTCGACGACGCGCACTTCGACGTGCTGAATGTCTGCTTGCGCGTGCTCGAGCTTGCGGCGAGCGCGCCGAGATGATGCCATCCGTCGGTTTTGCTCTTCTCGCTGGACTCGCCCTCACTGCGTGCCAGTTTCATCGCTTTCACGATCCTTTGCCTGGCTGTTCCGTTACGGTTGGCGCAACCGAAGCGCGTCTGATATTTCCCGCCGTACACAAGAAGGACTGGATCTGGAACCGGAATACCGGGAGCGTACCAAACTACTCATGGTCCGTCTACCTCCCTGCACCTGGTGTTCACCTGGAAGTCGGCCGCGATGCGAAAGGACCAGAACAACACGGAGACCTTGCGGCGATGATGCAATCGGCGCGCGTCTTCATCACTTGGCCTTCATCCGGTCCCGCTGAGTTTGACGATTTTCGCGAGATTCCCTCCCTGCATCCGTTCGCCCTCGGCAATCGACCGGCACTCCTCATCCGCGACTCCGCTATTCTGCGTGAGCTCTTTTGGCTTAATCACCCGACGGTAGCTGATTGTCGATTTCTTACGGCGGACGGAGTCGACGGCGGTGGTGGCGTCGACAGTGTCCGTTACCTCGAATCGCGTTGAGCGCCTGCGGACGACCCTGACCCGAGGGCTCTCCTGTGCGGCTCGCCGCGAGCCTAACGAGACGCTGCCACCCCCGAGCGATCCGACCTGAGTCTTGTGGCGAGTGGTCTATGTCCAGCTATGAGCAACTCCTCGGGTTTACACCGACACGAGAATTGATGCTGGCAAAGCTGTCGGCGCTCTTTCCAGCCAACGAGCACTCCGCTGTCCTTGCCGCACTCGATGCATTCGAGAGCGATGATCCACATGGGCGCGCTCGCGTACAACTGGCGGTCCTCAAGCTGTCGGCGGGTCGGGCCGAGAGTGTCCCGAGTTTGGTTCAATTGGCCAAGTTGGACTATCGCGACGTCCTCGCACCCGCTGAATATCCGCGCCAGGACGCGCACGGCTTCGCCAGTTTGGACGCGCTCTCGGAAACGGAGCGGCAGCGGTTGGTACAGGAGGACCGTGCCCAATATCTCGCATGGTTGCGCTCCTGAAGTCGCAGCCGTTACGCCCGTGACC
>DATEPP010000277.1:0-5320 GCA_035273165.1 Gemmatimonadaceae bacterium
GTTGCTTGTCGACGAACGTGGCCATCCGACCTATGGCTCGGGCGCGGCGCTCGACGAACGCACGGAGCGGGTTCTTCACGAGATGGCCAGGTACATGCACGCGTGTACCGCCGCCGATCATCCAGTTGGCGTGACCCTCGCGTCACGCCAGCTCGGTGTGTACGAGCTGGATTGCTCGACACTGGATCGCTTTGCCGTCAGCGTGGAGCATCGCGAGCTCCTTGGAGCATTGAAGCCGACGGCGGTGGTGATCGTGCCACTCACTGATCGCGACGATCTGCTCGGCGCTCTCGTGTTTGCGATGGTCCGCCAGAGCGGCCGGCGCTTCGCCCCACAGGACATCGCGCTTGTGCACGAGGTGGGGCGGCGCGCTGCACTTGCCATCGTTCACGCCCGCATGTACGACGCCGCGCAGCAGGCGATCCGGACACGCGATCAGCTGATGGCGACGCTTTCCCACGACCTCAAGAACCCGATTGGCACCGCGAGAATGGCATTCGACTTCGCGCTCGACATCATCCCGAACGATCAGTCGCACGGGAGTGTGTTGGCGACACTGGCCGCTGGGCGCCGCGCCGCGGACCGCATGCTTCGCCTGGTGCACGATCTCCTCGACGCGACAGCCATCGAGGCAGGGCGATTCGTCGTCGTCCGCGCCCCGGAGCGCGTCGAGGCGCTCGTGACGGAAGCAGTCGATGCGCAGAAGCTCACAGCGCAGGCGGCACGCGTGCGGCTCGAGGAGTGCCTCGCTCGCGATCTGCCGCCAGTGCTTGTCGACCGCGATCGCATCGGGCAGGTCTTCTCGAACCTGATCGGCAACGCGTTGAAGTTCACGCCCGCGGGCGGACGCGTGCGCGTCGGCGCTGCTTCCGATGGCGACGGCGTCCGGTTCACTGTGTCCGACACCGGACAGGGGATCCCGTCGAAGGACCTTGGCAAGATCTTCGATCGTTTCTGGCGCGCCAACAGCGCCGACCGAACCGGTAGCGGCCTCGGGCTCGCGATCAGTCGCGGCATCGTATCGGCGCACGGCGGTGAGATCACGGTGAAGAGTGAGCCAGGCCTCGGCAGTGAGTTCTCGTTCACCGTGCCCGCCGCGCCGGCGCCGCCCGCGCCGTAGCGTCATCTACAAGGGGGGAACACCATGTCCGCTCACCTCTCGACAGAACATCACAAGACACTAAACTCCGCGCGTCACCTTGCAGTCGCACATACCTTCTATTGCGAGACCTTGAACGGACGCCGCGTGTGGCGCGGCGCCGACAGGTGTCCGAGCAATCAGCTCTGCTTTCGCCTGGCGGGCACGGTGATCGTGACCGGTCCCACGCGGCGCCGAGCACGTGTCGAGCTCGCGCTCCATCCGGAGGTCGCGGAGGCGCTGGCGGAGCGCTGCTGGGATCGTGGCTACACCGTGCGTGCGCGGCGCGTGGATAGTGGTCGGCCGCGCCTCACGCTCATCGATCCGTTTGGGCTCGAGATAATCCTCAAGCCGATTCCCCGAGTCTCCGCGAACGCAGCGTGAAGAGTCCCAGTATGCGCCGTCGCCGCGACCGCGTTAGGCGCCAGACGCAGGGGCTGGCGGCGTTCCTGGGCTGGACCTACGCGATGGCGGTTCCCCTCTGGATCGCCGGCACACGATGGAAGAGCCTCGCGGTTCCGGGACTGCCAATCGTCGATACGCTGATGGTTCTCTGCCCACTTCTCGCCGCGTCGCTGCTGACCTGGCGGAGAGGCACCACGGACGATCTTGAGCGACTGCTGATGAGCGCCGTCGATGTCAGGCGCGTTCCGTCGGTGGCGTGGTACGCGCCGAGCCTGCTCATAGCGCCCAGCGCGTCGGTGCTGAGCTATGCGTGGATGCGCGCGGACCGTGACGCTCCCTGCGTCGGCGACATCAGGCCGGCGCGCGTCCTGCTCCTGTTCGTCGCGTTCCTCGTCGGCGCCGCCAGCGAAGAAGTAGGCTGGACCGCCTACGCGGCTGCGCGCCTTCGACGCTACGTGAGTCTGCTGACGACCGGCGTCGTGATCGGGAGCGCCGAGGCGGCGTGGCACGTGATCCAGCTCGTGCAAATCGGACGATCTTCCACTTGGATCGGCTGGTGGTGCCTGTGGACAATGTCCGCTCGTGTCTTGATGGTCCATCTCTACGACGAGACAGGGTCCGTTTTCACGGCCGTGCTGTTTCACGCGAGCATGAACCTCGGCTGGCAGCTTGTTCCGGACGCGCGTTCGCATTGGGATCCGCGCCTCAACAGCTGGATACTGGCGGCGATTGCTGGGATGGTCGTCGCTCCTGCCGCTCGCGCTGGAGTATCCCTGCGGAGGCGTTGACCGCGCTCTGATGAGGGTGCTCGCACGCCATGCGAACGTCCGAAGAACTTGGCATATCCTCGTCCAGCAGGCCCTTTAGGTGATCCAGCCGTCCATCGTCACGAGCACCCACTCTCCATCGAGCTGCATCAGGTAGTAGGTCGTACTCGCAGCGTAGAGCCACGGCGCCTGGTTAGCGGCGCGGGGGATGCGGCCGAAGCTCTCGACGCCGAGTCGGGCGAAGGGGCCGACGCGCGCCACGCTCGTGAGGGTGAAGAGCGTTCCACCTTCGCGGTCCGAGCGCTTGGCCCAGTCCGCACTCGTGATGATGTGGACGTGCGGCGCCCATTTCGCGCGGAGGCCGGGCGAGAGGCTGTCGGCCAGAAGGTACGTCTGTTCGTTAGGCGCCTCGCGCATTGGCGGTGGGGCCACCGCGGGAGGGCCAGTCGGTTCCGGCTCGAGCTTCCGCCAACGCTTGCCATGATGCTCGAGCGCAGTCGCGATCAGAACGTCTTGCAGCGAATCAGTCGTCGTGGGATCCGCACGCTTGGGCGTGCCCTCGAAGAGCTTTTGCACTTCCGCGATGCCGAGCGTTCGCTTCGCCGGCGAAGCGGAGCGGAGGAGGGCGGCGACGGACTCGGCAGTCGGCAGGAGCGCGCCGAGTCCGTTGAGCATATACTCATAGACGAGACGCGCCGAATCGGAGGGCGCCCGCGCGAGCTGCTGGCGTAGCTCGCCGACGATATCTCGCCCCGTGCGGGCTTCCGTGAAGCGAATCGCCGTCGCGTGGGTGTCCTCGAAGCGGAGCGGCGATTCGACTCGCGCCGCAAGTGCCCGCGGCGCAGGATGCGCGCGCGCGAATGCGCTGTCCCTGCCGTTCATCCAGTCGGTCCAGGCACGCCAATCAGCGTTACGCGGCGGCATCGGGCGCTTGGACGCCGCCGGCCAGGTGGCGCCGACGCCGCGCGCGAGCATGAGCGGCTCCGAGAGTAGGGCAGGGTTTGCGGCGGCATGCGCCGCCAGTGAGTCGCTCCACCCTCGCGGGTCGAGGACGAAGCGCGCGATGAGACCGACGAGGCGCAAACGTGGCTCCGCCGCAGATGGATACTGCTCGGCGAGCATCCGGCAGGCGGCGGGCGTACACGGCCAGCGCGCCGTATCACGAGTCGCCGCTGGCGGGTACGTGTGAAGCGCCTGGGCGAGGTCCTCGTAGAATGGATCGCGCGGCATGCCGAAGGCGAACAGCATTCCCGGGTCCGACATCACGTCGATGAGCTGCCGCATCCGCGTGGTGTCGACGGCGCCATCCTGATGCAGCTCTCTGTACTCCGACCTCGCGAGGAGGTCGAGATCGAACGCGGTGTCGCCGTCGGAAACACGCATCCGAGCAAGGCGGTGCGTGAATGCCGAATCGTGACCGTTCCAGAGCGACAGCCGTCCATACAGCTGCTGGCGCTCGTTAGGCGTCGCGGCGCGGCGCCACATGCGCAGGACCGAGTCGCGGGCGGCGGTGTCGCCCTTCTGCATCCGGCGGTCGAGAGAGTCCGTCGCCACGATGACCATCCCACCGGAGAAGTGGCGCTCCTGGTCGGCCCGGATCGCCGCCTGCCGTGCGCGGTAGCCGCTCGCGTCATAGAGCACCGCGTGACGGATACGCTCGTCATGGGCCGGCGTCGTGAAGCTGCGCCCCTCGGGGTAGCGAAGCACGGCCGTGCCGGTGAGTGTGAGCGTGTCATCGCGGACGAGCGCGAGGCCGAGCATCGGATCGTAGAGCATCCGCCCGTGAATGGTCCCGGTACCCGAGCGTGTTTCGGTGACTAGGGTATCGAGCGTCCGCTCCTCGCGCAGTGCGCGTTCGTCGTAGCGGGCGGCGGTCGTGTCGATGACGATCCAGAGCTTCCGTCCCGCGACCAACGTGTCACGAAGGAGCCGGCTCACCCGTCTGCCGGACAATCGCTGTCGGCCGCCTAACGAGTCGGCCGCCCAGTCGAGTGAATCGGTCCACCGTGCGCCCGGCGTCAGGCGTGGTGGATGGAAGGTCGGCACCAGATCCCAGAGCTTCGTCGCAGGGAGTGCGAGCGCACCGTCAAAGTCCTCGAAGAGGGCGGCGCGTTCGAACCGATGTGAGTCCGTGGGTAAACCGATCGATGGCAGCCGTGGACGTAGGTTCGCGATTGTCAGGCCTGTCAGCGCGCCCTCCGGCGTCGTGACGATCCTCGCGCGGGTGCCCCGCGGCGTGCCGAATGAGACGAAGAGCTCGCGACCGCGATCGGTGCGGTGGACGGAGTCGATGAAGAGCCAGTGATCCGACTCGCGAAATGGCGTGAAGCGCGGCTGCTGGCGACCATTGAGCCGTCGCTCGCTCGCGTGCACCTCGAGCGCATGCGCGCCGGTCGCGAGCTCCTGCGCGGGTGCTCGCGAGGAAGCCCCAATCCAGAGTGAGGCGGTGCCAACCAGAAGCTGCCAATGACGACATGGCAGGCGCATGCCGCCATGATAGGAAGCGAATTCCCTCCCGTCGAGGGCTCGGTGCGCGCGAGCTCTGCTCGGGGCTGGCAGAGTCTTCGTGCCGACCGCCTTTCGGCATCAGCCTTGCCCAGCTCAGGCGGGAGAGGAGGGCATGACCATGAGATCCCCATTCGCGCGCACCACAACCGTTCTGACATTACTCATCACCGCCACCGCCTGCTCCCAGCTCGGCGGACTCGGCAGTGTCCTCGGCGGCGCGGCGCAGCAGCCACAGGCCAGCCAGGTCTCCGGCACCGTCCAGAGCGTCGACACTCGCAATCAGCAGATCGTGCTGCAGGCGACCAACGGACAGTCCGTCGCGCTCTACTTCGACCAACAGACCCAGGTCAGCTATCAGAACCGCGCCTACTCGGTGACGAACCTCGAGCGCGGCGATCGCGTCACGGCGCGCATTCAGCAGGCGCAGAACGGCGGCTACTACACCGATCTCGTTCAGGTCGACCAGTCGGTGCAGGACGCGGGCGGCGTCTACTCGGGGAAT
>DATEPP010000278.1:0-2170 GCA_035273165.1 Gemmatimonadaceae bacterium
GATTGCCACTGCCGCGACCACGACTTGCGCGAGGACGTCGAGCGCATTCTGCACGACGCGCGTCGGCTCGACATCGCCGCTCCGCATCCCTCGCGTAATTGCCAGCGTTTCGGCCGCATCGTCCCGAAACGTCGGCACGAAGATGCCGCGACTCACCGCTTCGAGCGTATGACCCGCACGACCGACGCGCTGAAGTGCCGTCGCCACTCGCTTCGGGCTCTGCAGCTGCAGCACGAGATCGACGGAACCAATGTCGATCCCGAGCTCCAATGAGCTCGTACTCACCAGCGCGCGTAGCTTACCCGCTTTGAGCGCTCCCTCGAGGAGAAATCGTCGCTCTCGTGACAGCGAGCCATGATACGGCAGCGCGATCTCCTCGCCGGCGAGCGCGTTCACCCGCGCCGCCATTCGCTCCGCCTGCGCTCGATTGTTCACGAAGACGATCGTCGTGCGCGCGCCCCGAACATGGCGCAGCACCAATGGTGCAACGGACGGCCAGATCGTCCCTCCGGGAACATGCCCGAGATCCTCGACGGGGGACTCGATCGCGATCTCCGTCCGCTTAACGAGGCCACAATCGACGATCCGCACCGGACGGAACGCGCCATCCGTCGAGCCGCCGAGAAAGCGCGCGATCTCCTCCAATGGCCGCTGCGTCGCCGACAATCCGATGCGCTGCGGAGGACGTTCACACAGTCGCTCCAGGCGCTCCAGCGTCAGCGCGAGGTGCACGCCCCGTTTCGTTCCGGCGATCGCGTGGATCTCGTCGACGATCACAGCGCGTACGGCCGAGAACATCCCCCGGCCCCGTACGGTCGTCAGCATGATATGCAGCGATTCCGGCGTCGTGATGAGGATATGCGGCGACTTCCGGATCATCCGCGCGCGCGCCGACGCCGGAGTGTCGCCGGTCCGCACGGCGACGCGGATTTCGGGGAAGGGCTCTTCGGCTTTGGCGAACCGTTCCTTCAGCTCCGCCAGTGGGCGCTCGAGATTGCGCTGAATGTCGTTGTTCAGCGCCTTGAGTGGCGAGATGTAGAGTATGTGAACGGCGTTCGCGAGCGGAGCCGCGCTGCCGTCGACAATGAGATTGTTCAGCTCCCAGAGAAACGCGGTCAGCGTCTTTCCGGTCCCCGTCGGCGCCAGAATCAGGGTGTGAGCGCCGCTCGCAATCGCCGGCCAGCCTTGCTCCTGAGGAGCGCTCGGACTGCCGAGAGACTCGTGAAACCACTCCCTGACGAGCGGATGGAATGGTTTGAGTACGGACGACGAGCGCGGTCGCTTCGGCATACCTCGAAAGCTGCCAACCGGCTCCCACGCGCGCTAGGAAAATTGGAACAGCGGCGTGTCCGGCACGCCGCTGTCACATCGTGACTGATTGCCCCAGGGTCATGTGCAGGGAGGCGCCAGCTGGTAGGCAGTTCTCGTACTTCTCGCCTGCCTTGGCCGCTACCGCGCCAGCCGCCGCTCCTGTAGCCGCGCCAATCACGGTTCCCTTGGTATTGTGACCGATGATCTGGCCCAGAATCGCACCCGCGATCGCGCCGCCGATCACTTTCTTCTTGTCTGCGTTCGCGTCAGGGTTCGCGATCTTCACACGCTCGAGTGGCGTCGTGGGAGAAACCGTCCCCGTCGCTGGGTAAAGCGAGTCGTTTACGTACAGACCGCGGACGCGGAAATCGATGTGCGCCTGATCGCCCGGCGTCACGGACGCGACCTCGAGCACGACCTTCGATCCAGCCGGGATCAAGGCCCCATTCGTTCCGCTCACCGGTGAATCGATCGTCGCCACGATCTTGTCGCCCGGCCGATTGGTCTCCGTACATACGCGCCCACCGGTCGTCATGACGATTCCGGTCCCCGCACCGATCGAACGCGACGGAGCGGCAGCCGGCATGGCCGCAGGCACTGGAGCTGGAGCTGGTATGCTCGGACGCACATCCTGTGGCGCCGCTGCCGGTGACATTCGCCGCTCTTGCCGAGCTGTGCGAGCCGGCGTCGGCGTTGGGGTCTTGGCGGGAGCCGCCGTGCGCGCCGGGGCCGCCGAGCTCAGGGCCGTGTCCTGGAACGTCGGCTGCGCGTTGATCTGACCCGCCAGCTGAAGATCCCGCGTCAGATCCGAGTCAGCACTCGCGGTGCGCTTGTGATCGGCACAGGCGGCAGCGGCGAC
>DATEPP010000279.1:0-13715 GCA_035273165.1 Gemmatimonadaceae bacterium
CGACCGATCACCGGCAAGGCGTACGTCGACACCGGACCACTGCTCGAGCGCGATCTCGCGCGTCGGGCCGGACTGGGTTGGTTCGGCAAGAACACGAACCTGATCAATCCGTCGTTAGGCTCGTTCTTCTTTCTTGGTGCACTCCTCGTGGAGTTGGCGCTTACGCCGGATGTGCCGTTCGAGGCCGACCGCTGTGGCACGTGTACCCGCTGTCTCGACGCCTGTCCCACCGATGCCTTCGTCGAGCCACGGGTGCTGGATGCGACCCGGTGCATCTCGTATCTCACGATCGAGCTCAAGGGCGAGATCCCGGAGCCGCTCCGCGCGCCGATCGGAGACCGACTCTACGGATGCGACGTGTGTCAGGACGTGTGCCCGTGGAACGTGCGATTTGCGACGACGCTTCCCGACGAGTCGCCGTATGTCGCGCGTGAGACGTTGGCGGGCAAGGATGCGCGCGCTGTTGCGCGAGAGTTGTTGCGCATGACTCCGGAGGAGTTCAGCGCCGCCTTCAAAGGCTCGCCGATGAAGCGCGCGAAGCTGCGTGGGCTGAAGCGAAACGCCGCCGTGGTACTCGGGAATGTCGGCACGCCCGATGACACACTCATTCTCTCGGGCGCGGTGGACGACCCCGAGCCGCTGGTACGTCAGCACGCTGAATGGGCCATCGAGCGCATTCGCCTGCGCACCAGGTGAAGGGCTGCCTGGCGAGACTCCCATCCAATTCAAAGGCGTGGGTCGACTGCCTCGCTCTCGAGCGCGAGGACGCCGAAGACACACTCGTGCACACGTCTCAACGGCTCGCCGCGTACGAACCGTTCGAGTCCCTCGATACCGAGCGCGAACTCACGCAGCGCGAGCGATCGCTTGGTAGCGAGCCCGCGCGAACGCAGGCGGTCGAGATTCGCTGGCAGCGTATACTCCGGGCCATAGATGATTCGGAGATACTCGCGGCCGCGACACTTCACCGCGGGCTGGACGAGACCGCGTTTCCCACGCGCGACGAACGTCAGCGGTTTCACGACCATTCCTTCCCCACCCTTCGAGGTTAGCTCTTCCCACCAGGACGTCGCATCGCGCTCGTCGGACATCTCTGTGAGGTCCACGATGCGATGCGCTGTGTCGAGTACAACGCCGGATTCGTCCGCGCTGGTCAGAGCACGCGCCTCGCTCATGTGCCAACCGTGGTCCTTGTCCGAGTGGACCGCACCGTCCGTCGCCAGGATGTGAAATGGTGCGAGGCGAAGATCGGTTACCGACTCCACCGGCCAACAATAGTGGCGATACGCCTCGCTGTACCGCTCGACAAGCGATGCTCGTTGCTCCATGCGCTCGAGTAATGGCTGCACTTCCACACCATGTTCGAGTGCGGCACGAAGGGCCATGATCGTCTCCGGCAACGCAGCTCTCGCGGCCGCGCTCACTGCCGCGTATTGCCTCCGAATCAGCTCCTGTGCCTTTGCCGACCACGGCATCAATTCACAATCGAGCACCACCCAATCGGTGGCGAGTCGTTCCCAGAGCGCGGAGCCTTCGGCAGCGCGTTGAACGATCGCCAGCAGTTCACGCTCCAGGGTTGGATCTTCGAAGAACCGTCTTCCGGTGCGTGTGGTGATGATGCCGATACCCTCGTCGACAACGCCGAACTGCCGCCGCGCCGCCGCCTCGTCGCGACAGAGTACGACCACCGCGCGCGAGCCCATGTGCTTTTGCTCGCAGATCACACGAGGAACTCCTTGCCCGCGAAAATACGTGAACGCTTCCGTCGGATACTCGAGGTAGCCATCGCGCGACGTCGTCTCGGAGGGCGACATCGTCGGCGGCAGGTAGACGAGCCATTTTGGGTTCGCGGCAAACCGGCTCATCACCTCGAGCGCCGCCGTCGAGTTCTCCTCCCGAATCGTGACGGTGTGATGCAGCCGCGTGCTGATGATCCGTTTGCCGGCGACGTCGGCGAGATCCAGTACCTCGTCTTCACGATGCTGGGCCGATAGTGTGAGAGCGGTCGCGTCGGCCTCCGGAAGGAAGGGCTTCGCAGGTTGCGCATAGGTTGCGTTCGCCGGAACCGATACCAGTTCCTTCTCCGGCCAGCGCAATGCGGTGAGCCGACCGCCGAAGACACAGCCGGTGTCGATGTTGATCGTTCGATTCAGCCACTCGGGTTCGGGTACGGGCGTGTGGCCGTACACTACGTGCGCCTGTCCGCGATACTCTGCCGCCCAGTTGTAGCGAATCGGCAAGCCGAATTCGTCTGTCTCTCCCGTCGTCTCGCCGTAGAGTGCGAAGTCGCGCACCTTACCCGATCCGCGTCCCTGCATCTCCTCCTTCATTCCCGCGTGCGCCACCACGAGCTTGCCACCGTCCAGCACGTAGTGACTTACGAGCCCGTCGAGGAAATCCGCGACGCGCGAGCGAAACTCCTGCGTTTCCGCCTCGAGCTGTGCGAGTGAATCGGCGAGACCGTGCGTGATTTGCACATCGCGCCCACGTAGCTTTTTGACGAGCTTGAGGTCGTGGTTGCCGGGCACCGCGAGCGCCGATCCGGAGTCGACCATCGCCATCACGATTCTCAGCACATCGGGAATTCGTTGTCCGCGGTCGACGAGATCACCCAGAAACACTGCCTTCCGACCCGCGGGATGTCGCCATGCATCGTTCTCGGCGCGCGCGTAGCCAAGCGTGGCCAGCATCGCCTCGAGTTCCGTCGCGCAGCCATGTACGTCGCCGATGATGTCGAACGGGCCGTGATCCGCTTTCCGGTTGTTCCACAGCGGCTGCCGTTCGATCGCCACGGCCGCAGCGTCATCCTCCGACCTCAGGACGTGCACGTGGCGGAACCCTTCGCGCTGCAAATTTCTCAGTGACCGTTGAAGCTGGCTCCGCTGCTGGCGAATGACGTGCGGCCCGAATGTACGATCTGCACGGCCTCTGTTGCGCGTTTCGCAGACGCGCTCAGGCAAATCGAGTACGATCGCCACGGGGAGTACGTGATACCGCCGCGCGAGCTCCACCAGCGGCTTGCGTGATTCGGGCTGGACATTCGTAGCGTCGATTACGGTCAGCAAACCCCGCGCGAGCCGCCTCGCTGCAACGAAATGCAAGGCCTCGAATGCGTCTTTCGTCGCCGACTGATCGTTCTCGTCGTTCGAGACGAGTCCGCGGTAGAAGTCCGAGGATAGTGTCTCGAATGCTCGGAAGTGTGTGCGCGCGAAGGTACTCTTGCCGCAACCGGACGCCCCGATCAGCACGACGAGTGACAGCTCCGGGATGGTAAGCGTGCGCGTCGAGCCAGTCTTCTCAGCTCGTGTCTCTTCAGACATGCCCGCTCATCTGCTCGAAGATTGCCATTTGCGTCGGCGATCCGACCTCCTGATCGACGGGGCCCACCGGCGCGAATCGCACGGTGTAGTGGAATCGGAGAGCGACGCCGCCTGCCCAATTCTCGAATTGCGCACGCGTCCACTCGAAGCGGTGATCACGATGCCGAAAACGGCCCGCAGGCAATGATGGCCACCGGGCATTGTACTCGGCGTTCG
The DNA here is from genome assembly GCA_035273165.1 of Gemmatimonadaceae bacterium. GTDB lineage: Bacteria > Gemmatimonadota > Gemmatimonadetes > Gemmatimonadales > Gemmatimonadaceae > AG2. The sequence goes on from DATEPP010000279.1 coordinate 3,537, forward strand.
GTGTCGTCATCACGACCGTGCGAGGACGCGCGAACTCGAACGCAACTCGCTCGAACGCGGCGAGGCGTGGCGGATCGAGATGCTCGATGACCTCTATAACGGCGGCCGCATCAAAGCCGGTCAATCGCTGGTCCCGATACATCAACGAACCGTGAATGAGCTCGATGCGCTGACGCTGCATCGCCGGCATCCGGTCGAGCTTCAGCTTTTCCATCGCGATCTCGAGTGCGCGGTACGATACGTCCATGCCAACGACTCGCCGGAACTGCCGATCGTCGAGCAGCATCCGAAGCAGACGTCCTTCCCCGCACCCGAGATCGACGACTGAGGCCGCGCCGCTCGCCCGGAGCGCACCGAGCACCGTTGCAAGTCTTTGCTCATTGAGACTGAGCGGTCGCTCGAGCAACGACTCATCGATGGACTTCTTCCGCTCCGCGGCATCGGAGTCTTCATCTTCCGGCTGTTCCTCAGTGACAAGGCGCGCGATGGCGTCGCGTACCAGCGAATGACGATGTTTGAGATAACGCGACGTGATGAGCTCCCGCTCCGGATGCGTCGCGAGCCAACCCTCACCGTGACGAAGCAACTTCTCCACTTCGTCGTCACCGACCCAGTAGTGCTTCTCGTCGTCCAGCACGGGAACGAGCACATAAAGATGCGTGAGCAACTCCGACAGTCGTTTCTGCGCCGAGAGCTGGACGGTGTAGTAGCGGCTCGCGCCCCAATCAGGCATCGTGGGATCGAGTGGCTCAGCGCGGGCCGTCACGACATATCCGAGGGGCTCGAACAAGCGGCGAAGGAAATCCTCGCCGCCGCGGCACGACAACACCGCGATGCGTGCCTCCAGGGGGATTGTCGTCTCCGCAAGCTCCGGTCGTTCCTTGCTTCGACCGGCGAGCGCGGGCCCGAGGACGCGAGATATTGCTACACTGAGAAACGACGACGCGACGTAGGGGCGATCGTTGACGTACTGCATCAATAGACCTCCCTCACCTTCTGGACCCCGACGTCCACGAACCAACCCGACTGGATCGACGTCGAGCATAACAGCCGCAGTACAGCGTTCCGCCGATGCCTCGGGGTAGAACACATGTGCATGCCCAAACGAGAGCTCGAAGCTCTGCGCGCGAGCCGGATTCTTGTGCAGGAGAAACCCTAGATCGGTTGCGGGCCGATGAGTCGTGGTGATGGTGAGCATCATCCGGCCAAGTTACATGATGATGGGCCGCCCGGAGTCCGCGCCAAGCTGTTAACGGGCGCAACTTGCCCCGGCCAGCATATTGAATCGGGATGATACCTCTCTCGGTTCTCGACCTCGCGCCAATCGTCCAGGGCAGCGACGCCACCACGGCACTCCGGAACTCGCTCGACCTCGCGCAGCACGCCGAGCGCTGGGGTTATCGCCGCTTCTGGCTCGCGGAACACCACGGGATGCCCGGCATCGCCAGCGCGGCGACCTCCGTCGTCATCGCGCACGTCGCGGGTGGAACATCCACGATCCGTGTTGGCGCCGGCGGCATCATGCTGCCTAACCATTCACCCCTCGTCATCGCCGAGCAGTTTGGCACGCTCGAGTCGCTCTTCCCCGGACGCATCGACCTCGGACTCGGCCGCGCCCCTGGTTCTGACCACGTCGTCGCCCGCGCGCTCCGCCGTACCCTCGAAGCCGCCGACACCTTTCCCCAGGACGTCGTCGAGCTCATGGCGTACTTCGAGCCGGCTGCCGCGGGTCAGCGCGTGCGTGCAGTACCTGGCGTCGGTCTCGAGGTACCGGTCTGGATTCTCGGCTCCAGTCTCTACGGCGCGCAGCTCGCGGCCGAGCTAGGGCTGCCGTACGCCTTTGCGTCGCACTTCGCGCCGGCGATGCTGCTCGACGCCGCCGAGACGTATCGCAGTCGGTTCCGACCGTCGGCGAAGCTCGAGCGACCATATTTCATGGTCGGCGTCAACATCATCGCCGCCGATACCGACGACGAAGCGCGGTATCTCTTTACGTCACTGCAACAGGCATTCGCCAACATCCGGCGCGGTAACCCGGCGCCGCTGCCGCCCCCTGTGGACGTCGGCGCGCTCGCGCTCACGCCGATGGACGAGCTCGGGCTGTCGCAGATGCTCTCCTACTCAATCGTCGGCTCGCCGGACGTCGTTAGGCGGGGACTCGAGAAAGTGGTCGAGCAGACGAACGCCGACGAGATCATCGTCGCGTCACAGATCTTCGATCACACCGCGCGGCTCCACTCCTACGAGATCGCCATCGAAGCGGCAGAGGCCAGTGCGCTGAGAGCAGCAGACAGCGAGCAAAGCGCGGTGCGCTGAGCGCTCTGGCAGAGGACAGAGGGCTATGAGCAGAGTGTCAACATCGCCGTTCCCACTCTCTGCTCTCTACCCTCCGCCCTCCACTTCCTTCGTCATTTCGATCATCGTCCGCCGGAATCCGGCGCTCGCGAAGAGCCGCTGCGCCGGCTCGTTCTGCTCCGCGGTCGACAGCACAACCCGCGGCGCGCCGCGCTCGGCGAGCGCCGACATCGTCGCGTCGAGCAGCTGCCGGCCGACGCCTTGTCCCCGGCGCGCCGGATCCACGACGATGTCGTAGACCACTCCCGCCGGCCCGCGCAGCGCCATGTAGTCCCATCCCTCCACGCCCGCATACGTGTAGCCGATCACGTCGCCGCCACTGTCGGCAACGAAGATCACGACGTCTGGCTCCTCGAGTTGGGAGCTGAGATACGACGCGTACCCTTTCGGCGTGCTCGGCGATGCGGCGATGAAGCGCGCGGCGTCGAACTCATGATGCAGCCTGACGAGCAACGCCCCGAGTCGGCCGACGGCGGGCATGTCGGCCGTGGTGGCGCGGCGGATGACGACGGGCGATGACGTGCTGCTCACGCGGCCCCGTCGTTCGCTGCGCCGGCGCGCAGGAGCTGCGCCCAATCGAGCTCCGCCCAGTCGAGCTCCTCCTGCACCCGCTGGAAAGCGGCATCTCCAATCGTACCGTCGGACCTGAGTGCGATGAGCCGGCGGCGCTGCGCTTCGGTGGCGGCGCGCACGACAGCGGCGTCGGCATCGGCGTCATCGTTAGGCGCGGCGGCGGTTTCCACTTCCCTGTCGCCCGTCGCGGCCCCGTGCTCGCCGGCGCCGGCCCGTTCGACTTCCTCTTCGGCCCGGCGCAGCTCGAGCTGGTAGCGGTGCCTCACGAGCTCCGCGGTCTCGGCGCCGGGACACGATCCCGCCGCCTCCACCGCCGAACGGAGCGTCTCCACCCGCGCCAGACGCACCTCGCGGTCTACCGAGTCATCCTCCTCGAGGTGAAGGCGGAGCATCAGTGGCCGGAGCGTCAGCCCCTGTACGACGAGCGTCCCGAGCACCACACCAAAGGCGGTGACGAGAATCAGGTCGCGATACGGAAACGGCGCGCTATCTCCGCCACCCGTCGGGAGCGCGAGCGCTGCCGCGAGCGTCACCGTGCCACGCATACCGCACCAGCCGATGACGGCCGCGGCGCGGCCAGTGAGATCCACGGTGTCGTGACGTGCTTTGCCGTCGCGGGATCTCGCGCCGCGCCACCTGCTGATTGCTGCCGCACCCGTCACCCACACGATGCGCGCGAGGATCGTCGCGACGCAGACGGCCACCGCCACGACTACATACCGCTCTCGCGTCGCTCCGGTCACACGCTCGGCGATCGACTTGAGCTGGAATCCAACGAGAATGAACGCGAGGATGTTGAGCACGAATACCGCGACTTCCCACACGGCCCACGCGGGAATTCGGATGCGCGCGGGCAGAATCGCCGGCGCGCGTCGCGACGCGAGCATCGCGAAGACGACGCTCGTGATGATGCCCGAGAGATGCAGACGCTCGGCGAGAATCCAGACGCCGAAGGTCGTGCAGAACTGGAAGATCACCGCAGTCGACACGTCCTTGATCCGCTCGTTGATGAACAGCGTGAGCGGAGAGATGACGGCGCCAAGCAGCACGCTGCCGAGCGTAACGATGAGCAGTGTGGGGAGCACGCTCCATCCCGAGAGAAAGCCGGTGACCGTCGCCCCGACCGCGAGGCGATAGACGATCAGCGCGCTCGCGTCGTTGAACATACTCTCACCCTCGAGAATCACGAGCAGCCGTTGCGGCGGTCGGAGCTGCCGCAACACTGCCGTTGCCGCCGCCGCGTCCGGCGGTGCGACGAGGGCTCCGAGCGCGATCGCAGCAGCCCACGGCAGCTCGGGCACGAGCATCCGTGCGACGATGGCGACGACGACGATCGTGAGGATGACGGCGCCGAGCGCGAGGCTCGTGATCGCCTTCCAGTTCGCGCGCATGTCGCGTGGCGATGCGTCAAAGGCCGCGTCGACCAGCACTGGCGCGACAAAGAGCGCCAGCGCGAGCTCCGGATCGAGCACGAGCGTCGGCACGCCGGGAATGAGCGCGAGCGCGGCTCCCGCGAGTGCGACGAGCGCCGGATAGGGCGCGCCCCAGCGCCGCGCCAGTGCCGCGAGCATCGCACCTCCCAGCAGCAACGCGATCACGACCTCGAAGACGGCCATCTCGTCTCCTCCCGTGCCTAACGCTCGACCCGATAGCGCAGCCAGAGCACGTCGTCCGCGCGCCGCTCCATCGCCTCGAGCGCGAGTCGCTGCGGCCACGCGGAATCGCCTTCGACATCGAAGAGCGCGGGTGTGCCGACGCGTCCGTCGACGACTGGCGTGACGAGCACGCTCACCTCGTCGACGAGGCCCGCGCGAATCATGCTGCCATTGATCGAGCCCCCACCCTCCAGCATGAGCGTTCGGACGCCGAACCGCGCGCCGATCTTCTCGAGCGCGAGCGCAAGATCGATCTCACGCCCGCCGGCGAGGAGGTACGAGACGCCCCGTTCTCGGAGCGAGGCGAGGTACTCGTCCGAGACACGCTCCGACAGGATGGCGACGACATGATCGCCGTCGAGATCGTTCGTCGTCCAGGCGAGCTTGCCCTTCCCATCTACCGCGAACGCGAAGCTGGTCTGGTCTCCCAGAGCGCGGTAATCATCGCGTGCCGGCCCGCGATGCTCGCGGGCGACCTCGGCATCGGCGCGAACGCCCTGCGCGAAATGCTCCTGCATTGTGACGCGGCCACAGAGCCACCCATCAGGATCATAGCTGGCATGGATCTGCTCATACTGGCGGCGTCCCTCTGGCGAGAGTGGCCAGCCCTCGGTCACGATGCGCCCGTCGATCGAGGTCATCATGTGGCAGATCACGCGCGGCCGCGTCGCGGATCTGGCATCCGTCGCGCTCGGCATTGCCTAACGATCCACTTGTGCCTGCTGCGCCGGCGCGTAGCGTGGTCCGGATATCCGGTCGGGCGCGAGCGCGCGGTCGAGCGTTGCCACGTCCTCGCGGGTTAGCGTCACGTCTGCCGCTGAGACATTCTCCTCGAGGTACTTTCGTCGCTTCGTGCCCGGAATCGGCACGATGTCGTCGCCCCTCTGGAGGAGCCATGCGAGGGCAATCTGTGCCGGGGTCAGGCCCTTCCGCGACGCCAGATCACGCACCGCTCGCGCAGCGTTCATGTTCGCATCGAAGTTCTCGCCCTGATAGCGGGGATCACCGCGCCGGAAGTCACCATCCGGATACTCCTCGGCGCGCTTCACTTCTCCCGTGAGAAAGCCCCGGCCTAACGGCGCGAAGGGAACGAGGCCGATCCCGAGCTCACGCAGCAGCGGGATGATGCGCGGCTCGAGATTCCGCTCCCAGAGTGAGTACTCGCTCTGCAGCGCCGAGATCGGATGCACGGCGTGCGCGCGACGAATCGTCTGCTCCCCGGCTTCGGACAGGCCGAGATAGCGCACCTTTCCCTCGCTGACGAGATCGGCCATGGTGCCCACGACCTCCTCGACCGGCACGGTGCGATCGACTCGGTGCTGATAGAGCAGATCGATGCGATCGGTCTGGAGGCGCCGGAGCGATCCCTCGACCGCTTCACGGATGTGCGCCGGCCTGCTGTCCACGCCGGCGATCTTACCATTCTCGAACGTGAAGCCAAACTTCGTCGCGATGACGACGCGATCGCGCGCTCCGGTCCCCAGCTGCTGCAGGGCGCGCGCGAGCAGCTCCTCGTTCCGGTACGGCCCGTACGCTTCCGCCGTGTCGAGGAAGGTGCACCCCAACTCGATCGCGCGATGGATCGTCGCGATGGACTCCCGTTCGTCGCGTTCGTCCGCGGTGCCGTACGCGTGAGACATTCCCATGAGGCCGAGGCCGATCGACGAGACGGTGAGGCCCTGGGAGCCGAGCTGGCGAGTGGAGAGCATATCGAGTTCTCGTTTGGTGTTACACGACGCGAAAACAACATTCGCGTTGCTTGCGCCTGCATCATCAATCAAGCGCCCACTGTCCGCGCGATCCACCCGGTCTCGATGTACAGGTCAGTTAGCGGCACTTCACAATCCCTCGTCAACGAGTGGCAAGTCCGAACAGCTCCGCTCGCGGCGGCGTCCAGGGCGGCACTGCGCGCGGACAGACGGAAGTCTGCCGTGCCACGCGCACATCGGCGAAGCTGCTCCCCGAGCCCCCGCCATACCGCGCGTCGCCAAGGAGAAGAGCTCCGGCGCTCACGCTGTGCCAGACCGGAACGCGGATGAAACGCAGTGCCGCGAGCGCGGGGCAACTTTCACGCGCGAGCGTCGAGAGCTCGGCAAGCGGCGCGCTCCATTCGTGGTCCCAATGCACGGCGCGGGTCGATGGTCGGGGCGATGCGTGGAAGAGGGAGCCGGCCTCGCTTCGCGTTGCACACCGCGCCGCGTCGGAGATCGATGGCACCGCGCTCGCCCGCACTGTCGATACCCGATAGACGCTTCCACTGCGTTCGACCGTAATGACGGCCATGCAGACGGCGTTTGCGGGCAGCGGCGACACCACGACGTCCAACACCTCTGCGTTCCGGTCCGACGCGCGCGCCGCGGCGAGCACGCCTGCTTTCGCCTTTGCCGAGCCGAGTGCCATCACCAGCGTGACCCCGATCCAGCCGGCCATTGCGCCGACGACGCGAGCAGAGCGACCGAGCAGCAACACGAGCCCGATCGACAACACGGCGCCAGCGATCAAGCTCAGCGCGGCGCCCTTGGAAACCAGATCGACGCGCCAGGCGAGCACCACGCCGGCAAGTAGCACGAGCGAAAGCATTACTCGCGCGGCGCGCGCCCTGCTCGCCGCGACGAGCGCCGGCACCGAGACCACCCAAAGCCATGGCTCGACAATGAACACCGAGTCGCCGTAGTACCATCGATCGTCGAAGGGCCAGAACGGATGCACACCGTAGCTGTTCGTCCAGTCGAGCACGAGATGGCTGACGGTGCTCACGGCAAGGAGAGCGAGAAGCCATCCTGCCTCGTGTCTCGCCACCCATTGGCGCGAACGCCAGCGCAACACGAGCAGCGTTAGGCCCCAGATCAGGATCGCTCCGATCACCACGCCAATGACCGTGTGTGTATAGCCGCGGTGATGAAGCATGTACGCCAGCCGATTACCGCCGGCGCCGGTATAGAGGAGGTCCGCGTCAGGAAGGTTGGCGGCCAGCAGTGATGCCGTCGCCACGGTCGCCGTTCCTGACGCTGCCGCACCCGTTCGCCGGGATCGGAGACATACCGTGGCTTCCGCCAGCAGCAGCCCTGCGAGCGAGTGGGTGACGTTGTCCATGCAAGATTGTAGCGGTGCTTTCTCGTTAGGCGTTAGCGCCGTGCTCCCCCTCGGCGCGACTGCGCGTGGCCAACGGCCTCACTGGCTGCTCCGCCGCAGCAGCGCGGGCACTTCGGCCTGCCGCGCAATGAGCATCGGCTCAACTCGCATCAGAAAAGCGTTCTTGCCCGGCGCCGCGACAAGCACGTGCTGATCCTCGATCAGCCGCAGCGCCGGATTCGCGCGCCGGCCGAGCTGGGCGAGCCTCCATGACGGAGCGGCGATGGGTCCACGCACCAAGTCGAGTTGCGGAACGAAGCTCGGTACTCCCCTCTTGTTCCGGACTTCCGCTGCGGCGGGGTCACCCCTGCAGGAGGAGGAAAGCGATCCAGGTGCGGCGAATCATCGCGACGAGCGTCTACCTGTGCAGGGGAAGGTCAGGGAGAAAGCGGACTCCGTGCCTTCCCCCTTTCCTGTCCCTGGTCCACCGAATATCTACTCGCTCAGTGCAATTCGGCCGGCGATCGACTCCCTGTCATCGCCGACACGTTCACATTCGCGGCACCCGTCCGCGCACGTTCCTCCGCCCCCACGCCCGCCCCCGAGCGCGTGCCCGCGCGCATATCCGTTGGCCACGACCAGAGACCGCTTCGTCGCATTCAGGCGATCACTGCCACGCACTCCACCGCTCGAGCGACAGACCGTTCGCACGCGCGGCGTCGCGTTCGCCGTGTTCACGACGCCGCCGGTCGACGACCCCGATGCAACGCCGCTGCTCTGCGTCAACGGAGGGATGCTCTACGATCACTCGATGCTCTGGCCCGCGCTGTCGCCACTCGCGCGAACGCGTCAGGTCATTCTCTACGATCAGCGCGGTCGCGGGTTGAGCGAGGCGCCGTCGGATACGGCGAACGCGTCCATCGAGGACGACGCTGCCGACATCGGCGCGTTGCGACGCGCCCTCGGCGTTCGCCGCTGGGACGTCCTCGGTCATTCGTGGGGCGGCGGCATCGCGCTACTCGCCGCGTCGCTGGACGAAGCCGGAACACGCCAGCTGGTCACGATCGACGGTGTGGGCCCGACGAGCGCATGGATGACCCCACTGCGAGAGGCGCTGAGCTCGCGGCTCACCGGCTCGCAGCGCGACGACTTCGACCGCATCACCGACACCGACCTCGAACAGCCGGTTCCTGAGATCCAGGCCGCCTACTCACGCGCTGTCTACCCGGCCTGGTTCGCCGATGCGGAGATGGCACACACGTTTACGCCGCCGAAAGTGACGAGCGCTACCGGCGCGGTCATTCTGGCTCGCCTCAGGCGCGATGGCTACGATTGGCGGCCCCGATTGCGTGCCCTTTCCGTGTCGACGCTCGTCATTCACGGCGAGGAGGACGCGCTGCCCGTCTCTGTGTCCACGGAACTGGTCGAGCTCCTTCCTCGAGCAACACGCCTGCTCGTGCCTCACGCCGGCCATATGCCGTTCTGGGAGGCCCCGGATCTTTTGTTTCCCGCCGTCGAATCCTTCCTAGCCGCCCCGATGCCGGGCTCCGTTCGCCGATCAGTATGAAGCGTGCACAGCGAGCGTCTCTCACGGTTCTGTATCTCGCGGTTGGCGTTGGCGCGTTAGGCGCCGTGAAGAAAACGCGCTCGCCCGAGGTCGCCGTCGTTCACGCACTCACCGCCACGCGCGAGCAGAGTGCGGCGGGCAGCGTCGGCCGTGCGCTCTTCCCAAAGCAACCAGACGACATCGACGAGCCGGATCGCGCCGCGATCCGCCGGCGGTTGCGTCGCGACGAGCAGGGCACCTACATCGCCGAGATCCTCCAGCAGCGCGACTCATCGCTCGCGCGCTGGCCCGATCGTGGCGAGCGACCACTCACGGTGTGGGTTCAGCCCACCGCCGCGATCGACGACTGGATGCCTGGCTACGTCGACCGCGTGCGCGAAGCTTTCGAGGAGTGGCAGGGCGTTGGCCTTCCCCTCGGCTTCATCTTCGTCGACGACTCCGCCGACGCCGAAGTGCACGTGAACTGGATCGACCACTTCAGTGAGCCGATCAGCGGGCGCACCAAATGGGCGCGCGACGACGAGTGGCTGATCACCGACGCGAACATCATCCTCGCTGTGCACCACCATCAGGGTGAGGTGCTCGACGAGGAGGCGATGCGCGCGATGGCACTCCACGAGGTCGGCCACCTCCTCGGCCTCGATCATACCCAGGACGCGACGAGCATCATGGCGCCGAAGGTTCGGGTGCGCGACCTGTCCGCCGCGGATCGCGCGACCGTTCGCCTGCTGTACTCCCTTCCGCCCGGGCCGGTGCGCTGACGCTCGGGCCGTGGTCGCCGAGTGTTCAGTGACGCAGGGACGTTCCCTCCATGGGACGCATCGAGTACTGGCTTCTTGGCGCTGTTGGCGCGCTCATCGGCTTCATCGCCTACGAGAGTGTGAGGTCGTCGGTCGAGCCGCGTCGTTATGCGATGCAGATCGAGCAGGCGGGCCACCCACGCGACACGCTCCTTTC
>DATEPP010000280.1:0-6808 GCA_035273165.1 Gemmatimonadaceae bacterium
GTTGATCGCGCTTTCGGATTCGGCGCCACTCCTCCGCGTCGACGGCGTACCACACGCGCTCGGCGCGCTTGCCGTGCTGGCGCCCAGTCGACGCGCCGCGTTCCCTGGAACGTTACGTTGGACCATCGAGCTGACTGAGCATCACGCGCGACTCATCGCGCGCATTGCCGGGATGGGCGCGGGGTCGCCAAGCGCGGCACTTGTGACACAGATGCTCGATGCGCTGCGTCCCGTATTGCTTCGTGCACGGGAGGCGCGTCCACGGTTCGTTATCTGCAGCATCGATCGCGTGCAGTGTGACGCGGGTAGCGCGCGGCTTGCGGGCACCTGCGCTCCGCTCATGACGAGTCCTAAGGACTTGATTGCCTCAGCGATGTAACGTGGTGAACGTGGCTAGGGGGAGCGCCTCGATTGCGAATGACGCATCCGAAGTCCCAGGAATACTCGTCGTGGTCGGCGCGTCAGGCGCTGGGAAATCGACTCTGGTCGGGCGACTCGCGACGCTTGGCCTGGATGGTGTTGGTTGTTACCACTTCGACACCATCGGCATCCCCGCGGCCGGCGATCCGCGCTTTGCGAGCGGCGAAGCCTTCCAGACGTGGGCGCTCGAGCAGTGGATCGCGCGCCTAACGCAGAACGAGGATCGCGTGCGGGTGGCGGTCCTGGACGCGTCGGTGCGGCCGAGTGCAGTGCGCGCGGCGTTCGCGCGCCACGGCGTCGCGCACGGTGCGGTGGTGCTGGTGGACTGCGACTACGCCGAGCGAAACGCGCGGTTGCGTGGGCCGCGCGGGCAGCCCGAGCTCGCCACCGCGCAGATGGACTGCTGGGCCGCCTATCTGCGGGGTCAGGCCGACGCGTTGGGATTGCCCGTGCTCGATACGACGAGCCGATCGCTCGATCAGAGCCTGGCCGCGCTGCGCGAGCACGTCGTCGCGCTGCATCGATGATTCATTGCGCGGGCATCTCATATTGGTTACCCATAGGGCACCTCCACCTGGAACGCGCCGATGAAACCGAGCGTCCTGCTGACCATCGCGTCGTTGCTGTCGCTTCTGCTGCTCATCGTCCATCTCACCGGCGACGTTCTTCTCCAGGCCGAGGGGCACGTCAAGTATCCCATTCCAGTCGTGGTTTTCGTAGTGTGGCTCTACGCAACGCTCATGTTGTCCGATAGCGTCGTCGGCTACATCATCATGCTGCTCGCGGGTCTGATCTCCGCCGGGATGATCATCATCCACTCGAGAGACTTCGTGGTGCATCAGTCCGGCGGCTTCTATTTCGTGTTCACGATGTTCGCGCTCAGCACGACGGGTTGGTTCACCGCGATTCTCGCAGCGCGCGGGCTATGGCTACGCGTTCGCGCGAGGGGTGCCACCGCACCTCAAGCGGGGTAGTCGCGTTAGATGAACTGGCGCATGCGGTTTGTTCTGTACCTGGTGATAGCGTGTGTCGCAAGCACGCTCCAGTTCGACCTGTTCGACTGCAACGACGCACGCCCCCTGTCGTTCGCCGCTGGCGCGCTCACGATCCTGGTAGCGTTGGTTGCGATCGACCGTCTCTACACGTTCGGCGTTTCAGTGCGGCCGGTCCGAGCGCGGCTTGCCCTCGGGACAGTAACGGTGGTCGCGGGCGCCGTGTTGGCCTGGACCCTTGCGTGGCTGACGATGACATCGCACATGTGTGGCTAGGCGGTCCCGCCGCGCGATGCTCCGAGTCAACCGAAACGACGATGACGCCTACAGACCGGCTTCGCTTCATGCGCACGCACCGCCTCGCAGTCGAAGCATCCCGTGCGGCCGACGGTGGCGTGCAGGCGGCACTTATCGACGCGCGCATCGTGGCCCGGAATCACCTATTTCCGCGTTCGACCCACCTGGATTCGATTCAGCGACTTCGGTTGCGCCCCGCCTCGAATCATCGAGTTCACGGCCGACCAGCTTGCCGAACGCGTGCCTAACGAATAGCAATGGGTCGATGATTCCGCTGCTTCGGTCGGCTCTGGCGTTGGCACTCGGCGTGTCGCTCTCGCAGTCTGTCGGGGCGCAGGCGAGGGTCGTGAGCGCACCGCCGGAGCCCTCGCTGCTCAACATCACCAGACAATGGGCGCGGGCGTCGAGTCTCGGTGAGCTGCGCGAGCTGCGCACGGACCGCGATTACCGGGAGCTGCGGATCTGGCTCGGATTCGGACTGACGACGGAGACGCAGGCGTTCATTCTTCGCCGCGCGAGCGGTCACTGGTCGGCGTACTTCGCGCGCGTGATGCGGTGTGAGGTGCAGATCCCACGAACGGTCGGCGATACGGCGTCGCGCGCGACCATCGAGCAGTACAATGCGCAGGCTCGGCAGCATTGTGGTATCGCCGTCGCCGATGTCGCACCGGGGTCTCAGGTCGTCACCACCGACACGCTGCTCGTCGCGCCGCTGAACCTTCCTGACTCGACTATCGAGAATGCGTGGACGGCCGCCGTAAGTGCGGGCGTTCTTCAACTGCCGCCGCTGGTCACGCGTAGCGCGAGTGTCGACAATGCTGCCACATTTGTCATCGAGCTTCGGACTGGCGGCGACTACCGCGCCTCAGCGATCGAGCAGTTGGAGCGTCCTGAAACACCAGCGGATCAGCAAGTGAAAGACATCTATGCAGCGGTCGTCGCACGACTCCGAAACGATGGACCGAGTGTGAAGCCGTGACGGACTATCGTCGACCATACAAGCAGTTTCGCGGGAGAGTACAATGACCGACAGCTCGCAAGCCGCCGGAGTTCTTCTCAAGTTGTACGAGCTTCGTACCGAGCCGAAGCTCCGTGACGCCCGCGCCTGGTTCACCTACGAGTTCCATCCAGAATCCGCGGCTGATGTCCTGCGGATCTGGCTCGGTCCGGGATACGCGAGCGCGCCGTACCGCATGGTCACGAGCTACTGGGACATGGCGGCGTCGCTCGTGATGCGGGGCGCGATTCCGGCCGAGATGTTCAATGAGGCGAACACGGAGCACTTTGCGGTGTTCGCGAAGCTGCGTCCCTATCTGAGCGAGGTCAGAGAAGCGACGAAGTACCCCGACTACCTCGTCCATCTCGAGCAGGTGGTCGCGCTGCATCCACGTCCCGACGAGCGCGTCGCGATCTTTGCGCGATATCTGGAGCGCCAACGAGTGCTTGCCGCGCAGGGAAAGCAACAGCCGGCGGACGTGACCTCCTGATTACATCTTCGTTCCGGCGTACATGATGTGGGCCTTCGGTGTGCCAGGGAACATGATCCACGGCGTGCGATCGCTCGGTGTCGCCGAGATGCCCGTCGTCGCCGGCGTCGCGAAGGGAATGTAGGTGACGAAGAGTGATTGGCCGCCCGTGGCCTTCGCGGTGACGGAGTCGAAGGTGCCACCGAAGATCTGATAGAGCATCGACGGCTGCTTTGGGACCGCGAGCTTCCCCGACTTCACCTCGGCGAAGCGCACGGTGTCGACGCGGCCGCCCGTGATGCCCTGCGCACGCAGCTGCCGGCCCCGCGCCATGAAGGGCTCCATCGCCTTGTGATAGCAGGCGGAATGAAATGACGAAGCCGAGGGATCGGGGGCGAGACAGATCATGTCGTTCTTTCCTTCGCGCAGCGTCACGAGTGGTTTGCCGAGCGCGGTATAGCCGAGGACCGTGGCTCCCTCACGCATCTCGGGTGGAAGGGGGGTGACCGCCGCCGCGATCTGATAGGCGGGCGAGTGCAGGACCGGCGGCTGCTGCGCGCCAGCGAGAGCCGAAGCGAGCAGTGCGAGGCAGACAAGGCAAGAGCGATTCATAGGTTCGGCCATTACAGGTTGCAAAGCAGGAGCAGCTGCGGCAACATATCGCCATGAGCGCGATCCGCCAATGCCGTGCCGACGAGCATGCCGAAGTTCTACAAATCATAAACTCGGCGGCCGAAGCGTATCGGGGCATCATCCCGGCGGATCGGTGGCATGAGCCGTACATGGCCGCGACGGAGCTCGCGCGCGAGATCGCGAACGGTGTCGTCTTCTGGGGATATGAAATGGATGCGGAGCTGATCGGCGTGATGGGCATCCAGCCCGTACGCGACGTCGATCTCATCCGGCATGCATACGTACGACCGGGTTTGCAACAGCGGGGCGTGGGCGGGGAGCTACTGACGCATCTGCGCGACGCGTCTCGCCGGCCCATGCTCGTCGGCACCTGGGCCGACGCGACGTGGGCGATTCGGTTCTATCAGCGCCACGGCTTCGAGCTCGTCCCGCGCTCGGAGGTTCCGGCACTGCTCCGAAGCTACTGGGCGATCCCGGAGCGGCAGATCGAGACGTCCGTCGTGCTGGCGAATCCGCCGTTAGGCGGAAGGGCCTACGGAGCGACTGCCTCGTGAGGCACTCGTGGACGGTGGCAATCGGCGTCGCCAGCACGATCGCCTCCGTCGCCGCGCAGGGCCAGGCGCCAGGGCAACGAACCTACGCCAACCCGATCGATATCGACTACCGCTACAACTTCGAGCAGCATAACGAGGGGATCTCATATCGTTCGGGCGCGGACCCGGTCATCGTCGTTCAACGGGGGCGGTACTATCTCTTCGAGACGATCGGTGACGGCTACTGGGAGTCGCGCGACCTCGGCAGCTGGCGTCACATCACGCCGACACGGTGGGCGCTGACCGATATCGTCGCGCCCGCTGCGCTTTCCGTCCGCGATACCATCTATCTCCTCCCGAGCACGACGCGGCCGCTGCCGATCCTGATGCTCACCGAGCCAGCGACCGGGCGCGTCGACTTCTACAATCCGCTGCTTCCCTGGCTGCCGATGGCGCGGGAGTTCGAGGGAAAGACCCTCGCGAAGCCAGACTCGGTGCAGCCCGGGCCCTGGGATCCCGCCTTCTTCCACGATCCGGAGACCGAGCGCTGGTTCCTGTACTGGAACTCATCCAACGTCTATCCCCTGCACGTCATCGAGCTGGACAAGAGCAAGCACCTCGCGTACAAGGGGACGCCACGCTGGCTCTTCGGTTTAGAGCCTGATAAACACGGTTGGGAGCGATTCGGCCAGGACCATCGCGACACGACGATCAAGCCCTTCATCGAAGGGGCGTGGATGACGAAGCACGGCGGCCGCTACTACCTCCAGTACGGCGCGCCGGGCACCGAGTACAACGTGTACTCGACGGGCACGTATGTCGCGAATGATCCGCTCGGCCCCTTCACGTACGCGCCATACAATCCCGTGGCGTACAAGCCGGGCGGCTTCGCTCAGGGCGCGGGACACGGCAATACGTTTGAGGACGTTCACGGGAACTGGTGGAACACCGGCACGCCGTGGGTCGCCGTGAACTGGAACTTCGAGCGGCGCATCGGTCTCCATCCCGCGGGCTTCGACGCCGACGGCGAGATGTACGTCGACACGCGCTTCGGCGACTTTCCGCACTGGCTGCCGACGAGGCGCTGGCGCTCGAGCGACGAGCTGTTCACCGGATGGATGTTGCTCTCATATCGAAAGCCGGTGACGGCGTCGTCCAAGCTCGACAGCTTTCCGCCCGAACGCGTGACCGATGAAAATCCGCGCACGTACTGGGTCGCGCGAGCGAACCGCCCAGGCGAGTGGCTCACGATCGATCTCGGACGCGCCTTCGACGTGAAAGCGATTCAGGTGAACTACGCCGACTACAAGTCCGGGCTCTTCGGTACGGACTCCACCGTCTACACACAATTTCGCCTGCGCGTATCGACGGACGGCCGCCAATGGCAGACCGTCGCCGACCTCGCGCGTGCGCCCCGGCGCGACCGCGCGAACGCGTACGTCGAGCTCCCCCGTGCGGTGCGCGCGCGCTTCGTGCGCTACGAGCACGAGCACGTCGGCGCGGCGCACCTCGCGATCAGCGACATTCGGGTCTTCGGGAATGGCAATGGCCCACGCCCCGCGACGCCCGAGCGCCTGACGGCAACGCGCGACCGCGACGAGCGGAACGCGACCATCAGCTGGCGAGCGGTGCCGGATGTTGTGGGCTACAACGTGCGGTGGGGAATCGCGCCGACGAAATTGTACCAGACGTATCAGCGCTTCGCCGATCAGGGGACGACGCTGGAACTCCGCGCGCTGAATGTGGGCGTGCCGTACTGGGTCGCGATCGAGAGCTTCGACGAGAACGGCGTGTCGACCCTCAGCGCAGCGATTCCGATACGGTGATCACATTGTCAGGTCAAGCTGTAATGGCCGCTGAAACCACTGACAGGGCCCTGACACCACTGACATGCCTCCGCAGCTATGCCTCCGTACACCGATAGCCCTTGTCATTGTTGAAGTGCCTAAGCGTCACTGGCGCGCGGAGCTGTTGCCGTACAGCGAAGTTGTCAGTGGTTTCAGCGACGTGTCAGTGGTTTCAGAGGCCTCTCTTTCCGGTGCTTCAGGGGCCGCGCTGACAGTGGGCGCTAATGCGTTCGGGTACTCCCGCAGCAGCCAGTAGCCGAGGGTGCCGCTGCCGATGTCGATGAGGGCGTGCACGATCATCGCGGGGATGAGCGAACCCGTAACGAGCACCAGTGCGGCCAGGAACGCGCCGGCTAGTGTTGCTCTCACGGTGCCCGTCCGGCCCTGGTAAGCGTGGCCGATGCCGAAAAGGACCACGACGAGCGCCATCGCGCCGACGGAGCCGAGCCAGGGTGCGAAGAACCATGGCAGATACCCGCGGTAGAGAAGCTCCTCGCAGAAGCCGGCAGTCGTCGAGAGCGCGAGAAACCAACGCTGCTCCAGCGCCGTGTGTGGTAGCATGAACCCAACGTTGCCAAGCTTGGGCCGAGCCCTGATCCGTCGCTCGGCCGGGAGCCGTG
>DATEPP010000281.1:0-4501 GCA_035273165.1 Gemmatimonadaceae bacterium
GCTCATGAAGCAGGCGTCGAGGAAGGCGATCTTCCTCCACTGCCTGCCGGCACACCGCGGCGAAGAAGTGGCCGCCGAGGTGATCGATGGTCCGCAGAGCCGCGTCTGGGACGAGGCAGAGAATCGCCTCCACATCCAGAAGGCGATCATGTCGGCGCTGATGGGTGGCGAATCGATCGGTTGACGCCACTGGATTAGCGTTCACTCATAGCCGGCGAGCGCGACACCTCGAGATCGAGGGACCCGTGCTCGCCGCGCGTGCCGATGGCGAGGGCTGCGGCGGCCCACAATCCATGTGCGCGGAGCACACCGTGCTCCTCGCGGATCATGCCGATGTGCTCGAGCTCATCGAGCACGGCACTGAGCTCGGCGCGCGTGAAGATGCCGAGATCGGCGAGGGCGCGAGGTGGCACGCCGCCTAACGTCGCGATGAGACGGAGCGCCCGGAGTGCCGCGGCATCGAGCCGGGCGATGCAGTCGTCGACAATCCACTCCAGACCGGCCGGAAGGGCACCGCCACTACGCGCCAGCGCCTGCAGCAGGAGGGGGTGCCCGCCGGCGAGGTCGTACAGCTCCTCGTGATCGCCTGACGTTGAATGCGCAATCTCCTTCGTGATCGATGCCGCGGCAGCGGCGTCGAGGCATGAAAGACGAATCCGCGAGACGATGCCGGGCTCCGGCATCGACGCGAGCTCGCGCTGGTGGAGAGCTCGATAGGCGAAGACCCAGAGCAGGCGCCGGTCGGCGCTCCAACGAGCGAGAGCTTCCAGCACGCGCCAGATCCCGGCGTCCACGGTGTGCATGTCGTCGATGGCGAGGATCGTCGGCGATTCGTCACAGATGGCGGCGAGCAGCTCGGCGAGAGCGTCGCGGAGCTTTTCCACACCGACGGCACTATTGGAAACAAGCTGGTCGTTAGGCGCTGAGCCGCTGCGGGTTCCGGCGAGCAGAGCGTAGGCGCGTGGATCACAGCCGACGGCGCCAGGCTCGTCGAGAAGATAGCCCGCAAGGTCGAGGATCATCGTGAATGGATGCAGCCCGTACGCTGGTCGCGCATCGAGCCGCACCAGTCGGGCGGTACCCGTTAGGCAGACCGCATCGAGCTCGCGGAGCAGCCGCGTCTTGCCGATTCCCGGCGGCCCCCAGAGGACGACGGCGCCACCCTGGCCCGTGACAGCGCGCGACACCGCCGACCAGAGATGGCGAACGATTGCCTCTCGTCCAACGAGTGTCGTCCTTTGCGCGCTCACACCGGCTGCGAGGTGCGCCGCGATACGCTGGCGCAGCTTGGCAGCACCCAACAAGATCTCTTCGTCAGCCTCCCCACGGGCGGTGAGCTCGTCGAGAAGCGTGAGGGCTCGCCGAGGGTCGCCGGTGAGACAGGCGGCCTCGGCACGTTCGATCGTGACTCGGTCGTTCGCGGGATCGACTTCCTGCGCGGCGCGAGCGAGCTGCTCGACGAGCTCCCAGTCGCCCGCGGTCCGCGCGAGTCGCACCGCCGTGGTGAGCCAGCGCGTGAGCGTCCCCACGGCGAGATCTCGAACGTCGTCGAGACGGTCGGCGAGGCCGGGACTCGACGCCGCGAGGCCGGGAAGGATCGCCCCGATCGTTGCCACGCGGGCACGCACCACGTCGATAGAGTCGGGCGAAGTTATGAACTCGCGAAAGTCGATTGCCGCCGAATGCAAGGAGACAGTTGCTCCGACGCACGTGAGCGGGGCTCCGAGGCGGCGCAGGCGGTGGAGCAGCGAGCGAAGTCGATGGTTGCGGTCGCGATCCGCCACGTCTGGCCAGAGCGTTGCTGCCAGCTCTCGGCGCGCGAGCCCCCCGCTGCCGCTGACAGTCAGCAGCAAGAGCAGCGCGAACGTCAGGGGCTGCCCGGCACCCACCCGTACGCTGCCAAAGCGGATCTCGCTGGCACCGAGTGTTCGAATCTGCAGCATGGACGCAAGCTTCCGCGGTAAGTGACACCTCGCGGGAAATCATCAGTCGCCCGCGCGACATCTCGATAGCCGCTTTGCTCGCGACCAGTATCATCGGAGGAGGCGATGGCGGTGCGGAACGTTGCGTCCGCCGCGCGACCGCTGCCGCCCAATTGTCCATTGCCACGGCAACCTGGCGGGGCGACCTTCATTGCCTCGACCCTGCCAGCCTACCTGCGCACCCTCTCACGACATGCTCGAGGAAGGCAATCCAGCACCGGACTTCACGGCGTCGACCGACAGTGGCGGCTCGCTCACCTTGAGCGCGCTCCGCGGCAAACCCGTCGTTCTTTACTTCTACCCGAAGGACGACACCCCTGGCTGAACCGTGGAGGCGTGCGAGTTTCGCGACGCCTTCCCTCGGTTCGAGGGACTCGATGCGACCGTGCTCGGTGTGAGCCCAGACTCGGTGAAGTCGCACCAGAAGTTCAAGAAGAAGAACGATCTGCCGTTTACCCTTGTTGCAGACCCGGATCATTCCATCGCCGAGCGTTACGGCGTCTGGGGCGAGAAGACGATGTTCGGTCGCAAGTACATGGGTGTTCTGAGGACAACCTTCGTCATTGGGCCGGACGGTCGCATCGCCACGATCTTCAACGGCGTGAAGCCTGAGGGCCACGCCGAAGAGGTTGCGCGCTTCCTCGCCGAACGCAATCATCGTCCCCGGTAACCATGCGTCGCCCACTCTCCTCGCGTGAGCGCTATCGCGCTTTCGTCGAGGACTACCGCCATCGTCGGCTCGATGAGTCGACAGACGGCGCGCCAGCAGTCGGCGCGCCGCAGGGCGATGCCGTCTCGGCGCCGGAGAAGGCAGCAGGGAAGCGGAAAGCACATCCGAATCGGCGCCGCTACGTTCGCGACTATCTGAGCTGGCTGCGGCCACACCGATACGCGGTCGCCGCTGTCTTCCTGCTCGCGCTCCTCGCCGGCGCGCTCCAGATGATCGAGCCGCTCTTCATGCGGTTCATCGTCGATCACGTTCTCCTCGACAAGACGCTCGACACCGCGGGACGCCTGACGCGGTTGCGGCTCGCCGGCATCACCTTCCTCGTCGTCATTCTCGTCTCCAACAGCTTCGGGGCCCTCAAGGACTACCGTCAGCGTTTGCTCAACGTCGGTGTCATGCTCTCGCTCCGGCGCGCGCTCTTCGACCGGCTGCTGCATCTGCCGCTGCCGAAGCTCTGGGAGATGAAGACGGGCGGCATCCTCTCGCGCCTGACGGGCGATATCGACACCACCACGGGCTTGCTGCAGATGGCGATCGTATCGCCCGCGGTGTCGTTCATTCGGCTTCTCATGGCCGTTGCCGTTCTCCTCTCGCTCAACTGGCGGCTTGCGCTCACCGCCCTCGCCATCGTGCCTGGCGTCGTGCTCATGAGCCTCGCCTTCGCGCGTCGCGTGCGACCGATCTATCGAGCGCTTCGCAAGGACGCGGAGCAGATCGACGGTCGCGTCGGCGAGACCTTCTCGGGGATCCGTGTCGTGCGGGCCTTCCGCGGCGAGAGTCGTGAGACGCTCGATTATCTGCGCGGCCGACACACCGTTCTTCGCAAGGAGCTCTTCGCGCACCGTCGCGAGCTCGTGCTCTGGACGTCGTGGTCACTCCTGCTGAGTGGCGTCAACGTCGTGATCGTCTGGTACGGCGGCTACCTGAACATTCGCGGCCGTGCGTCGATCGGCGACATCATGGCCTTCCAATGGTATACGTTCCTGCTTCTGAATCCCGTCTGGTCGATCGTGAACTCCTTCTCGGAGCTTCAGCGGTCGCTCGCGGCGATGGAGCGCGTCTTCGAGCTCCTCGGATCTCAGCCCGACAAGCCCGATCGACCCGGCGCGCTGGACGCACCGCAGCTCGTGCGCGAGATACGCTTCGAGGGTGTCGAATTTGAATACGTCGAGGGCCGCCCCGTCGTGCGCGACTTTAGTGTCGGCGTTCCTGCGGGATCAGTTGTCGCGCTTGTGGGTCGCAGCGGGGCGGGAAAGACCACGGTCACCGACCTCGTGGCGCGCTTCCATGACCCCACGCGCGGCCGGATTCTCCTCAACGGTACCGACATCCGCGAGCTGCGCCTGCGCACGTATCGCGACCTTCTCGCCATCGTGCAGCAGGACGTCTTCCTCTTCGATGGCTCGGTGCGCGACAACATCGCGTACGCGCGGCATGACGCGACTGACGCCGACGTCGAGGACGCGGCCCGTCGCGCGAACGCGCACGAGTTCATCATCAGGCTCCGCGACGGCTACGACACCTTCATCGGTGAGCGCGGAGTGAAGCTCTCCGGCGGCCAGCAGCAGCGGCTCGCCATCGCGCGTGCGATCCTCGCGTCGCCGCAGATACTCATTCTGGATGAAGCGACGAGTAACCTCGATACAGAAAGCGAGCAGCTCATTCAGGCGTCCATGTCGACGCTCCTGGCGGGGCGAACGACATTTGTAATCGCTCATCGTCTGTCGACGATCCGTCGCGCCGATCTCATCCTCGTGATGGAGGACGGCCGGATTGTCGAGCGCGGGACGCA
>DATEPP010000282.1:0-2689 GCA_035273165.1 Gemmatimonadaceae bacterium
GACGCCGGAGAACCAGGCGACGAATGCAAGCAGCCAGAGCGCGGTGCCGCCGAGCATGAGCAGCATTCCGATGCGCTTCACGGAATCCTCCTTAGGCGGTGCGTGTCGTCGTCGAGCCTTCGTCGAGGCGCTGGCGGCAGAGGGCTCTCGCTCGATCGCGCCAGACGCCGGGAGCACCCGCGTATCGCCAGCGGTAATACTCGTGCACCATGTCCTCAGCGCTGACCATAGCCGTCGCGTCGCCGCGCTGGACATACCAGAGGTCACGCTCGCTCTGGAAGGTGATGACGATCTCGGCCTCGCTCATGAGGTGGCAATATCGCTGCACGCAGCGGTCCGACACCAGCCGGACGAGTTGGCCTACGTGTATCGGTCGACGCCGGAACGCCCCGTTGCTGAGGTGCAAGACGTCAAGGCGCGGCTGTCACTCGCCAGATCGTATTGCCGACGTCATCGGCGACGAGCAGCGCGCCGCGACGATCGATTGCGACGCTCACCGGCCGGCCACGAGCATGGCCTTGGCCATCGAGAAAGGCCGTCAGCACCTCGATTGGCGTACCGGAGGGTCGTCCGTTCAGGAACGGGACGAAGACGACCCGGTAGCCCGCGAATGGCTTTCGGTTCCACGATCCGTGCTGCGCGACGAACATGCCGCCGCGGAATGGCGCCGGCAGCGTCGCTCCGCGCGAGGACGCCAGGCCTAACGAGGCTGTATGCGGCCCAAGCGCGTAGTCGGGCACGATCGCGGTGGCGACGAGGTCCGGTCGTTGCGGCTTCACCCGACGATCCACGTGCTGCCCGTAGTAGCTGTACGGAAAGCCGTAGAAGCCACCATCGCGGAGCGCTGTCATGTAGTCGGGCACGAGATCGCTTCCCAACTCGTCGCGCTCGTTCACCGCGACCCAGAGGGATCCGGTTTCGGGTTCCCACGCCATGCCGACAGGATTCCGCAGCCCGTACGCATAGACGCGGTGCGCCCCCGTCGTCCGATCGATCTCCCACACCGCGGCGCGCTCCCGCTCGGCGTCGATGCCGTTCTCGCCCACGTTGCTGTTCGATCCAACGCTCGCGTACAACCGGGAGCCGTCGGCGCTCGCGATGAGATTCTTGGTCCAGTGATGATTGATGGTGCCGGCCGGCAGCGCAGCGACTACAGCTGGGTCGCCCGACGCGTGAAGCGCGCCGGGCGCGTAGCTGACGCGAACGACGGCATTGCTGTTTGCGACGTAGAGCGTGTCGCCGACGAGCGCCATTCCGAACGGCGAGTACAGGTGATCGAGAAAGATGGACCGCGTCTCCGCGACGCCATCACCGTCGGCGTCTCGGAGCAGCGTGATGCGATTGGCACTCGGTACGGCAGCGCCGGCTTTCTTCTGAAAATGGCGGATGAACCACGCTTTGATTCCCTTCCCGTCGTCGGGCCGGTCGGCGGGGGCGTTCGTCTCGGCTACGAGGACATCGCCGTTAGGCAGAACGTAGAGCGAGCGCGGATGGTCCAGCTGCCGAGCGAACGCGGTGACCACCAAGCCGGCTGCGGCATTGGGTTTGTCCTGACCGGACCAACCCTTGGCATCGGCGACTTTCACCGTCGGGATGAGTGAGCTCTGCGGCAGTGGGAGCTCCGGATTGGGACCGATGCCGGCGGCAAGTGGCAGCTTGGCCGCCGGTCCGCACGCGGCCGTGGCCGCGACAACAGTCGAAATGATGAGCTGCCCAGCGCGCACGCGCTGGCGGATGGATTCAAAGTTTGTCATCGCCCTCGCCTCGTATCGCGCCCCGTCCTCAAAGCAAGAATCGCAGCCGCGGGACGGTGGTTCCAGCGCCCCGCGGATCAGCGACGTTCGAAGAGCTGTCTCACGGCGCGGTCGGCCTCGCGAATCGAGTTACGATGATCGCTCGCGCCGGCGAGATCCGTATTGGCGAAGGTGATGCGTCCGTGAGGCTGGTCGCGGATTACGTCGCGCGGCGCCGGGCGTCCCTCGGTCCCGAAGAAGAAGCCAGGCTGTGGGTTCACGTACGCGTGTCCCCAACGATTGAGAATGATTCCGGCGATGTCCCGCCGCGGATCGAAGCCACCTGGAGCAAACATGTCGCCCATCTGCTGCCTGAATGCGCGCTCGTACTGCGCGAACGATGTGCCCAGCAGTTCGGCGCGTCCGCGGGTCCCCTGTTCGCCGATTGGCAGACCAGGTTTCGCGAACAGCACCTTGATCGTGAGCACCGTTGGTGAATCCGGACCGAACTCCCGGGGCTGGCCTCCAACGACCGCCATCTTGCGCACGGAGAGATAGTCGCCGAGTCCGCCGAACCATCGGCAGCCGGACATTCCCATCTTGTAAAGAAAGCGCCAGTTGCGGACGGCGATGTTCGCCATGAGACAGGGCGAGCGGTAGAACTGCGCGTACGCATCGCGGTGAGTCGCGGGGAGGTCGTGGACGATGTGCTTGGTCGTCCAGCTTCCACCCGCCATGACGACGCCGCGTGCGCGGACGCGAAAGAGCTTCCCTCCCTTCACGTAGGTGACGCGCACATGCGACGCGCTCGCGGGATCACCCTCGTGCTCGACGCGCACGACCGTGGACTCGAGTCGAATGCGCGTCGGCTGGCCGCGTCGGTCGAGCGCGGCGAAGTGGACGGGATTCCGCCAGACCGCGTCCACGGTGCGCGGGCCGGCGATAGCGCCGGGAAT
>DATEPP010000283.1:0-3999 GCA_035273165.1 Gemmatimonadaceae bacterium
GCGTTCGGCACGGTGAACTCGTACGCGTGAGTCTCTCCTGGCTTCACCGGCGGCTGGGTCACAAATGGGACGCCGTCGACGTCGTTAGGCGTCTCGAGGCCGTGGAAGTGGATCGCCGTCGACTCGCTGAGCTGATTCTCGAGCACGATGCGAACGCGATCGCCTTCGCGAACCCGAATCTGCGGGCCGGGCACCTGGCCGTTGTACGCCATCGCCGCGACGCGCTGTCCCGGGGCGGTCTCCCACTGGATCTCGCTCGCAGTGAGCTCGAATACCTTCACACCGCCATCCATCCTCGGCACGAGGAGCTGATTCCCCTGCCCCTCGGTCTTGGCCGGAAAAGCCTTCATGACGGCTTCGTGCATCTTGTCCATCGCGTCGGCCTTCTCACGAGGCGATGGCGCTGGAACCCGGGCGGCGTTAGGCGCGCCGTGCTCGTGCCCGGTGGCGACCGCGGCGCTGGCCGCGCCTTCCGCTTTTTTGCACGCCGCGAGTGTGCTGGCGACCGCCGCCGCCACCGCGCTGTCGCGCAGGAAGCGGCGACGGCTGGCTAGCTTGCCGAGCGGAGACTCCTCTGCGACAGATCTTTTATTGTCAGACATCGTCATGTTCTCACGTGGAAGGGGTGGTGTGTGAGAATGACGATTTCGCGCGCGAAAATACGTCGGGAAAGGGACGCTCTTTTGCCTCCCAAATTGCTGACGTCGCGTCGGAGAAAACCCGACAGCCAGATTGCCTATGCCGGCTCAGTGGGCGGCGCCGCTCGAGACGGACGTGCGAGAGCGAGTCCGAGACTCACGACCGCGAGCACAAGCGCGGCCCACGCCACCCACCTCGGGGCACCGGCATGCGCATCCTGGCTTTCCAGCTTGGTCACGGAGGCGGGGCGCTTCGAGCCCTCGTCGCCGGTCCACTCGACGCGCTCTCCGTCGGCGTACGTCTGATACGCGGGCCACACGAGCTTATCGCCGGACTTGGGATTCGCCGCCATGAACGGAAGCTCGACGAACCGTTGCGGCGCGAGCGTGCCGGTCCAAACGGCGCCGATCACGCGCTTCGCGGAATCGGTGAGGACCTCGAGCTGCCAGCCAGGCACGTCCTCGAACGACGTCACGCGAAGCTCGGCCGGAAATCGGATCTCGACGCGGGTCGTCGCGGTGGTCTTTTCGTTAGGCACTCTCAGGACGTATCGCTCGTAGCCGCCCGGCGCCGACGTCCGCGGGTAGACTACGGCATGACCGAAGGCGAGAACGGGAATGCCAAGACCGAGCGCCAGCAGCGCAGCGACAGCAGCCAGCCGGCGCAGGAAAGGCCGAATCGTTAGGGTCATGCTCTGCTCATTCGCTGGAAAGTGGTGCGTCGGCTGGCAACTTGGAGCTACGCGCAGGCGGGACGTAGGCGAGCAATCCGCCGAGCAGGATGACGATGACCATCGTCGCCAGCTCCCGACGCACGGTCGCCGCCATGCGCGCAGATGTGGTTGAGTGCCGAGCGAGTGACGGTATCGCGCGGAAACGATGATACGCCCCGAAGGCCATCAGCGCGAGGAAGCCAATCACTTTGGCCATCAACACCGCGCCGTACGCACTGTCGACGAGGTCCCGCGGTGAGGCGAGAAAGACGATAACCATCGCCAGTCCCGACGCGGCAACGACGATTGACGCCCAGAGCGCGACCGCGGAGACACGCCGCGCTTCGCGGGCAAAGCCGTCGATTGCCATCTGCCGACAGGTGACGAGCCAGAGAAGCCCTCCGAGCCAGGCCGAGGCCGCGAGCAGGTGCAACGCTCTGGCCGGCACGGCGACGTGGGGGGAGATCGCCGCCGAATGCCCCGTTGCGCCGCTGAGCACGAGCGCGCCAGCGGCAAAGACGAGTGCGAGCCACGGCCGTCGCACGAGCCAGACTGCCCAGAGCGCAAGCGCCACGAGCCCCAGTCTCCAGAGCTCGATACGCCCGACTGTACTACCGACGGCGCTGGCAATGGCGTCGGCCGTGAGGCGATGATCGGGTGAGGCGTTGACGGACCACGCAATGGCATGGAGCGTGAGAAAGAGCAGCGCCGCAATCGACAGCCAGCGAACCAGACGATCGCCGCCAATCGCCGACAGCTCAGATCCCGCCAACACCGCGAACAGCAGCATGCCAGCGAACGCCATCAAAAAGCCAGCAGCGAGACCGCGAAGAATCGCCGGAAGGAGCGGCGCGCCCGCGGCCGTCGGACCCCACGCCGAGTTGAGTAAAGTTGTATCATTGGCGGCTTCGGGTGGTGGCGAGCCCGTCTTCGTTCCAACCCAGAAGACAAAGCTGCCACCGACCGGGTGGCCGTCGGCGGAGACGACATGCCAGACCACCCGATAACCGCCTGCGGAGAGCGGCCGGACCGCACCGATCACCGCGTCGACGTCGTGCGGATCACCGGTCACGTGCAAGCGATCGACGTGACCATCTTTCGCGACGAGGTCGATGTGCGCCAGCGACGGCTCGATCTCCTCGCTGAACACGAGTCGCACCCGCGACGGGCTCGTCGCCACGACGCCCTCGGCCGCCGGCTCGGAGCTGACGAGCATGGCGTGGGCCTGGAGCACACCGCGCGCGGCGTGAACGAAAGCCACGACGAGAACGGCAATCGCCAGCGCGCGGTGCGAAGCGCGCCTCAAAATCCGAGCTTCGCGCTCGCCACGAGCGTGCGCTGCGGGAAGGGGTGGAAGAGGAAGTACTTGCGATTGAGCAGATTATCAACACCGGCCGCCAGCGACCAGCGCTCGTTCACGCGGTAGTTCGCCCGCGCGTCCATGACGAGCCATTCTCCGAAGCCCTGATAGGTGTTCGGATGGACGTCGGTATTATCGAGGGTGGTGAAGAGCTTGCCGCTGTACCGGCCCGCGAGTGAGAGCGAGAGGGGCGTCACCGGCTGGTAGGTGCCGACAAAGGAGGCACGCCAGCGCGGGATGTTGGGGAGGAACTTGCCGACCGCGCTCCCGGCGGGCGCTGTGGCGCTGGCGCGGCCTGACAGCGCGAGCGTGCGAGCATCCAGATACGTGGCGTTCGCGGAGAGGCTCAGGTGCCGCACGATCACATTGCTCGCGGCGACGCTCGCCTCGATGCCCCGCGCCCGCACATGGTCGACGTTGGAGATGTACGAGTATAGCGTCGTCGAGTTCGGCACCAGCGGAAGGAACTGCGAGATGATCGCGTCGTGCACATCGTCCTGAAAGAGCGCCAGCTGCGCTGTGCCGCGCGAGAAGTTACGCGCGACACGCAGCTCGGCGGCGAGATCATTATCCGGTTTCAGATTCGGATCGGGCGACGTGAACGTGGCTCCCGTCGACACCAGCTGATAGAGCTCGGCCGCGGTCGCGAACCGGTACGCCTTGGCGACTGATGCGGTAAGCGTCCAATCGGGATTGACGTCCCAGGCAAGAATGCCTTTCGGCGAGAAGCGTGACGCGCGCACGGTCTGCTGAATCACCTGCGTGTTGCCGCTAGCGTTGAAACCATCGTACGCACGCCACCATTCGTAGCGTCCGCCCAGGGTGAATCGCAGCGATGGAGCGATCGTCCAGGCGTCCTGCGCCCAGACGGCCTGCGTCCGCGTTTTCCCATCGCCTTCCGTGACCACGCTTCCGGCGTCGCCCGAGCGCCAATCCGGAGTGGCGAATGTTGGATTTCGTAAATGGTAATCGTCCTGGTGTACGCCGAAGGCGAGCGTATGCGTCGCCGCGAATCCGCCGCGGTGCCAGGCGCCCTTGAGGTCGACGCTGGACCACCCGGTGCCATCCAGCACCGCGACACGCCCCGTCGTGCCGAAGCTGGTATCGGTCGACGACGCCGTCGTCGGGAATCGCTGCTGATCCTTGTCGAAGCGATAGAGCGCGCCGACGGCCTCGAAGTCCCAATCGCGCTTTGTGTCGCTGCGGAGCGAGAGGCTGTGCGCGAAGTGCCGCTCGGCGAGATCGTAGAAGCCGCTGGCAAAACCTGCCTGTCCGCCGAATGTCGGCT
>DATEPP010000284.1:0-3871 GCA_035273165.1 Gemmatimonadaceae bacterium
GCGCGCCCAATTCACCGCCGCCGACTATGCCCAGCGGCGCGCGGCGCTCCTCGCGCAGATCCCCAACGGCGTCGTCGTCGCGTTAGGCGCACACGAGCCGGTGCAGGACTATCTCTCGTTCTACCAGTCGCCGTCGTTCAACTATCTCACCGGATTTCTCGAGCCCGACGCTGTGCTGGTGATGACGAAGTCGACCACGGGGACGACGGGCACGCTCTTCGTCGAGCCGCGTGTACCCGCGCGCGAGGTCTGGGTTGGTGCCCGCCTCGGCGTCGACGCCGCGCGTCAGCGCACGGGGCTCGCGACACGTGACGTCGGCGAGTGGCCGGCAGTGCTCGACTCGCTCTCATCGGCGCGCGTCCCATTGTACGTGGTCGGCGACTTTCCCACCGACGAGGTCGGGGGCGGCGGCGCACTGACCCCCGATCAGCAGCTCGTCGCGGCGCTGCGGCGGCGACACCCGGAGCTCGTCGTCAAGAACGCGACACCGAATGTCGAGCAGTTGCGCGCCGTGAAATCGCCGGGCGAGATCGCGCTGATCAGTGTCGCGGCAGACATCACCGCCCGCGCACAACACGCGGCGATGCTCGCCCTCGAACCGGGACTCAACGAGTTCGAGATCCAGGCGCTCATCGAGTACGTCTTCCGGCGCAACGGCGCCGAGCGACCGTCGTTCGCGTCCATTGTCGGCTCCGGTCCCAACTCGACCACGCTCCACTACAATGCCGACGATCGCTTCATCGAGCGCGGCGATCTGGTCGTGATGGACATCGGTGCCTCGTACAAGGGATACGCGGCTGACGTGACGCGCACGATCCCGGCAGGCGGCGTATTCTCACCGCGACAGCGTGCGATCTACCAGGTCGTGCGCGACGCGCAGGCCGCCGCCGAGAGTCAGGCGAAGCTCGGCGCCCCAGCACACCTGATGTCAGACACCGCGTCCGCAGTCCTCGCGGCGGGCCTCGCCAGACTTGGGCTCATCGAATCGCCGACGGCGACATACGACTGTGACTTCGGCGGCCAGATGGCACAGTGTCCGCAGCTGCAGCTCTACTACATGCACGGCCTCGGGCACGGCATCGGCCTCGAGGTCCACGATCCGGAGCAGTACTACTTCACCCAGAAGATCGCCCCGGGCAGCGCGTTCACGATCGAGCCCGGCATCTATGTGCGCGCCGACGTCCTCGACGCTCTCGCCCGAACGCCCCGCAACGCCGCCCTCGTCGCGAAGCTCCGCCCGATAGTTGAGCAATATCGCAACATCGGTGTCCGCATCGAAGACGACTACGTCGCCACCCCCTCCGGCGTCGCCTGGATCTCCCGCGCTCCCCGCGAGCTCACGGAGATCGAATCGTTGATGAAGCAATCACGGACAACGATGATTCCTCGCGACTCGAGTCTGATCTCACGGTACCGATCTCCGTAAGGGCGTGAGGAGCTTAGAACTGCGACTTCGAGACTGCGACTCCCGAACCGGCGACTCCCGAAAGGGCGACTCCGAAACGGCGACTCCGAAAGGGCGACTCCGAAAGGGCGACTCCGAAAGGGCGACTGAGAAACTGCGACCTAGAATCGCAGTTTCTCAGTCGCCGTTCTTCAGTCGCAGTTCCTCAGTCGCAGTTCCTCAGTCGCAGTTCCTCAGTCGCCGTTCCTCAGTCGCCGTTCCTCAGTCGCCGTTCCCCAGTCGCCGTTCCCCAGTCGCCGTTCCGAAGTCACGCCGCATAAACCTCGAACAGCCCGGCTCCTCCCATCCCTCCTCCAATACACATCGTCACCAGCCCGATTCCACCACCGCGTGCTCCCAGCTCGTGCACCAGCTGCGTCGTCAGCTTCGATCCCGTGGCGCCTAACGGGTGACCCAGCGCGATCGCGCCGCCGTTCACGTTCACCTTGTCCTCCGGCATCTTGAGGTCCCGGACCACCGCCACCACCTGCGCCGCGAACGCCTCGTTGAACTCGATGAGATCGATGTCCTTCATCGACATCTTCGCCCGCTTGAGCGCCTTCGGCACCGCCTTGATCGGCGCGATCCCCATGACGTCTGGCTCGACTCCGGCGGCGACGAACGTGATGAACCGCGCCAGCGGCTTGATCCCGAGTGACTTCGCGCGCTCCGCGCTCATCAGCACCAATGCCGCCGCGCCATCCGAGTAGGGACTCGAGTTCCCCGCCGTCACCGTCCCCTTCACCTTGAACGCCGGTTTCAGCTTTGCTAACCCGTCGAGGGTCGTCTCGGGACGGAGCAGCTCATCGCGGCCGAACTGCGTCGTGCATTCCTCCTTCCGCGCGCCCTGCCACGTCGTCGTCGTCACCGGGATCGGCGCGACCTGGCGCGCGAACGCGCCGCGCTCCCACGCCTTCGTCGCTTTCTGCTGGCTGCCGAGCGCCCACTGGTCCTGATCTTCGCGCGTCACCTTCCACCGCTCGGCGACACGCTCGGCCGTGAAGCCCATCCCGATGTACGACTCGGTGAGCTCCGGCGCGAGACGCGTGTGATAGCCGGACATCGGCACCTGACTCATCATCTCGACGCCGCCCGCGATCACGACATCCGACATGTCGGTCATGATCTGCTGCGCGGCGAGCGCGATCGTCTGCAGCCCGGACGAGCAGAAGCGGTTGATCGTCGCCGACGGCACCTCGACCGGGAATCCTGCTCGCAGCGACGCCAGGCGCGCGACGTTCAGCCCCTGCGACGCCTCGGGCATCGCGCATCCCCAGAAGATGTCGTCGATCGTCGCCGGGTCGACGCCTGCCTGCTGCACCGCCGCCCGCATCACCCACGCCGACAGCTCGGTCGGATGCACGCTCGCTAGCGCCCCGTCCTTCTTCCCCTTCCCGACGGCCGAGCGCACCGCCGACACGATCACCGCTTCTCGAATTTCGCTCATTGTCATCTCTCCAATGTCATCCCGAGCGCAGCGAGGGATCTGCTTTTTCTCGCCTCGTCGAGATCTCTACCAATCGAAGCAAAGAGCTGATCACGAATCACGCGAATGAACGCGAATGACCCTGACAGCATTTGACGACTCCAGCGGCCTCCGTACAATCGAGCGCTTTGTTGCCGGCACACCATTCAAGTCCACGGTAGTAGCGTCCCGAGGTCGTCCCAACAAATTTCGCCTCGTTGCGCAAGGAGGTTTCCGTTCCGAAGGACCGATTCGCGTTCATTCGCGTCATTCGTGATCAGGTCTGTGCTCTGACTCGTCGAGATCTCCACCAGGCGCACGGAATCAATTCCGCAAGGGTTTCCCCGTCTTGAGCATATGCTCAATCCGGGCTTGCGTCTCCTTCGTTCCCAGCAGCCGCAGGAATGCCTCGCGCTCGAGATCGAGGATGTCCTGCTCCGTCACCTCCCGCCGGCCGCCGTCGCCGCCGGCGAGAACGTAGGCGATCTCGTGCGCCAGCCGGACCTCGAAATCTGTGATCTGCCCCGCTTCCCGCATCGCGAACGCGGCATAGTGCAGATTGCCTAACGCTTCGCGGCCAAGCGCCGTGATCCGCCGCGGCGGGGGCGGCACGTAATCCGGCGCCAGATCCAGCACGCGTTCCTTCGCGTCGGCGATCAGCTGATCGCGGTTCATCGTGATCCGGTCCGTCGCTTGGAGGAATCCGAGCTTGCGTGCCTCGAGCGCGCTCGTGCTCGTCGTCGCCATCGCGATCAACTTGAACGCGCGCTTCACCGCCTCGAACGGGTCCGCCTCGTCGTACGGCGACAGCTCGCTCGTGAAGCGGAAGAGCAGCTCCTTCGTCCCCCCACCAGCCGGCAACAATCCGACACCGACTTCCACCAATCCCATGTACAGCTCGGCATGAGCCTGCACGCGATCCGAGTGCAGCGACCATTCGCAGCCGCCGCCTAACGTCAACC
>DATEPP010000285.1:0-1882 GCA_035273165.1 Gemmatimonadaceae bacterium
GCAACGAGCCTGACTTAACGCCCCAGGATTGCCTGGGATTACGAGGAGAAAAACCACGATGCCAACGACGCTGAGCAAGGACGAGATTCTCGAAGCGATCGGAAACATGAGCGTGTTCGAGCTTCATGATCTGATCGAGACATTCAAGACGCGCTTCAATGTGACGATCGCCGCCGCGCCGGTCGGCGGTGCAGCTCCTGCCGGCGGTGGCGCTGGCGGCGCCGCTGCCCCCGCGGTCGAGGAGCAGACGGAGTTCGACGTCGTCCTGAAGGAAGCAGGTGCGAAGAAGATCCAGGTCATCAAGGTTGTGCGTGAGCTGACCGGTCTCGGCCTGAAGGAAGCGAAGGATATGGTCGACGGCGCGCCACAGACCGTGAAGTCCGGTGTATCCAAGGACGAAGCGGCCCAGATCAAAGCCAAGCTCGAGGAGCAGGGCGCTGCGGTGGAAGTGAAGTGACGAGTGACGAGTGGCGGGTGGCGAGTAAAACGGATAGCCGCGGCGTAGCTACGGCATCTTCCGAATCACTCGCCACCAACCACTCGCAACACGCCACTTCCCTTCAGCCCAAGCGTCAGTGAAAGCGATCAATCGCCTCACTTTCAATCAGAAGCAGTACCAGGCCAACCCCGCCGCCCGCGACTTGCGCGAGGCGTGCGGGGGTGTGGCCGTTTTCTCGCCTGTGCGCGGGTGAACAATGCCTGAATCGATCAAGCAGATTTCGTTCGGAAAGCTCGAGCAGGGGATGGAAATGCCCCATCTCCTCGACATCCAGACGCAAGCGTTCGAAGCGCTGCTACAGACGGATGCCGCCGCTCATGAGCGCGAGGATGTCGGCCTCGAGCGGGTCTTCAAGGACCTGTTCCCGATCACCGACGTTCACGAGAACTTCTCTCTCGAGTTCGTTCGCTACTCCCTCGGTGAGCCCAAATACACCGTCGAGGAGTGCATCGAGCGCGACATGACATACTCCGCCCCGTTGAAGGCGACGCTGCAGCTCGTCATCAACGAGGAGGTGAATGGAGTCAAGCGGCCGCGGAACATCATCGAGAAGGAGGTCTATCTCGGTGAGCTGCCGCTGCTCACGCCGTTAGGCACGTTCGTCATCAACGGCGCCGAGCGCGTGATCGTGAGCCAGCTGCATCGCTCGCCGGGTGTGGTCTTCGAGGAAGCCACGCACCCGAACGGCCAGCGGCTGATCTCCGCGCGCATCATCCCATTCCGCGGATCGTGGGTCGAGTTCACGGTCGACATCCATGACGTGATCTACGTCCACATCGACAAGAAGAAGAAGTTCCCGGCGACGGCCTTGCTCCGTGCATTCGGCTACGGAACCAATTCCGACATTCTCCGGCTGTTCTTCGCGGTGCGGGAGCTCGACCTCACCAAGAAGCGTGAGAGCCGAGGCGAGCAGCGCGAGGTCATCGGCGCCATCATCGCCGAGGATATCGCACTCCCCGGCGAAGCCACGCCCGAGGACGCGCCCAAGGCGCGGACGAAGAAGGCCAAGGCCGAGCGGGAGCGTGCCGAGAACGTGTTGCTCGTCAAGGAAGGCGACGAGCTCACGGAAGAGGTGCTCAACCGCGTTCGTCGTCAGGGCATCGATGTGATCAAGGTCTTTGCCTCGTACATGACGATCGATCTCCGCGACGAGCAGGACGCGATCGACCGCGGTGAGCGCCAGGTGCGCCGCGCGCTCGCGCAAGACGTCGTGGATTCCGACGGTGAAGTGATCGCCGAGACGGGCCAGCAGCTCACGGACACCGTGATCCGCAAGATTCGCAAAGCGGAGATCAACAAGGTGCCCGTGTTCGTCACCTCCGGCCGCGCTGAGTCGACGCTGATCAAGAACACGCTGGCGAAGGATCCGACGCGGAGCGAGAA
>DATEPP010000286.1:0-4509 GCA_035273165.1 Gemmatimonadaceae bacterium
TCTCACGGGCGTGAGCGTGATCACCCTCGAGCGCCAGGTCGACCGCGCCTGCGCCCGCCTTCGCGAGCTCCTCCCCGATTGGCAGGGCACAAAGACCGGGTCGACGCCGCGGGTCGACGCGAGCCTGGAGACAGTCGGGCCGTCGTTTGCCGCCCGTGTTGCCGAGCCTCTTCGTCGCCCGGAGGTGCTCAACGACAGCTTCGAGGATCGTCTGATGGCGAAGCTGATGCGCGCCGCCACCGCTCCTGACGAAGCCACCGCACCCGCCGCGCGCACGCCGACACCGTCCTTCGCATCCGCCGTCACCAACAAGCCCAGCGATCAGCCCATGCACACGCCTCCTCCCTCGCCCGCGACAATGCCCGAGCCCAAGCTCTTCCCGGGCGGATTCAAGCTCCGTCGATTGACGCGGGAAGCTGAGCTCGCGCTCGCCGTCTGCCTGACGGGGATTCTTGCATTCGGCGTCGGCTACGCTCTTCGTGGGCGCAAGGACACGAAGCGCATTGCCTCGGCCTCGGCGAAGACGAAGAACGTTGCGCCGAAGGTCGTGCACAAGACGGACACCGTTCGCGTGAATCGCGGCGACAGCATCATGATCGCCCGATTCGTCTACGCCGACGCCGCCGCGAAATCGGTCGCGCTCATCGGTGACTTCAACCGGTGGGATCCTTCGGCGACCCCTCTCACGCGCTCGGCGGCCGGGACTTGGAGCCGCACGCTCCGCCTCACGGCGGGGCGGCACGAGTATGCGTATCTCGTCGATGGCAAACGGTGGGTGACCGACCGGGTCGCGCACCAATCGCACGACGCCTTCGACGTCGCGAGCTCGGTGCTCTCGACGAGCAGCGCGACCAATCCGCCGGCCGATGGCGGCTCCGCCTCGGTGCGACTCAAAGACGCGCTCCCGCACGCGAGCGCGCAGCGCGTTCTCGCGGCGATCGCGAGCGCGAGGAGTCGCGGGCTCCCCGCCAACCTCCTCGAGAATCGCGCGCTGAAGTTCGCGACGAACCGTGTGAAGCCGAGCGACATCGAGGACGCGATCGTCGCGGACGCGGATGCGATGGTGAAGGCCCAGCAGCTGCTGGTTGCCGCGGGCCGTCGTGAGCCGAGCGCGGAGGAGATCGACGCAACCGCGCAACTCCTCGGCGAGGGCGCGGACAGCGCGAGCATCGCGTCGCTCGCCAGCTTCGCCGGCGCAGGGCGCGGCGTGGCCGTTCCGCTCCGTGTCGGCGCGGAGCTCGTGGCGACGAGCGAGTCTCCCCGGGAGACGTTGGCGCGAGTCGAGGACAAGGTGCGTGGCGGCGCCACCGACGCGCAGCTGGAGCAGCTGCTCGATTCTCCGGCGCCGAAGGTTGCCGCGTCATCGAAGAAGCCAGTGACCGTCGCGAAGAAGAGCGCCGCGTCGAATGTGCATCAGGCTGGGACGACGAAGGCAAGCACCTCGAGCAAGAAGAAGCCGGCGTCGAAGTAAGCAGCACTTAGCGCACATCAGCGTTCGCGAGCAGCGATCGCGACGTCGCTATCTCGATTGCCTTGGCGGTGAGCGCTTGCCACTCGCCGGGTGAATCGTGTCCGCAAGCCATGCGTCGCTCCCACGCCTGGCGTCTCGGCCCCGTCGTCTCGCACCTGGACTGGTCCAGCGACGTCGCGATCCGACCTCGCGAGCAACGCTTCGCCCCCGGCCGGCAGCCTACTTACCCCGTGTCATCCCGGTGGTAATTTGTATAGTTGGGCCGAAGCCACCTCCGTGGTATCCGACCAGGACTACAGCCATGACCAAATCACCACACGTCTCTCACAAGACGGCGGTGCTGCTCGCCGGTCTGACGCTGGCTGCCGCCGTGTCATCCGCCAGAGCGCAGAGCGCGTCCCAGCAGAGCGCGCGCAGCCAGAGCGACCTCGCCGCCATCGCCAAAGCGAGGGAGGACAGCGCGCGCCGTCCCTATACCGCCGCCGACGTCCATTTCATGACTGGCATGATCGGCCATCACGCCCAGGCGATTCTGATGGCTGGCTGGGCGCCGACGCACGGGGCGAGCCCGTCGGTGCGGGTTCTCTGCGAGCGGATCATCAACGCGCAGCGCGACGAGATCGCGACGATGCAGCAGTGGCTGCGCGACCGGCAGCAGCCCGTCCCCGACGCGAACCCGATGGGGATGACCATGAAGATGGACGGCATGGAGCACACGATGCTCATGCCGGGAATGCTCACCGAAGAGCAGTTGAAGCAACTCGATGCGGCACGGGGCAAGGAGTTCGACCGCCTCTTCCTCACCTTCATGATCCAGCATCACAAGGGCGCCGTGCAGATGGTGAAAGAGCTCTTCGGCAGCTATGGCGCGGCGCAGGACGACCTCGTGTTCAAGTTCGCGTCGGACGTGCAAGTGGACCAGACAACCGAGATCGCGCGGATGGAACGGATGCTCGTCGCGGTCAATCTCGGTCTCGAGCAGTAACCCACTCTCTCCCACCCAGAGGACTCTCGTTATGCGGTTGGCAAGTCGGACTCACTATCTGAAGTCAGCAGCGGGATTGGCGCTGGCGTCGCTCGCGGCGTGCGCGTCTTCCCAAACCAGCACCTCGGCCGGAAACATCGGACCCACGCCGATGGGTAGTGCCAGCATGTCGATGGCGGCGCCGAGCCCGGATCCGCGCGTCGGATTGCGTGCTGGTCTCTTCAACGCCGGTGAGGCAGCCTGGAACCTCCGTCTCCTGTCGACGACGCAGCCGCAGGGTCAGTTCATGGGAAGCACGAACTCCGACCTCGCGTTCATCGGCAACTACGTCATTCAGGGGAACTACAACGGCTACCAGATCTGGGACATCTCCGACCCGCGCCATCCAACGCTCAAATCGGGCAACTATTGCCCCGCGTCGCAGAGCGATGTGTCGGTGTACAAGAACCTCCTTTTCGTTTCGGCGGAGGGGCAGACGGGTCGCATCGACTGCGGTGGGGAGGGCGTGAAGGACACCGTCAGCACCGAGCGCATTCGCGGCATCCGCATCTTCGACATCTCGGATATCTCGCATCCGCGCAACATCACGAACGTGCAGACGTGCCGCGGCTCGCACACCCATACGGTCGTCGTCGACCCGAAGGATCCGAACAACGTTTACGTGTACGTGTCCGGTTCAGCGACGGTGCGTCCGGCGAGCGAGCTGGCGGGTTGCGCCGATGCGCCATCGAACGATCCGAATTCGGCGAAGTTCCGCATTGAGGTGATTCAGGTTCCGCTCGCGCATCCGGAGCAGGCTCGCATCGTCAGCTCGCCGCGCATCTTCAACGATCTCCAGTACCAGAAGGGACATGGTCTCTCGGAGGCCGATCGCGACGAGCTCGCGGCGGCGCGGGCGCGTGGCGCGTTCATCCTGAATTTCAGCGGTCAGCAGATGATTCTGCCCGATGCTTATGCGAAGGACATGTTGGACAGCGCCGTCGCCCATCGCGGCGGTAAGGGCCAGCCGACGGCGGCCGACAGCGCGAAGGTGCGCGCGGACTTGAACGAGATGGTCGCGAAGGCCGTCGGCACGCAGGGGGCACAGACGGGGCCGACGCAGTGCCACGATATCACCGTCTATCCGTCAGTGGGTTGGGCAGGCGGCGCGTGCGGCGGCTACGGTCTGCTCCTCGACATTCGCGATCCCGCGCACCCGATGCGTGTCGCTGCTGTCGCCGACACGAACTTCTCGTACTGGCACTCCGCGACGTTCAACAACGACGGCACGAAGCTCCTCTTCTCCGACGAGTGGGGTGGCGGCGGACAGCCCAAGTGCCGCGCGACCGACCCCAAGGAGTGGGGCGCGGATGCGATCTTCGCGATCGAAGGCACACAGCTGAAGTTCCAGAGCTACTACAAGATGCCGGCGCCGCAGACCGCGCAGGAGAACTGCGTCGCGCATAACGGCTCGCTCATTCCGATCCCTGGCCGCGATGTGATGGTGCAGGCCTTCTATCAGGGTGGCATCACCGTCTTCGACTGGACCGACGCAAAGCACCCGAAGGAGATCGCGTTCTTCGATCGCGGACCGGTCGATTCGACGCGGATGGCGATGGGCGGCTCGTGGTCGGTGTACTGGTACAACGGCGTGATCGTGAGCTCCGAGATCGCCCGCGGGCTCGACGTGTTCGAGCTGACGCCGAGCGCTCTGCTCTCGCAGAACGAGATCGACGCGGCCAAAACGGTGCATCTCGATTACCTGAACACGCAGGGTCAGCCGAAGTTCGTCTGGCCAGCGACGTTCTCGCTCGCGCGGGCGTACGCGGACCAGCTCGAGCGCTCCGGCGGATTGTCCGGCAGCCGATTGTCCGCCGTTAGGCAGTCGCTCGCGTCGGCGGAAGGGGCCTCGGGCTCGGCGCGCAGCGGCACGCTCTCGACGCTCGCGTCTCAGCTGGAGAGCGATGCCAACGGCTCCAGCGACGCGATGAAGGTTCGCAAGCTGGCATCCACGGTTCGCGATCTTGCCGCTGGCCGGATGGGGTCGTTGCGGTAGTCAGTCCGCCTTTTCTCA
>DATEPP010000287.1:0-1667 GCA_035273165.1 Gemmatimonadaceae bacterium
GCCGACGAGGGCGAGGAACTCGAGCGGCTGTACGAGCTCGACACGACCGACCTCGCGCGAGACTGACTCGCTGCGCGTCGGGGCCGAGACGATCAGCGCCAGAGGAAGCGCCAGAGCCCGGAGCGCCCGAGGACGCGGCCGACCAGCTTGTTCTTGGCCCGGCGTCCGATCCGCTTCGGGTTCCCCGAAGACACGGCCTGCAGGTCACCGAGGACGCGTGCCGATCGGTAGAGGTTGTCGCGGAGGCTCAGCGGATCACCTTGAAGTGTGTTCGAAACGTGCCTGCACTGCCGCAGTCGACCGTGATTGGCCACTTGCCGAGCGTCGTGTTCCCTCCGACCATCCACGTCCATGAGACGCGCCCGTGCTTCGGTCGCTTCGGATTTAGGCCACGCGCGACTGAGGGGCCGCTCTTGTAGTGGACGGTGATCGTGCAGCGCCGTGCCGGGGCAACGCGTGCGACAAGAGTTGCCTGCGCGTTTCGACGGGCGGGCGATGTGACTCGCACAAGCCGAGCCGTGGTCGCGGCGTTGGTCGCGGCGAACGCAGCTGCCGCGCTGACGAGTGCGGCAATCCCAAGGATTGAAGAAAGCAATCGCTTCATGAATCGTCTACTTACATCGGCTCGCGAATCTTCAGACTTGAGTCCGCATAGGATCCTGGCGTGCGCGACGACGACGTACGGAGTTCCTGCTTCGCGTCGCTCGATGTACTCTGCGCCCGCTTCGGCGAAGAGGTTCCCTACCCACAGGCACTTGCCGAAGGATTCAACTTCCGCGGCCGAAGGGTGCCGTTCCTCTCTACGCAGAAGGGGATCTTCCGGGCGGGAGCACAGAACGGCCCAGCTGCGCTCTCCATTCAGACCTCGTGGAAGTCGCCCTACGGCGACACCGAGACCGAGACCGGGTACCGCTATGCGTACCGCGCGGGCTCGATCGACCAGCCCGATAACCGAGCGCTCCGAGCCGCGTTCGAGCTCCGCGTCCCAATTGTCCACTTCGTCGCCACGCGCCCGAACTACTACCGACCGATCTATCCGTGCTTCGTGATGGAGGACGATCCGGTAGCAGGCTTGGTACTCGTCTCGCCAGGAAAGATGGTGGGGCCTCTGGACGAGCAGGAGCCTGCGGTTCTCGAGGACCCGCTGGAGCGCCAGTACAAGTTCCGCGAGACGCGGATCCGCGTGCACCAGGCGCGCTTTCGCGGTCGCGTCATCCCCGCATATCGGAACCTGTGCGCGATCTGCCGGTTGAAGGAGCCGCGTCTCCTCGATGCCGCCCACATCGTCGGCGACCTAGAGATGCATGGCCAGCCTGTCGTCGCCAACGGTCTCAGCCTTTGCTCCATCCATCATCGGGCGTTCGACGAGGATCTTGTAGGCATATCGCCCGACTACGAGGTCAAGGTGTCGCGGCGACTGCGTGAAGAGGAAGACGGCCCGATGCTCGAGGTGCTGAAGGGCTTCCACGACCTCCCGATCGAACTCCCGCGGCGGCCGGCGTGGCGCCCGGACCGAAAGCGGCTGGCCGAGCGCTTCGAGCGCTTCCTCGCAGCCGGCTAGTCGAGCGCACCCAGAGCTGAGTCCATCTGCCAACTCAGGAGAGACGCCGATGCGCTCACCTACGCGCGCCTGTTCAGGTGCGCCGCGGCTCCGCGGGACGCATCGT
>DATEPP010000288.1:0-8806 GCA_035273165.1 Gemmatimonadaceae bacterium
CGCCAGCCTTGGCCACGAGTCGATCTGAATGCGCCAGCCCTGATCGTCGGCGAGATGAAGATGCAGCGTGTTGAGCTTGTACAGCGCGAGAACGTCGAGGTACTGCTTCACCTCGTCGACGGTGAAGAAGTGGCGCGCGACGTCGAGCATGGCACCGCGCCAGGCGAAGCGCGGATAGTCCGTGATCCGACCAGGCGGCACGCTCCAACCCAATGCCTCACGATGCGTGCTCTGCTCCGCTTCGATGGCCGCGGGAAGCAGCTGGCGGAAGGTCTGAATGCCGTGAAAGAGCCCCGCGGGCGACGCGGCAACGATTCGCACGGAATCGGCGGATATCGTGAGCTCGTAGCCTTCACTGCCGAGAGTCGCCGCGCCGCCGAGCCGTAGCACGATCGAGCCGTTAGGAGCCGCGGCGTCCGTCGCCGATACCGTGAACGGGAACCCAGTGGCGGGTCGCAGGAGCACGGCAAGTGCTTCGCCGATGCGCGCTGCCTCACCTCCGCCGGCGGGCACCACGATCGTGGTCGTGGCGCTCAACGCGAATGGCGCGCCGCTCGCCGGTACGACGGACGCTGGCTGCGGCACCACGCGGTGCACACCGAGCGCCGTGAGTGGCGGCATGAGCACGGGAGCAGGGCGCGGTGCGGGCCCTGTGGTGACTGGCGCTGTCGCTCGCGGACGGCATGCGGTGATGCCGAGGAGACAGGCGGCGGCGACTTTCAGAAGTGTCGAGGATCGTGTAGAGATCATGTGACGAAGTTGCCACTTCTGGCGATGGTGAGCAAGCACCTGCGGCCCCCAAGCAGGCCGTGATGCACGAGAGCCCCGCTCGGTGTTCGAGCGGGGCTCTCGTTATGAAGTCTGGATTGCCGCTTACCAGCGATAGTGCGCGAACGCCTTGTTCGCGTCCGCCATGCGGTGCGTATCGTCCTTCTTCTTCACCGCGTTGCCCTCGCCCTTCGAGGCCGCGATCACTTCGGCCGCGAGCTTCTCGGACATCGACTTTTCGTTGCGGTCGCGAGAGAAGCTGATTAGCCAGCGCATCGCCAGCGCCGTACGGCGCTCGGGACGCACTTCGACGGGCACCTGGTACGTCGCGCCGCCGACACGGCGGCTCTTCACTTCGACCACCGGCTTGAGGTTCGCCAACGCCTGCTTGAAGACGTTCACGCCAGGCTGGTTCGTGCGCGACTCCACGAGATCCATCGCGCCGTAGAAGATCCGCTCGGCGGTCGACTTCTTCCCCTGGTACATCAGCACGTTGATGAACTTCGAAACGGTCTGGCTGTCATAGCGCGAGTCCGCGAGGACCGGGCGCTTGATGGCACTCTTTCGGCGACTCACTTCTTTCCTCCAGCCTTCGGCTTCTTGGTGCCGTACTTCGAACGACTCTTGTTCCGACCCTGTACACCAGCCGCGTCCAGCGTCCCGCGCACGATGTGATAGCGAACGCCGGGGAGATCCTTCACACGGCCGCCGCGCACGAGCACGATCGAGTGCTCCTGCAGGTTGTGGCCTTCACCGGGGATGTACGCGATGACTTCGAAGCCGTTCGTGAGACGAACCTTGGCGACTTTACGCAGCGCGGAGTTCGGCTTCTTGGGCGTCGTGGTGTAGACACGCGTGCACACACCGCGACGGAATGGATTCGACTTGAGCGCCGGCGACTTTTCCTTCTTGAGCACGTCGCGGCGGCTCTGTCGTACGAGCTGATTGATGGTCGGCATGCAGAACGATTCGACGAAAACGATCCGCCCTTGGGCGGTAGAGACTGAGAAACCTAGACAGGGTCGAAGTGGCCGTCAAGCTGGAACTTAGGCTGGCGAGTGGTTGGTGGCGAGTGGCGGGTGGGCGCGGAAAAGCCGGCGCAGAGCGCCGGCCTTCCGAAATCACTAACCACTAGCCACTCACCACCTCACTCACGGTTTCTGCAGATTCGGATTCCCGTTGTACTCGGCCAGCGGAATCGGCCAGCAGGTCTGACTTCCGAACGTTGGCGGGGCGGGCACCGGGCTGACATACGTGCCCTTTTGCCACAGGTCCGCTTGGTAAAGCTTCTGATACCTGCGCAGATCACCCATTCGGTATCCGGCAAGGTACAGGTCGCGCGAACGCTGGTCTCGAAGGGCGGCGGTGTACTCCGCATCCGTCGGGGCTACGAGCTGCGTACCGCCCCCAATCGCGATCCTGGAGTTGAGAAACGCCACGTTTGCGGGAGTGTTTCCTTGAGCTTCGGCGACGATGTACTGGGCCTCCAACCCCGAGGCAAATCGCACCGAGCCACCCTTGTCGAAATCCGCACCAGTCGCGGTCCCATTGTAAGTGCTGTACGCGAGCGGTGAGTTCGGCACGATCGCCGAGTCCTGCTGCATCTTCTCCTTCACCGCCGGACGCGGGATCCGGGGATCCCCTGTGATCGCGAGGAATGGCGTGTTCGTCAGCCCGACCCACTCCGCGCTCGCGCCGCCGCTCGCCGCGTTGAATAGCGGATTGTTCTCGCGAAGATTCTGCGCCGAGTGGTAGACGTAGAAATTGAACGCGGCAGGCACTGCGGAAGCATACGTCACCGCGTCGGTGAACTTGCCGAGGTCGAGCGAGACACGGGCCGCGCCGACGTTTGCAAGATTGAGAATCGAGTCAGCGGCGAGACCGCCACCGGCCCCCTTCGC
The DNA here is from genome assembly GCA_035273165.1 of Gemmatimonadaceae bacterium. Classification (GTDB taxonomy): domain Bacteria; phylum Gemmatimonadota; class Gemmatimonadetes; order Gemmatimonadales; family Gemmatimonadaceae; genus AG2. Next base: position 2,670 of record DATEPP010000288.1, read on the forward strand.
CGCCGTCGCGATCGTGATCGCAGACTTGAAGCGATCCAGTGCAAAGCCGAGGAGCTCGTCCGGCGTGTAGGCTTTGCTCAACCCAATCGGCGCTTCACACATCTGCTCGCCGAGGAGGGTGTACGAGTAACCCGCGTAGGCGAGTACCCGCGCAACGCGCACGTCGCTGTTCGCCGCCGCACCGAGGAGACTCTTCAGCAATCCGGTGACAGAGTCCGCCATGAAGCGCGCCGACTGCAGCGGCGTGTAGACGCCGATGTTGTACGTCCCATTGGCACTGCTGACGTTGCGCACGTCGATGTCGATGTTCTCGGGAAATCCATGGAAATTCGCCAGCTCGTCGGTAAAGACGCCGCTGTACATGACGTCGGACGTGAACGCTGGCTGGAACTCGCCAATCACGCCGTTCACGAGCAGCGAGACGTAGGCCGGATTGTTGATCTCCGGCTCCTCGATTGCTCCCGGGTTCTTGACCTTGAGAAAATCGTTACAGGCGGCCGTCACCATCAGCGCCGCCGCCATGAGCGGAAGCCCGAGGGCGCGCCGCCATACAGTCTTCAGCATCGTCGTGTCCTCAGAAGGTGAGGTTCAACGCCGCCGTTAGGCGTCGTGTCATTGGCATGGAATAGATATCGCCGCGGATGAACGCACGGTTGCCGTACGTGTTCACCTCCGGATCCGGCCCGGGATAATCACTCCATAGTGCGAGATTGTGCCCGGCAAGCGTCACGCTCATCGAGCTCGCCTGCGCGCGCGATGCCCACTGCGACGGCAGCGTGTAGGTGACCGACACGTCGCGCAGCTTCACGAAATCGGCCTTGTGGATGTAGAGGCCGAATGGCGTGCCCGTCCCATTGCCAATTCGATAGAGCGGCAGCTCCGTCGCCGGCGTGTTCGGGTCGTTCAGTACCCAGCAATTTGCCGCCGAGGCGCATCGATAGAGCTCGGCCCCACGATAGTTGTAGTGGCCGCCTTTGTAATCGAATAGCGAGTAAATACTCAAGTTCTTGAACAGTGAGAACGTGTTCGAGAACGCGATCTCCCGCGTCGGCTGCGAGGGCCCGATGTAGGTCGTGTCGCTCAACTGGAGGACGCCGTTGACGAAGATCGGCGTCCCGTCCGGGTTGCGCAGCGGGAATCGAGCCCAATACGACGCGATCGGAGCGCCGGGTCGCAGGAACTGCACGGGACCGTACGAGGCGCCGCTGAGCTGTACCTGCTTCACGGACGTGTCGCCGAAGCTCACGAGCTTGTTCTTGTTCGTGGCGATCGAGATGCGGCTGTCCCAACTGAAGTTCGTCAACCGGACAGGTGTCGCCGTGAGCCCGAGCTCGATGCCCGTGTTCTTCGTTCGCCCGAGGTTCGCCTGTTGTACGCCGCGGAACCCGGACGACGGCGCAACGGTCTGTGAAAAGAGCACGTCGCGCATCTGCTTGTCGTAGTAGGTGAAGTCCGCGCCGAGGCGTCCGCGGAGGAAGTTGGCCTCGAAGCCAACCTCTGCCTCCTCACCACGCTCCGGCTTGAGATTCGGATTCCCGTAATCCAACGTCCGGATCGCGGAACCCGAGGTCCCGCCGAGCGTCACGGTACTCACCGTATAGGTGCGCGTCGCCGAGTATGGCTGAGGAGCCTTCCCGGCCTCTCCGTACGCCGCGCGGAACTTGAAATCGTCAGCGCGAAGCATGTCGAAGAACGGGCGTAGGCGCGGCTCTTCGGACATGATCCACGATACGGATGCCTTCGGATAGTACGCCGCGTTGAACTGCGAACCGAAAGACGAATTGTCATCGGCGCGGAGGGCCGCCGTCAGGAAAAGACGATTCTTCCAGCCAACCTGCTCCTGGAGCCAGTAGCCGACCGAGTTGTTCTCGGTGAAGGTATTCCCTGCGGTGATCGTCGTCGTCGATCCGATCAGAGTCACGTCGGGCGAGCCAAGCCCCCGTCCGTTCGCCGACAGAATCTCGTAGCGGTTCGCGATCACCTGCGATCCAAACGACGTCGTCGAAAGGACGTTCGCGCCGAACGCGTGTTCGGCACTTCCCATATAGTCGAGCGTGTACACCGTCGCGTGCGGGATGCGCTGAGCGGTGAGGCCGAGATTGTCACCGGTGAGATCGGGCGTGTTCGGCGGCGCGAACAGCGTCGCCTGGCCGCTCGTCCAATCCAACCCCGCCGTTAGGCGGTTCCGGAACCACTTGAACGGCTGGTAATTCATCGTCCCGGCGAACGTGACGCGGCTGTCGGTCGTCTCGTTGTCATACTGGTCCGACGTCGCCGGCGTGACGGTAAACCATCCTTCGACCGGCTGGTTGTTCGCCGTGAAATACTGCCCGGCGAGCGTGCTCACGCGACCCGGCCGGCCCCGCTGGCTGCTGAAGAGAATGCCCTGGGCCGATTCGTCGCCCAACGGAAGGCGCAGATGCGAGTTGAAGACGCCGAAGTTCACCTGGAAGTCCGTCTTCGCGTTCGCCGTCAGGCCGAAGTTCGCGCGCAGGGTGTTTCGCTTGTCGTAGCTGTTGTGGAGCACACCCTCGTTGAGGTCGTGCGCGCCCGAGATGTAGTACGAGAAGCGATCGCCGCCGCCCCGTGCCGACAGCAGGTAGCTCCGCACGGCACCGTCGCGCAGTGCGTTTGGATCATCCTGGATGGGACTGTTGCTCAGCACCGTTCCCGCGGCGACACCGACGCAGCCTGGCCAGGTCGCCGGTGCGGCGATCTTTGCCGCATCGCAGAGCGTGTAGTTCGTCGGAAGCTCGATCGAGCCGAGATCGTTGCGGCCCGCCTCGACGCGCGCGGACCAGGCAACCGACTGCTGTCCGCGAACACCTTTCTTGGTGATGATCTGGATGACGCCGCCCGCGGCGTCGGCGCCGTAGAGCGTCGACGCGGCCGGACCCTTGATCACCTCGATCGATTCGATGTCTTCGGGATTGACGAGATTGAGGCCGTTTGCCGTCTGTCCGCCGCTGTTCGGCGAGAGCCCCTGACCCGACGGTCCGAAGTTGCCTAACGTGTCGGTGCTCATCCGCACGCCGTCGATGTACACGACGGGCCGCGTCACGGTAAACGACGACGCGCCGCGAATCGTGATGTCCGATGCCGTGCCCGGTGTTCCCGACCCGGCGTTGATGGTCACACCCGGCGACCGAGCCTGGAGGATCTCCGTGATGCTCGTGACATTGGTCTTCGCCGTCACGTCTTCGGCGTTGATCTGCGTGATCGCGTTGCCGACCGTTCGCTTCTCGACTGCGCCGGCGGTGCCGGTGCTGACGATCGCGTCCAGCTGGGTCGCCGTGACCTCGAGCTCGAAGTCGACGCGCGACTCGGTGCTAGGCGTGACGGTGGTCTGCGCCGTGCGGCGCGAATATCCGAGACGACGCGCATTCAGCGTGACGGCACCCGCCGGCACATTGGTGATGGCGTAATCGCCATTCAGATTCGTTACGGCGCCAAGCTGCGTGCCGTTCACCGTGACTTGCACGTCGCCCAGCGGACGGCGTGAGCCGGTCTCCACGACCCGGCCCCGGATCGTTCCCGTGGCTTGCGCGTCTGCCGCGCGTGGACTGAGCGCGGCACTCACAAGCACCGCGCAGACGCCGAGCGACGCTCGCAGTAAGCGAGTGTGCATTACGTCCTCCTGGTAAGAGCGAAGCGGCCCAACCCTGCTGCGTCGTTAGGCCAGTCGAGAGGCGATCGGCGGTGAGCGGGCCGCGTCGCGGCCAGATTACATGCGCTCTCGAATGCCGTCGCGCGCGGTAAGCTATCGGCCGTCGTTACGCCCGTCTAGGCACGACGAGGCCTTACCTCGACGATCGCAACGAGTTATGCGAGCCAGCCAGATCGGGCGTCGACAGCGATGCCGCCGGCAAATCGTCCCGCGCCCGCACGCTGGCCTCGAATGGACCGAGGAGATGCGCGATGCTGTTCGCGTAATACTGCACGAGCGGGCGATTCCGTAGCAGGAGCGTGTAGCCGTCGCCCGTCTCGAGCAGCACACGCCGCATCCGCAGCATGCGCCACGCCCGCTCCCACGTCTCGGCGATGTCGCGATCGGCGCGAAGCACGCGCCCGTTCAGCTCCACGAGGACGGCGCGCATCTCGTTCATCCGGTCGAGGAGGAGAGATCGCGGGATGAACTCGCGATCGATGCTCTGAATCGCCGCGCACGCCAGCGGCACTGCCGTGACGGGGACGAGCTGCCCGATCCGCGACATGACCTCGTCGCATAACGCTTGCACCCGGCTCAGTCGGTCCACTCGCGGGATGTCGAACAGGTCGCGCTCTCGGCCGAACCACCCAGCGAGCGGCATCGGCGCTCCCACCGTGACCGACGCGCGGCCGTAACGCCTCCACCGTCGCGTGACCAACCGCGCCGAATTCCACCAGAGATAGTGCATCACTTCGCCGAACTGCGTCACCTTCGATGGCCGCGCCCCGCCGTCTGCCGCCGCCAGCTCCCGCAGCAGCGAACGATCCTCCAGGACGCGATCGTAGTTCACCGCCACCGGAACCACGAACAGTCGGCTCCGATACGCGGGGTCCCGCGCGATGCCAAGGACGTAGTCCAGCAGACCGATCTTCGGTGGCCGCAGTTTGCCATCTCTCGTCAGGCCACCCTCGAGAAAGATTCCCTGCGTCACGCCCTCCCGAGTGATGAGCTGGACGTAGCGTTCGAGCACGGTGTGGTAGAGCGCCTCACGATACCGGCGCCTGATGAAGTAGGCGCCGAACGACTTGAAGAGATGCTCGAGGGGAAAGGCACGCGCCCACTCGCCGACCGCATACGAGATCGCGACGTCGCCCGCCAGCGCATAGCTCACGAGCACATAGTCCGCGTTCGAGCGGTGGTTCATGAGATAGATCAGCACCGCATCGCGCGGCAAACGCGCATTGCGATCGCGATCCTCGTACTCCACTGAGACTTTGTAGAACAGGTTCAGCAGCCATCCCGCGGCTCGATAGCCGAGATGGTAGTAGGCAATGATGTTGAAGAAGGGGACGATCTCGTCGATGTACTCATCGACTCGTCGCCAGGCGTCGGCCTCGGCGACCTCGTGCTCGAGCGCGTGCTGCCTAACGGCGTCGTGGATGGCGCCGTCGGCGAGCAACTCGGCGCGCACGTAGCCACGCCGGGTCAGCTTGTAGCGGTCGAGCCGCGCGCCCGCGCGATGTACCGAGCGCAGCGCCACGCGATCGAAGTATCGCCGAACCGGCCCGAACATGTGTACCTGTCATCCCGAGCGAAGCGAGGGATCTGCTTTTCTTGCCGGTGGCAAGAGACAGATCCCTCGTCGCTACTTCTCGGAACTACAGCGGTGAAACTACCGTGCTTCTCTCGGAATCGTCGGCCTCGGCGTCGCCGGGAAATCGTCTTCGTCCGCCATGGAGAAGATCGACTTGAGCTCCGGCTCCGGCTGCGGTGTCAGCGGCGGGAATGCTTCCATCCCCTCCGGCGGCTGCAGATCGAGATCGACTTCCTGATACCGGTACATCCCTGTGCCGGCCGGAATCAGGTGTCCGATGATGATGTTCTCCTTGAGTCCGAGCAGGTCGTCCTTCGCGCCACGAATCGACGCGTCGGTGAGCACCCGTGTCGTCTCCTGGAACGAAGCCGCCGAGATGAACGACTGCGTCGTCAGCGACGCCTTCGTGATTCCCAACAGCAGCGGCTCCGCCGTCGACGGCGACTCCTTCTTCTTCTTCGCGCGATCGTTGACTTCGCGGAAGACCTGCTTGTCGACGTGCTCGCCCTCGAGAAACTCCGTGTCACCCGGCTCGAGGATGCGAACCTTCTGCAGCATCTGCCGCACGATGACGCCGATGTGCTTGTCGTTGATCTTCACGCCCTGCAGACGATAGACCTCCTGCACCTCGTTGAGCAGATACTCCTGGACCGCGCGCGGCCCCTTGATGCGGAGGATGTCGTGCGGATTCACCGGACCCTCGGACAAGCGGTCACCGGCGCGCACGCGGTCACCCTCGTGCACACGCAAGTGCTTACCCGCGGGAACCTCGTACGTCTGTGCCTCCACCGTCTCGTCGATCGAGCCGTCGTTGTTGATCGGATGGACGCGGATCTCGCGCTTGCCGCGCTTGATCTCGCCGAACCGAACCACACCGTCGATCTCGGAGATCGT
>DATEPP010000289.1:0-2052 GCA_035273165.1 Gemmatimonadaceae bacterium
CGCGGCCGAACCAACTACATCTGGCAGTGGGGCGATAACGGCAGTTGGAAGAACTTCGTACTGGCACACCCGGCCACTCGGTCGGGTATCGTCATTTTCACGAATGGCTCGCGTGGCCTGAACGTGGCGCAACGGGTTGTCACTGCCGCCACGGGCTCCGACCACGAAGCGTTCTGGTGGTTGTGACGATTAGTTGCGAAGACCCCTGAATGACCAACGGCGACTGAGGCCGCAATCAGAATTCAGGCAGCGGCGCTATTCGTGTCGGATTCCGTCGATTGGACTGAGTCGGCCGGCGCGGCGCGCCGGATATGTGCCGAAAAGAAGACCAGTAGATAACGCTGCGAGCGCCGCAAAGCTCACGCTCGTCCAGGAAAAGCTCGCATCCAACAACATAGCCTGCGCTCGCGTCCGTATGATGGCCGTCAGTCCGAATGCCGCGGAGAGGCCAAGGCAGATGCCGACGAAGCTGCCGACGCCGCTGATTACCAGGGACTCGAGGAGAAATTGAAGCACAATATCCATCCGCCGCGCACCCGCTGCCTTGCGAATGCCGATCTCACGGGTCCGCTCGGTGACGGAGGCGAGCAAAATGTTCATGATGCCAATGCCACCGACGAGCAGCGAGATCCCGGTAATTGCGCCCATGAACAACTTGAACGTCAAGATGCCTTGCGTCGCCTGTGCGAGCCGCTGATCCGACGTTTGTATTGTGACGCGATTCATCGCGCGGCCGAATCGCGTAGCGATCCAGTCCTCGGTCAATCGCCGTGCATCTGGCACGTGCTCCAGGTCGACAGCTCGTACGAGAAGCGTCGGCGTCACCATGCTTCCAATGCCGCTGAAAACCTCGTGAGCGCCCGAAAACGGAATGTAGGCGCGAAGCGTTCGTTCGCCGGAATATGCCGCAAGGATTCCGAGGATAATGTAGGGACGACCATTGAGTGTCATGGTGCGATCGAGGACATCAATCGAGGACTCACCGCGCAATTCCGCGGCGAGCTTGCTCGAGACGACGACGACGGCCGCATCGCGTCGCTCCTCCGCCGGCGTGAAATACCGGCCTTCGGCCATGTCGAGATTCATAAAGCGGTCTGCGTCAGCGAGCGTCGCGAGTACGCTGATGCTCCTGCGGCGGCCGGTTGCCGGCAGCTCGACCGCAGCCCGGCCGTCGAGCGACAACGATACGTCAGCCGTCGACGGAATCTCTCGACCCGCCTCCTCGGCATCCTCGCGCGTGAACACTGGATACCCGCGTAGCGGGACGCGTTGACCGTCCACATCTTCAAACGTCTTCGACGCGACGGCGATCGTCTGTACGTCGGTCGTTCGCTCCAGCTCGGCGCGTGCCAGGCGTTCCATGCCGTCGCCGAGCGACAGGACGGCGACGAGGGACGCCACGCCGATGATTACGCCCAGCGTGGAGAGCAGCGTGCGTAATAGGTTACCGCGGAGCGCGCTCCAGCCGACGCCGAGCGCCGCGGGAATCCTACGGATCATGCGTGGCCCTACGAGCTCAGGCGTCGTTCAGTTCCACGCACAGTTTGAGACCACCAGGCTACGTGCTCTGTTCGCCCGCGCCCACGAGATCCGCCACCGAACCGCGAGTCCGTTCCTCGGCGCGGAAGCCGCGGCGCGCCTCCAGCCACTCAACTCAACGACTCCCAGGCGCGCGCGCCCTTGAATCCTGCCCAGCCGGACCATACTTTACACCGCAAAGCGCCTACCCGCTCGACGACTACAGCGGTGCGCGGCGCGAGGTCGGAGGCGATCATGCGGAAGTGGCTGCGACGTGTTCGCGGAGCAATCGGGATGGGCCTCATCTGGGGCGCAGCTTGGGGCATCGTGGGCTCGCTTCCGCGTTGGGTCTTGGGCTACAATCCCGACGCCCCGTTCCCGATCATCTTCGGAATACTCGGCTTCCTGGGCGGCGTCACCTTCTCCGGGCTCCTCGTGCTGACCGAGGGCCGTCGCCGGTTCGATCAGATGTCGCTTCCCCGCTTTGCGGGATGGGGAGCGCTGGGCGGCCTTCTGCTCTCGGGCTTCTTCGCC
>DATEPP010000290.1:0-16124 GCA_035273165.1 Gemmatimonadaceae bacterium
TGAGGCGATGAATTATTTGAGTGGCGTACGGTTGGCCGTAGGGCTGAAACTGGTCACCGGCCTCAGTGTATATACCCTCAACAAGCTCCTGATTTTCTCGCAGGCCGCGCACCTCGCCTACGCCGAAGGTCGCCCTCTTACAGAGAGCGAGACGAACCTGGCACGTGCACGGTATGTGCGTAAAGCGTTGGAAGAGGAAGCGGGGACGGTCGGATAGAACGACGAACGGTCACCCCGGAATGAGGGACACATGAACGGCTACAACTTCACCGAGCGGGTGAGAAAGGTCCTCGCGATGGCGCGAGAGGAGGCCGCACGCCTCCACCACGAGTACGTGGGGACCGAGCATATCCTGCTTGGCCTCATCCGAGAGGGTGAGGGCGTGGCGGCCACCGTTCTGCAGAATCTGTCCGTCGAGCTAGACGAGATTCAGCAGAAAATCGAGGAAACGGTCAAAAAGGGGAAAGCGGCTCAGACCACCGGGCCGGACCTCCCTTATACCTCGCGCGCAAAGAAGGTGCTCGAGCTCGCCATGAGCGAGGCGCGCGAGCTGAATCACAGCTACGTCGGAACCGAACACCTTCTACTCGGGCTATTGCGCGAGGAGAAGGGAATCGCCGCGCAGGTGCTCACCGATGCTGGCGTCAATCTCGAGGCGGCGCGGGCGGAAACGCTCCGCATTCTCGGCACCGAGATGCCACAAGGTGGTGCGACGGCGCAGCAGGGGAGCGGCGCTCCGCAGACCGCCCAGCCCAAGGGCGAGAAGAAGTCGAAGACGCCAGCGCTCGACCACTTCTGCCGTGATCTCACGCAGCTCGCGGCCGAAGGGCAGTTGGATCCGACGATCGGACGCGCAAAGGAGATCCAGCGCGTCATGGAAGTGCTCACGCGCCGAAAGAAGAACAACCCTGTCCTGATTGGCGAGCCGGGTGTGGGTAAGACGGCTATCGTCGAGGGACTGGCGCAGCTGATCGCGAACGGCGAGTGCCCCGAGTCTCTGCGCGATCATCGCGTGCTGTCGCTGGACATGGCGGCCGTCATCGCGGGAACGAAATACCGCGGTCAGTTCGAGGAGCGGCTCAAGGCCGTCATGAACGAGATCGCGCAGAACAAGAACATCATCTTGTTCATCGACGAGCTGCACACGCTCGTTGGCGCGGGAGCGGCCGAGGGCGCGATCGACGCGAGCAACATGCTCAAGCCAGCGCTTGCGCGCGGTGAGTTGCAGTGCGTTGGGGCGTCGACGCTCAACGAGTATCGCAAGTACATCGAGAAGGACGGCGCTCTCGAGCGTCGCTTCCAGACGGTGATCGTCGATCCGCCCACGGTCGAGGAGACGGTGGAGATCCTCAAGGGTCTTCGCAAGAAGTACGAGGATCACCACAAGGTCACGATTCCCGATACGACGCTGGTCAACGCATCGAAGCTGTCGGAGCGTTACATCACGGACCGGTTCCTGCCCGACAAGGCGATCGACGTGATCGACGAAGCGGGCGCGCGCGCCCGTCTCGCGGCGCAGGCTCCGCCGCCGGAGGTTGCCGAGCTCAAGACCGCGCTCGAGAAGGTGAATGCGGACAAGGAAGCAGCCGTTCGCGATCAGAATTTCGAGAAGGCCGCGTCGTTGCGCGACAAGGAGCGCGAGCTCCAGAGCGACATCCGACGCAAACAGGAAGAGTGGGAGAAACGTCGGCAGTCCTTCCGGCCCGTGCTCGGCGAGGAGGAGATCGCCTTCATCGTGAGCCGGTGGACGGGGATTCCGGTGACGCGTCTTCAGGAAGCAGAGACCTCGCGTCTTCTGCGGATGGAAGACGAGATGCACCAGACGGTGATCGGCCAGGACGAGGCGATTCGCGCGATCTCGCGCTCTATTCGCCGCAGCCGCGCGGGTCTCAAGGATCCGCGCAGGCCAATCGGCTCGTTCATCTTCTCGGGACCGACCGGTGTTGGTAAGACTGAGTTGGCGCGCGCGCTGGCGAAGTTCCTCTTCGCCGACGAGCAGGCGTTGATCCGCGTCGACATGTCGGAGTACATGGAGAAGTTCTCGGTGTCGCGTCTCATCGGCGCCCCGCCGGGGTACGTGGGCTACGAGGATTCCGGTACGCTGACGAAGGCCGTGCGACGCAAGCCGTACTCGGTCATCCTGCTCGACGAGATCGAGAAGGCGCATCCGGATGTCTTCAATATCCTGCTCCAGGTTCTCGACGAGGGTCACCTGACCGACAACTACGGCCGAGTGATCGACTTCAAGAACACGGTCGTGATCATGACGTCGAACGTTGGCGCCAGAGACCTAACGAAGGGCAAGACGCTTGGGTTCTCGACCGGAGATTCTGCGCACAGCTTCGATCGGATGGCGGAGAAGGTGCGGGAGGAGTTGAAGGTCGTCTTCAACCCTGAGTTCCTGAACCGGCTCGACGATACGATCGTCTTCCACCCGCTGAGCCGCGAGCACATCGCGCAGATCGTCAGCATCCTGCTCAAGGATGTGCGGAAGCGTCTCTCGGAAGAGGAGCTGACGCTCACGTTGACGGATGCGGCGACCGACTTCCTCGTGAAGCACGGGTACGACGAGGCCTATGGCGCACGGCCGTTGAAGCGAGCCATCCAGAAGTACATCGAGGATCCGCTCTCGGAGAAGATCCTCATGGGTGAGTTTGCCCGCGGCGACGAGATCGAGGTCGAGGTGACGCCGGACGGCACGAAGCTCGGTTTCAAAGTGCTGACGAGTACGACCAAAGCCTGATCGCAGGCTGGCAGATTAAGAAACACGTTGGTCAGGTCCCGATACGGACCTGGCCGACGTGTTTCTGTGTATATTTGGCCCATGAACCGACTCCGCAGCCTCTTGCAGGCCGCTGCGCTGGTCGTCGTCGCCTCTGCCCCGGCCTGGTCCCAGCAAGCTGGCGGCAACGTTCCAGTTACTGGACCGTGCGCAACGCCAGACAGCGTCGTATTCCGTGGCAATCAGCGTATTTCCGAGACGATGCTTCGCGGCGACGCGGGGATTTCGCCGGGCGTGGCCCTGAGCGCGGGCGTCCTCCAGCGCGCGATCAAAAATCTCTATGCCACCGGCCAGTTCGACGACATCTCTACGTCGTGCAGCGTCGGCGCGAATAGCAAGGCGGTGCTTGCGTTCGACGTCAAGGAACGGCCCGTTCTGAGCGACGTCGATGTCACGGGGCCCGACCGGCTATCACTGAATTCGGTACGCGATCGAGTTGACCTACTCGTTGGTCGTCCCGTCGACCCGAACCAGGTTGCTCGTTCGGTAGCGCGCATCGATTCGATGTACGAAGCCGAGGGTTATCCCTTGGCGAGTGTGCGGGTCGATACTGCGGTCGTCAACGGACAGCTGAAGATCACCTTTCATGTGACCGAGGGCAGCCGCCTCGCCGTCTCTGGCATCGACGTATCAGGCAACAAGGCGCTTCCCGACAAACTGGTTGTCTCCGCCATGCAGACCAAGCCTGAAGGCTTCTGGTGGTGGAGGAAGGGGGAGTACGACGCCGACAAGCTGGCTGGTGACGTCACGGAGCGCATCCCGGGCGTCTACGGACAGCATGGCTTCATCGACATGCAGGTCCAGCGCGACACGCTGATCGTCGATCGGCAGCGCGGAAAGGCGCTCGTCACCATAGGCCTCGCGGAAGGACCGCAGTACCGGGTCGGGGATTTCGAGGTCGTCGGCGCGAAGGTCTTCTCGAGTGATCAGATCGCGCGGTTTTATCCGTTCGGCGAACACACCAAGTCGCTCACCGAGACAGTGAAGGGCGTTTTTCGCCGGAGCGACAACGGCACCGATATCTTCGACAAGAGCCGCTGGGACGATGCGACGGCGAAGGTACAGGAGGCTTACGCGAACGAGGGGTACATCTACGCGCAGGTGCGTCCAGTCATCGAGCGCGTGAGGGTGGGCAAGGACTCGGTGCCGACGGTGAACCTCCGGTGGGAGATCGATGAGCGGACGCCCGCGATCGTGAATCGCGTCGAGATCATGGGCAACGATATCACCGCCGAGAATTGCGTTCGCGATCAGCTGTTGGTGCTGCCCGGCGACGTGTTCAATCGCGAGCTGTTGATCCGCAGCTATCAGAGCATCGCGAATCTCGGATTCTTCGAGACGCCGCTGCCGGCACCGGAGACTCGGCCTAACGAGAAGGGCGACGTCGACATCGTCTTCCACCTGAAGGAGAAGCGCACCGGTAACGTGAACTTCGGCGCGTCGGTCGGGCAGGGCGTCGGCGTCGGCGGGTTCATAGGATTCGAACAGCCGAACCTCTTCGGCATGTGCAAGAAGGGATCGCTGCAGTGGCAGTTCGGCCAGTACATCAACGACTTCAACCTGGGGTACACCGACCCGAATATTCGCGAGTCGCGCATCTCGGGTACGATCAACGCGTACGACAGCCAGTCGCGATACATCATCGCCAATCTCGGGCGTAGCAAGCGTGTCGGTGGGCAGCTCCAGTTCGGTTTGCCTGTTCCGTGGTCGCCGCGATACACCAGACTTTTCGTCAACTACGGCGGTGAGCGGGTGAGCTACGGTGGAACGGGCCTCGTTTCCACGATTACGTGTAACAATTGCTTCCGCTCGAGCATCGGGGCGACCCTCACGAGAGATACGCGGTTCGACCTCCCATTCCCGTCGTCTGGAACGACGCAATCGCTTTCGGCGCAGTTCAATGGCGGCCCGCTCGGTGGGAGCGCCTCATTCCAGCGCTATACAGCGGAGATGCGTTCTTACGCCACCCTGGCGAGCTTTGGCGGAAGCGACTTGGGCTCGTCGCCAGTGAAGTTGGTCGCCGGCCTATCGACGCGAATGGGCGGTGTGTTCGGCGATCCGGGCCCGTTCTTCGTATCGCAGGCGTTCTCCCTCGGTGGCGTGCAATACGGCGAGCCGCTGCGGGGCTATGAAGAATTCTCGATCACGCCGAACGGGTACATCCCCCAGACCAGCTCGTATACAGCAACGCGGGCATCGTTTGGAAACGCTTTCTACACCCAAAGCGTCGAGCTGGGCCTCCGCTTCAATCAGATGTTGTATCTGGATGCGTTTTACGACGCGGGCAACCTCTGGGCTCGTCCGCGTGACTTCAATCCCACGCGGCTATTCCGGGGCGTCGGCGTCGGCGGCTCGATCGTGACGCCGCTGGGACCCCTCGGAGTTGATCTCGGCTACGGCCTCGATCGCGTGAACGAGCAGGGCCTTCGCGACCCCAAGTGGCAAGTGCACTTCAAATTCGGACAGATCTTCTAATCGGAGTTTCCTTCAATGCGCTCGTTTCTCCGCACAGCATGTGCGACAATGGCTGTGCTCACGCCGCTTCTCGGATTTTCGAATCAGGCTCAGGCCCAGCAGTCCCAGTTCAAGATGGCCTTCGTGAACATGGCGATCCTGCTCGACAATGCGCCCGGTCGCACCCAGGCCGAGTCTACCTACGCTCGTGAAACGCGCAGTTACAGCGATCAGCTGAAGAAGATGAACGATTCGCTCAACACGCTTTTCACCGCCTATCAGAAGGCGGAGCCGACGCTCACGGCCGCCCAGAAGGAGACGCGGCAGAAGACGATGCGCGATCTGCAGGGTGCGCTGCAGGAGAAGCAGCAGCAGCTCTCACAGCAGGCGCAGCAGCGGCAGAACGAGCTGATGGCGCCGATCATGGAGCAGGTCAAGAAGGTGCTCGATGATATCCGCGCCGAGGACGGCTATGCGATGATCATCACTGGCGACCCGAACCTGATTCTGTCGTACGACAAGAATCTGGATATCACGGATCGCGTGGTCGCGCGATTGAGAACGGTCGCGTCGACACCAACGCCCAAGACAGGGGCACCAGTCTCCGCACCGGCAGGCGTGACTCGTAAGCCTCGGTGATCCGGGAAGCACGGTCGCACGAAGACGGCGGTGAGGGCGGAATCGTCCTCACCGCCGACGTTATTGCCACCGAGGTCGGCGGCCGGCTGGTCGGTGACGCCGCCGCTCTGGTGCGTGGCATCGCGCCGCTCGACCGGGCGCACGCCGAAGAATTGAGCTTTCTGTCATCGCCAAAGTACGCATCGTTGTTCGCCGCTTCGCGCGCTGGTGTGGTTCTCGTGACACCGGAGCTCGTCGAGTCGCCCGGCGGGGCGAAAGCGCGGATCGTCGTCGACAAGCCTCACGATGCACTCCTCTCGCTGATTCCGAAGTTCTATCTGGCACCCCGAGCGGAGTCGGGCATCCATCCGACTTCCGTGATCGGACGCGGAGTGCATCTGGGAGCGAATGTCACCCTCGGCGCGTACGCGGTGATCGGCGATGGCGCACGGATCGAGGACGACGTTGTCATTGACGCCCAGGTCGTCGTCGGGGCCGGCGTGTCGGTGGGTGCGAAAAGCCACGTCTATCCAGCGGTCACGGCGTACAGCGGGGCGGTGATTGGCCAGCGGGTCATCGTGCATGCGGGCGCGCGGCTGGGCTCGGACGGTTTCGGTTATGTCTACCGGGCTGGGCGTCATGAGAAGATTCCGCATGTGGGGCGATGCATCATCGAGGACGACGTCGAGATCGGCGCGAACACGACCATCGATCGCGGCAGCATTGATGACACCGTGATCGGCGCCGGTACCAAGATCGACAACCTCGTTCACATCGCGCACAATTGCCGGATCGGGCGACTCTGCCTGATCATGGCCCAAGTCGGAATCGCGGGATCAGCGCGGATCGAAGACGGCTGCATTATCGCCGGCCAGGTTGGCATCAGCGGGCACCACACCATCGGCAAGGGATCGACGGTCGCCGCTCAGGCCGGCGTGTTCGGCGATATCCCCGCGGGCGAGACGTGGTCCGGGTATCCGGCTCGCCCTCACAAGCAAGCGCTCCGCGCCCAGGCGGCGCTCTTCCGGCTCGCTCCCCTGATGCGTCAACTTGAGAAGTTGCTCAACTCGGCACGGGCGAAAAGCGAATGACACGTCGCACGATCGCCCGCGCGACGTCACTCGAGGGCATTGGTCTCCACCTCGGGGTGCCGTGCCGACTGACGTTTCTCCCGGCGCCGAGCGGGGCAGGCATCGTGTTTCGTCGGGCGGACCTTCCCGGGTCGCCGCTCATTCCCGCACGCGCGGATCAGGCGGTGTTGACGGAGCGGCGGACGCAGCTGGGGAAGGAGCCGGTCGCGGTGCACACGGTGGAGCACGTGCTCGCGGCAGTGCTCGCGCGAGAGCTCGACGATGTCGTCATCGAGCTGAGTGGGCCCGAACCGCCGGTGATGGACGGCAGCGCGCAGCCATTCGTGGACGCCTTACGAGAGGCGGGTATCGCGGAGCAGGCCGGAGAAGCGCAGTATTTACAACTGCGGCATCCAGTTCATCTCTGCGACGGCGATTCGATCTACGAGGCGGTACCAGCGCCGGCGCTGGAACTCGACGTCACGATCGACTTCCCGCATCCGCTGATCGGAAAGCAACACGGCGAATATCTCGTGACCGCGGCGACCTTCGAGCGCGACCTGGCACGTGCGCGGACGTTCGGCTTCGTGCACGAGGTGGAGGCGCTCCGCGCAAAGGGGTTGATCCAGGGGGCGTCGACGCAGAATGCAGTCGTGGTGGGCGATGATGGTGTCGTCGAGAACGAGCTACGATGGGCTGACGAGTTCGTGCGGCACAAAGCGATGGACTGCGTGGGCGATCTCGCGCTCGCGGGCGCACGAGTGAAGGCGCGAGTGCGGGCGATCAAGCCGAGCCATCGGGGCACGGTGATGCTTGTCCGGGCGATGAAGGACGCGGCGAGGGAAACGATGAAGGAGCTAACGACGAGCGAATCGAGCCGGATCATGGATGTCGAAGACATCATGAAGGTGCTTCCGCACCGATACCCCTTTCTCCTGGTGGACCGGATTCTCGAGATCGAGGCGGGAAAGCGGGTGGTGGGGGTGAAGAACGTGACGATCAACGAGCCGTTCTTTCAGGGTCATTTCCCTGGCCATCCGATCATGCCCGGTGTGCTGATCATCGAAGCGATGGCGCAAGTCGGTGGCATGCTGCTGCTCGGCGCCGTTCCCGATCCGCAGAGCAAGGTGGTGTACTTCACGTCGCTGAACAACGTGAAGTGGCGCCGCCCGGTGAAACCGGGGGATCAGCTGCGCTTCGAGTTGGACATGCTTCAGGTGCGCGGGATGATGTGCAAGATGCAAGGGGTGGCGAAGGTCGATGGCGAGATCGTCGCCGAGGCCGAGATGGGCGCGATGGTGCGGGATCGATGAGCACGCGCATTCATCCGACCGCGATCGTTTCCAAGGATGCTCAACTCGGCGCCGACGTCGAGGTGGGGCCGTTCGCGATCATCGGCGAAGGCTGCGTCGTGGGTGAGGCCTGCGTCATCGCCGCGCGGGCGACACTCGAGCGAAACGTCATTCTCGCCGCGAACGTGAAGGTCGGCTCCGGAAGTATCCTCGGCGGCGACCCTCAAGATCTGAAATACAAGGGCGAGCCGACGACCGTCGAGATCGGGGAGGGGACGACCATCCGTGAATACTCGACGATCAACCGCGGCACGGCGCAGTCGTTCAAGACGACCGTCGGCAAGCAGTGCTTCATCATGTCGTACGTCCACCTCGCCCATGATTGCCACATCGGCGATGGCGTCATTCTTGGCAACACGGTGCAGCTCGCAGGGCACGTCACCATCGGCGACAAAGCAATCGTGTCGGGACAGTCGGCGGCGCATCAGTTCGTTCAGATAGGCCGGTACAGCTTCACCGGTGGCTGCTCCCGCATCTCCAAGGATGTTCCACCGTATGTGAAGGCGAACGGGAATCCGATTCGGTTGTATGGCCTGAACAAGGTCGGCTTGCAGCGCAACGGCATTTCTGAAGACGTGCAGCGCGAGCTGAAGCGCGCCTATCGTCTGTTCTTCAATTCGGACCTGAATCTCTCCCAGGCGCGCGAGCGCGCTGAGGAGGAGCTGCAGCGCTTTCCGGAGGTCGAAGAATTTCTGAGCTTCCTCGATCGCAGTGATCGCGGACTGGTAATCTGACGATGGCAACGACAGTGCGGGACGTGCGCATCGGGGTCATTGGCGCTGGTGCGCTCGGATACCACCATGTTCGTATCCTGCGCGACGTCCCCGGCGCTCAACTCGTGGGGTTCTACGAGGCTCGTGGCGAGCGCGCCGCTCAGGTGGCGACGGAGCTCGGCGTTCGCGCATTCGATCGTCTCGACGATCTCATCGAGGCCGTGGACGCGGCGACGATCGTCGTGCCGACTCCCACCCACTACGAAGTCGCGAAGGCCGCGCTGGGCCGTGGTAAGCATCTGCTCATCGAAAAGCCGATCGCAGCCACGCTCGCGCAGGCCGACGAGCTGCTCGCCATCGCAAAGCGCACTGGCGCCATCGTCCAGACCGGGCATGTCGAACGATTCAATCGTGCGATCCGCGCGGCGCTTCCACACGTGGAGAAGGCGCGCTTCATCGAGAGCGACCGCTTGGCTCCGTTCAACCCACGCGGCGCCGATGTCGCGGTGGTGCTGGATCTCATGATCCACGACATCGACCTCGTGCGCACCCTCGTCGGCGGACATATCAAAGACGTGTCGGCCGTCGGCGTGCAGGTGCTGACGCCTTTCGTGGACATCGCCAATGCGCGTCTGCGATTCGAAGACGGCGCGGTCGCGAACATCACGGCGAGTCGCGTGTCGCGCGAGCGAATGCGGAAGGTGCGCATTTTTCAGGAGAGCGGCTATCTCTCGCTCGACCTGGCGTCAGGGGAAGGCGAATTCTTCCGAATGCGCCGAGACGTCGATTTCGCGGAGTTGGCGAAGGGTGCGCAGGCGATCGAAGCGTTCGTCGAGCGAGTGCCGATCACGGCTCCAGAGGGAGAGCCGCTCCGTCTGGAGTTCGAGAGCTTCCTCGGAGCGGTCCAGGGGAAACAGGCGGTCACGGTGACGGGCGAGGATGGACGCGAGGCACTCGCCGTCGCGTTGACGATCGTGAGCGAGATCGAGCGGACGTTGCCGTCGCTCGCTGCCGGCACACACGTCGCCGCCGGTGCGTGACATCCTGTTCGTCGCCGGCGAAGCATCCGGCGACCTTCACGCGGCCGGCGTCGCGGCCGAGCTTCGCGCGCGGAATGCTCCGTACCGCCTGACCGGCATCGGCGGTGACGCGATGCGCGACGCCGGCGTGGAGTTGATCGAGCACGTCGAACAGCTGGCGGTGATGGGATTCGTGGAGGTGCTACGCCACGTTCCCAAGCATTGGGCGCTGCTGCGCAATCTTCGACGACGGATTCGCAGCGGGCGTACCGGGCTCCTGGTGCTCATCGATTACCCTGGCTTCAACATGAAGCTCGCAGCCGAGGCTAAAGCGGCTGGCGTACCAGTGCTGTATTACATCACGCCGCAGGTGTGGGCGTGGGGTGCGGGGCGGCTGGCGGAGCTGGCGCGGACCGTGACACGCGCGGCGGTGATCCTACCGTTCGAGGAGAAGCTTCTCCGGGAGCATGGAGTGGTCACGACGTTCGTCGGGCATCCGCTGCTCGACCGAGTGGAACGTCTGCCGGGGCGAGCCGAGGCGCGCCAACAGCTCGGCATACCTAACGACGCAACGGTGCTCGCGCTGTTTCCGGGGAGCCGCGCGCAGGAGATTGCGCGGCATCTCGACGCGTTCGTCGCAACCGCCCGCGAGCTGGAGCGGCGCCGGCCTGGCTTGCGCGTCGTGGTGAGCGCCGCGCCGCACGTGCGACTCGATGAGCGCGCCTGTCCGTATCCCATCGTCAGATCCGCGTCATTCACGGTGCTACGCGCGGCCGATGCGGCCATGTGCAAGAGCGGCACGACGACACTGGAGGCCGCGGTCGCGGGCTGCCCGCTCGTGGTGGCGTACCGTACCAACGCCGTGACCTACGCGGCGGCGCGCCGCCTCGTCAAGATCCCGCACATTGGGCTCGTGAACGTAGTCGCTGGACACGAAGTGGCGCGGGAGTTCGTGCAGAACGCTCTGCAGCCGAGTGCTGTGGCTGACGCGCTGGAGCCACTGCTGGATTCGACGAGCACCGAGCGCGTGCACATGGTGGAGGAGCTGGCGCGGGTCCGCGACTCGCTCGGTACGGCGGGCGCCGCTGGTCGGGTCGCGACGATGGCGCTCGAGTTGGCGGGAAGGGCGGAGCAGCGGGAGGCCAGTTGAGCGTGTCGCAAGCTCCGCCAGCCGGGCCCGCGGAGGAAGTCCGGCGGGCAGAGCGACGACGCGAGCGGCGGATACGCTGGATCGTGCGTTTCGGCGTCCCGCTCGTGCGGCTGTTGGGCCGAACGTGGCGTATTCGCGTCGTCAATCGCGAGGCGAGCGTCGAACGGCTGCGCCGCGAGCGGCGTCCGATGGTCTTCGCGCTCTGGCATGGGGACATGCTGCCATTGCTTTATCAGCACCGAGGCGAGGGCGTCTCCGTGCTCATCAGCGAGCATCATGACGGCGAGATGATCGCCCGGATCGCCGAGTCGTTAGGCTTCCGCACGGTGCGTGGCTCGACGTCGCGCGGGGCGAGTCGCGCGCTGGTGGGACTCACGCGTGAGTTGAGAGATGGTCATGACATCGCCGTCACGCCGGACGGACCACGAGGGCCGGCGCGTTCGTTCGCGCCAGGCGCGTTGATCGCGGCCCAACGCGCTCGCGCGCCGGTGATTGCCGTCGGCATGGTGGCGAAGCGTGCCTGGCGGCTCGGCTCATGGGACCGCTTCGTGATTCCAAAGCCGTTCAGCAGCGTGCGGATCGCCTACTCGGATCCTGTGCTTCTCGACGTAACCAATCCTCGGGCTGCGGCGCAGGAGACGTCGCGCTTTCAGGAGTTGATGCGCGAAGTGGAAAAGGTCGCGGATGCGTGATCTCGTCGAACGAATCTGGTTCGGCAGTGACGCGCTCGCGCGACTGGCGCGGGCAACGTTGCGACCTACCGAGGTAGTGTATCGAGCTGTAATAGGCGTGCGGGATGCGCTCTACGATGCTGGTGTGCTCACGATCCACGAGCCGGTGCTGCCAACCGTCAGCGTTGGAAACCTGACTGTCGGGGGTACGGGAAAAACCCCGATCGCAGCCTGGATCGCCTCGGAATTGATCGAGCGCGGGGAGCGGCCAGCGATCGTATTGCGTGGCTATGGTGAAGACGAGCCGCTGGTCCACGCCCGGCTCAACCCGACCATTCCGGTGATTGTCTCGCCAGATCGCGTGAGCGGCATTGTGAGCGCCCGAGTTGCGGGGGCGACTGTGGCGGTGCTCGACGACGCGTTCCAGCATCGACAGGTCTCACGGAGAGTCGATCTTGTCCTGGTGAGCGCCGATCGCTGGGCACTCTCGAGGCGATTGCTACCCGCCGGTCCGTTCCGGGAGCCACTCAGCGCGCTTCGTCGCGCAACGATAATTCTCGTGACGAAGAAGGCGGCGTCGAATACGGACGTCACTGCCGTGAACGAAGCTCTGGCGACGATCGCACCGCGGACGCCGCGATCGACGGTGTGCCTCATGCCGGAAGAGCTGCGGAGCGTTTCGGCAAGTGGGGAGGACGAGCATCGCCGACCGATCGCGGATATCAGTGGGCGAGACCTTCGAGTGATAACAGCGATCGGCGACCCGGACGCTTTCATCCGACAGTTGGAAGCCTGTGGTGGGCGCGTGATCGCGGAGACATACGCGGATCACCATCACTTCGAGCCGGCTGAGATTGAACGCTTCGTGCGATCGATACCGGCCGACGGGCTCGCCATCTGCACGCTGAAGGACGCGGTGAAACTGGCGCCGCGCTGGCCTCGCGAAGCGCCTGCGTTATGGTATGTTTCTCAGCGCGTTAGCGTCGAGCGCGGGGTTGGCGGGGTGGAGCATATCCTCGATGAACTGACCCAGAGACTCGGGCGTGAACGTTCACGTGCCCGAGGCGATTCTCACTGCGATCGACCCGACTTCATCCCATCATGGCAACCGACCTTCGACTTCCGACCGATAGAATAGTCCGTCCCGACAAGGATCGTTTTCTCAACGAAGAGAATCCGTTCGAGGCGATGATGTCTCGCTTCGATCGTGCAGCCGAGCTGCTCGATCTTGAGCCAGGCCTGTACAAGGTGCTGCGCCATCCCGAGAAGCAGATCATCGTCTCGGTGCCGACGTTGATGGACAATGGTGAGGTTGAGGTCTTTACTGGCTACCGGGTGTTGTACAACACGTCGCGCGGCCCGGCCAAGGGCGGCATCCGCTTCGACATGCAGGTGACGCTGGAGGAAGTGAAGGCTCTTGCCGCGTGGATGACGTGGAAGTGCGCAGTCGTGAATCTGCCATTCGGCGGCTCGAAGGGCGGCGTGGTGTGCGATCCGTTCAAGCTGAGTGCCGGAGAGCTCGAGCGACTGACGCGACGGTACACGGCGGGAATCATCGCGACGCTCGGTCCCGACTCGGACGTTCCAGCGCCTGACGTGAACACGAATGAGCGTGTGATGGCCTGGGTCATGGACACCTATTCCATGCACATGCGACATACGGTAACCGCGGTCGTGACTGGCAAGCCGGTCGAGATGGGGGGCTCGCTAGGTCGGCGAGAGGCGACCGGCCGCGGCTGCATGATCGTGACGAAGGAGGCGCTGAAGCATCTCGGGATGCCGGTGCAGGGAACCACGGTTGCCGTGCAAGGCTTCGGCAACGTCGGCTCGATCGCCGCGCAGTTGCTACAGCGTGAAGGCTGCAAGATCGTCGCAATCAGCGACAAGAGCGGCGGCTACTACAATAAAGGCGGCATCGACCTCTCGGCGGCGCTCGCGCACGTCAAGCAGAATCGCGGCCTCGAGGGATTCCGCGGCGGCGATCAGATCACGAATGATGACTTGCTGACGTTGGAAGTCGACGTACTCCTGCCGGCGGCACTCGAGAATGTGATCACGAGCAAGAACGCGTCGAAGGTACGTGCCCGCGTGATCTGCGAAGGAGCGAATGGCCCGACGACCGCTGGCGCCGACTCCGTGCTGGACGAAAAGGGAATCTTCGTCATTCCCGACATCCTGGCGAATGCTGGCGGTGTGACGGTCTCGTACTTCGAGTGGGTACAGGATCGCGGCGGCTATTTCTGGGACGAGACGACGGTGAACAACCGGCTCACCGAGATCATGACGCGCAGCTTTGCCGATGTGCTCCAGCTCTCGCGACAGCACAAGGTGAACATGCGCACCGCCGCGTACATGCTATCCATCAGCCGCGTGGCGACGGTGCATCGTCTGCGCGGCATCTACGCATGAGGGGCGCATTCGCGGCGGCGATAGCGTAGCGCGCCGATGCGGATCGTCGTCGCCGTCGTCGGCAAGCCACGCGACGCGGCCCTGGCGGCGGCGATCCGCGAGTATGAAACCCGAGCGGCGAGGTATTGGCCGCTCGAGGTGCGAGAGGTTCGCGAGGAATCCGGACGCTCTCTCCCAGGAGAACAGGTGCGCGGTCGAGAGGCGGAGCGTCTGGCGGCTGTCGTGCCGGGAGGCGCTCACGTCATCTCCTGCGAACGCGATGGACGGAGCATGAGCTCGGAGGAGTTCGCGCAGTGGGTTCAGCGCCGGCGCGAGGAGGCAAGAGATCTCGCATTCGTCATCGGTGGCGCGCTGGGACTTGGGGAGGCCATCCAACGCGTCACGGCGACGAAGCTCTCGCTGGCGCCATGGACTCTTCCGCACGAGCTTGCGCGCCTCGTGCTCGCCGAGCAGCTGTATCGGGCCGGTACGATCGTACGTGGGGAGCCGTACCACAAATGACAGATTCGACCCCGGGGCTGCCCCGCGTCATCACTGAAGATCTCGGTGGCTCGGCGCTCGTCCGTGCGGCACAGCAGGGGGAGCTCGCGCAGTGGTACGCGAGGATGCCACGTGGCGCCGGGGAGTGGCAACGGCATCTCGATGAGGTCCGGGGCTCTCGCGGCGACACAGAGTGGCTCACGCGACTCGAGCCGGCGATTGCGGCACAGGGAGCAGCGCGTGCACGACTGAATCGCGTCGCGACCGCTGGCGGCGTCGTCGTGAGCACGGGACAGCAGGCGGCACTCTTCGGCGGACCGCTCTACACCATCGTCAAGGCGCTCGCCGCGTTAGGCGTCGCCGATGCGCTGGAACGTGCGACCGGAACACCGACGACGGTCGTCTTCTGGGCCGCGACGGATGACGCCGATTACGAGGAGGCACGAGCGGCACATCTCGCCGTTAGCGGCGGCCTCCGGACATTGAGTCTGCCGGCCGC
This sequence comes from Gemmatimonadaceae bacterium, assembly GCA_035273165.1. GTDB lineage: Bacteria > Gemmatimonadota > Gemmatimonadetes > Gemmatimonadales > Gemmatimonadaceae > AG2. The sequence goes on from DATEPP010000290.1 coordinate 15,218, forward strand.
AGAGAGGACCGGCATTCCGATGAGCGAGATGCCAATGCCCGGCGTCGAGCAACTCGTCGACGAGCTCTCGGAGGCGTGCGGGTCGGTAAGCTCTCCCGAAGCGCTCGAGATCGCGCGTGCGTGCTACACTTCGCGATCCACGTTAGGAATCGCGTACGTCCAGCAGCTCCGCGCTGTGCTGGAGCCGTTAGGTGTCGCAGTCCTTGATGCCGCTCACCCCGCCGTGCGGCGTGCCGCGGCACCGGTCCTGACGCTGGCCCTCGAGAAGGCGGATGTCGTCGAACGGGCGCTCGTGGAGCGGTACGACGCGATTGGAAAGGCTGGCTTCGACGCGCAGGTCGAGCATGTACCCGGACTCTCACTCGTCTTCATGACCGAAGAGGATGGTGAGAAGCGCCGTTTGCCAATTACGAACGCCCGGACCGCCGCTTCCACCTCGCCGGAGCGACTCAGCCCGAACGTACTTCTGCGACCGCTCGTCGAGCGTTTCATCATGCCGAGCGCCGCCTACATCGCTGGACCGGGGGAGCTCGCGTATTTCGCGCAGGTGAGTGCGGTGGCGGAGGCCCTCCATCTGCCCTGGCAGCTCCCACTGCCTCGATGGTCGGCGACCGTGCTCGAGCCGCGGATCGAACGGTTGCTATCGCGTCTGGGGATCCGCCGCGAGGAGCTCCGCGACAGACATGGCGTAGAACGCCGACTCGCGAGCGCGAAGTTGTCTCCCGAGCTGATGGATGCGCTGAGACAACTTCGACAGGACGTGGAGGCCGATGTGACGGCACTCGAGCGCGCCGATCGTGACGGTCTTGTACCTCCGGCGTCCGTCGAGGGATTGCGGCGTTCGCTGCTCCACCGATTGGAGCGTACCGAGCGTCGGTACATCGCCGGTGTCAAACGACGCGAGGAT
>DATEPP010000291.1:0-4781 GCA_035273165.1 Gemmatimonadaceae bacterium
CCACCGGCCAGGAGGAACGCGCGCGGCGCACCCGCCGGTAGGCGACAAGAAATGACAACGCGACCAACACCGTCGCCACGGCCCAGAGCACGATCATCCAGGGCAACAGCGATGGCGGTACGCGTCGCTCGACTGAGTGCAGACTCGTCTGGACGAGCACGAGAGAAGCCGGCTCGAGCTGCGGCGCGGGGCTGTGTCCCGCCAACCGAGTGCGAAGCGGAGCGCTGGCGGCCAGTGCGATCGAGAGGCCGGCCGCGATGATCCATACGAATCGAATCGGCCGTCGCTGGACGCGAAGCAGCCACTCCGCTGCCGTCGCCGCGGCGACGATGCAGCAGCCGACGATCACCGTGTACAACATCCAGGCAATCATGGCTTCTCTCCCAGTCGCTCGGCGATGAGTTGGCGCATGCGCTCCAGCTCTTTCCGGCTCAGCTTCTTGTCAGCCACCATCTGCGCGAACATTCGCTCGGCTGACCCGTTGAAGATCGCGTCGCGCACACGCGCGAGGGCGCTACCGCCAGCGCGCTCGGCGGCAACGGTGGGGAAGTAGCGGTAGGCGCGTCCTTCGCTCTCGTGCCGCACGAACCCCTTCTCCTCGAGCGTCTGCAGCGCCGACAGCACTGAGGTGTAAGCCAGGTCTTCCTCGAGCGCGTCCCTGACCTCGGACACATTCGCGGATCCGAGGCGCCAGAGCACACTCATCACGGCCAGCTCACGGGGCGGGAAATAAATGTCGCTCATGATCTCTTCTACGGTATTTTCCGTAGAATACGGTCATGCGAGACATCTGTCAACTGCTTTTTCCGTAGATCGTGCCGCGGGAAAATTTCTAACTACCAGGTTGCCGCCACACCCAAGCCGACAGCTGGTTTGCCGTCGAGCCGAGGCTGGACGACCGGTGCCCACTGCGCGGAGCGAAATCCATGGCGACGATTCGCGCGTCTGGCCGCTCGGGGGGCGTCGATTGCGCTCACGACCCACGCGCCGACACCACTGGCGATCATCAACATACCCAGCGTCCGATGTGGCCACTGCGGACCCGGATCACATGGATCAGGGTTGAGGAACGCGAACGTGCAGCGATCGATCACGTACATGAGCGTCCCCCCTCCGATGATTGTTGTCGTACCGAGATAGATACCAACTCCTCTCAGGTATTCGGTCGAATAGACATGGCCGGCGCCGGGCACGAGTGCACCGAGCACCGCGGCCGTCGTGGGATTGCGCCTCAATAGAGGATTGGGAGACGCCTGGGTTGAATCCTGTGCCAGGAGTGGAACGGCAACAAACGAAGCAATTGCGACTACGCCCTGAATACGCATAGCTCCTCCAGCAGAAAATGTCGGTGCTGGAAAAGGCCGTTCGTCGCGCGCGCGCGCGATACGTCGCCAGACGTAGTGCCCGACGCGCGGCCAAAGCTGTGCGGCACGCGTCAACCGCCCGGGCGAGATGTCCCGGTCTCTCGGCGCGGCGGGCGCGGGTTTGGGCATTCGAATCGTGCGATCATGTCCCCAACTGTGAGCCGCGCTACGGTCGCGCGCGCCGCTTTCCATAAGTTGGCAGCGTCACGCCGACTCGCGCGGCGCCGCGCGACAAACCGCAGCTAAACGAGGTTTCATGCCTGCACAATCGATATCTCCCGGCTTCGCCCAGCGCGCGGAGCCAGAGACGTTTCGCGCTCGTGGCATCTCAGCGATGCTCGCCGTCAAAGACATTCAAAAGAGTCTGGCGTGGTACCGGGATAAGATGGGTTTCTACGTCGAGCAAAAGTTCGAGCGCGCCGGAAAGCTGACCGGTGCGGCGCTCAAGGCAGGCGACGTCCGGATCCTGATCAGTCAGGACGACGGCGGTACGGGCTGGGACCGCGTGAAGGGCGCCGGCTTCACGCTGCAGTTCACCACCGCGCAGGACATCGATGCGCTGGCTTCGGCGATCAAGCAGCGCGGCGGCTGGCTCGAGGCCGAACCGAAGCAGGAATCCGGAGTCCGCGTCATGCGCCTCCGCGATCCCGACGGCTTCCGGCTCGTCATCTCGTCGGGTCGTTAGGCAGTCGAGGCAGTCTGGCGCAGAAGACCTACAGCCCCACCATTCGCGTGGGGCTGTACCGTTTTCAGCCTCAGTGTGTCGGGATAGAACACGCGGAGGGAGCGTATGCCAACTCAGTTCCCAGTGTTGGTGTATCAGGCGCTCGTCGAGCCGCGGAGTCGTTAGGCGCGGAGATCTCTGCGCCGGACCGGGCCTTCGTGATCGACAGGCCCTGGGGATCACTGATTACACGGATTTTCACAGATTGCACAGTTTGCTCCTCGGCGGGTTCGGCTCCGTTCGCGACGAGCCCGGACGATCTTGCTTTTGTGAACTGCCTCGGTCAGCTCCGTCCCCCGGACTCGATTGGTGTGCCGTTCACAAAAGCAATACTGACTCGTGGCGACCGGTGCTCGAGGTACAGAGGAGCAACTGTGAAATCCGTGCAATCTGTGTCATCCGTGATCCCCAGGCTCTCCCTTCATGAAGGCCTGAGCGAGCGCAAAGGCTAGAGCAAGCGAGACTAGCCATGCTCGGGTAGACGTCCGGACGCCGCGGCGCTCTGGGGAGGTTGTCGACGTCGGGATTGCGGCTCGCGTGCGATGATCTTCGCTCCAGCTTTACCGAACTTCCCGGAAGAACCCAGATTACAGGCCGTGTCGACTCCGACGATCCGAATGCGCCTCGGTCCAGTGCGCCTCGCGTGCGTGTTGCTGCTCGCAAGCTCGATGGCGCGCGCGCAGCAGCAGCCCACCACCGCGTGCGCGCTCCCGGCTTTTCAGGGCGCTGATTCCCTGGCGGTCGTGTTGTCCGGAGGCGGCGCGCATGGGCTCGCGCACATCGGAGTCCTCGAGGTGCTCGACAGTCTCGGCGTCCGGCCGAGGCTCGTCGTCGGTACGAGCATGGGCGCCGTGATCGGCGCGATGTACGCGAGCGGCATGTCCGGCCGGCAGATCGATTCCGTCGTCCGCCAGCTGCCACTGGAGGAGCTTTTTCGCCGCTCGCCCCCGATGACGTTCGCGAGTAGCGCTACGCTTGGCGATCCGATCGTCACCTTCACGCCGGCGTTCGTCGTCGAGCAACTCGGCGCGACTTTGCGCTTGCAGAGTCCTGCGGCGCGCGAGCGGCAGATCAACGCGCTGCTCGACGGCGTCCTCCTCGGTCCCAATCTCGCCGCGGCCGGCGATTTCGCTCGACTTCCCATTCCCTTCGTCGCCGTCGCCACCGACATCCGGACGCGGGCGCCTGTCCTCCTCGATCACGGGGACCTCGCGCAGGCGGTGCGCGCGAGCGCGGCCATTCCCGTCGTCTTCGCGCCAGTCGCTCGTGATGAGCAGATGCTCATCGACGGCGGTCTGTCGGCGAACGTGCCTGTTGGCGTGGCGCGGGCGCGGGGGGCACGGGCATTGATCATCTCCGACGTCGGTGACATCGCGAGCCGCGACGTCGACGTCCGCTCGACGACCGGCATGCTGTCGTACCTGCTCGATTTCCTCTTCGACCAGCCCTACACCCTCGCCGAGCACGAGGTGGCGATCCGACCGTCCGTCGCGGCATTCGGACTCCTCGACTTCTCCCACGAGTCGATCGGCCCGCTCATCGCGTCGGGCTACGCGGCGACGCGTGCCTCGATGGCATCATGCACCCCGGCCACATCGCGAACGCCGTCGCGACGCTCGGCCACGGCCGAGGAACGCCGCATCGGCGACCGGCTCGCGCGGCTGCTCGACGAAGGCTTCTACGAGAGCGTCTGGCTCAATCCGCGGCGTCGCGGCCGCAGCTCGACATCGGCGGAGTCGCTCCTCGTCTTCTCACCGGTGGCGACGGTTGCTCCAGGGCGCGTCGTTGGCGTTGGCGTTCGCTATGACAATCACGAGGGAATCCGTGCCGGGCTCGCGTCGGTGAACAGCTCCATCGGCGAGGGCCGCCTCTCGGCCAGTGCCGGGTTGAGCCTCGGCGAGTGGGAGCAACGGCTGTTGCTCGGAGTCACTGGTCTCCGCCGACGTCCGCTCCGCGCGCCTGACGAGTCCCGACCTGGCGGTGGTTTCACGGAGCTGCTTCCCGATCCTCGATCGGACGAGCCGCCGTGGTCGATGCTGACTCGGGATCTCATCCGGCCGACGATGAGCCTGAGCGCTTCGCACCAGACGATTCGCTTCTATGACGTCGCCGGCCACGAGCTGGCGCGCCCGAGCACGCGCGATGTGGTCGGTCTCGTCGGCGCGAGCGCTGCGTTCTCTGGCGGCTGGCAGGGACTACTCGGCCCCATCGTGCATCTCTGGCGGGACGACGCATCGGGGACGAACGAGAGCACGACAGCGGCCGGAGGACTGCTTCGCGTCGCGCGGCTGTGGGCGCCGCGGACGAGCGGTCCGGACCAGAGCTCCCCGCCGGCGATTGTGGGTGAAGTTGTCTGGACGGACCACTATCACCGCGCCCTCGCGTCAGCGGACGTCATAACGGAGTGGTACGGCTTTCAGTTCCGCCCCAGGGCATCATTCGGAGCTGGCCGCGATCTCCCCCTCGCGACGCAGCTCAGCCTCGGTGGATCGTTAGGCTTTCCGGGACTGATGCCTGACGAACGGCGTGGCGATCGGGCGAGCTTTGCGACCCTCGCTGTTTCGCACGCCCTACTGGGACCCGTCCACTGGCGGGTCGAAGGCGGACGCGGCTACACGCGCTGGATCACGCCGTCGCCGCTCCTTGCCGGCGGCTGGGTGAGTGGCGCAGACGTTGGACTCGCGGCCGACACG
>DATEPP010000292.1:0-11401 GCA_035273165.1 Gemmatimonadaceae bacterium
GGCGAGAAGGCATAACCCTCGCTGCCGCCGAACGGGCCCGGAGGGACGTCGTAGCGCGCGCCGGGCGTGAGGTCGCGCAGCCCGCTGCCATCGGGCCCGACTACGAACAGGTGCGACCGCGTACCGTTGTCCCATGCGTTCCAGTGCCGGAACATCAACTGATCGGCAACATGGGCCTTCACCGGATTCGCCTCGGCCGCGCTGTCGCGCGAGGCGTTGCACGCGTCGGTTGTGCAGCCAGGATACACTGATGACGTGAACGCGATCAACGATCCCGTCTGAGCCCACACCGGTCCGGTCGCTCCGCCATTGAGGCGCGTCAGCTGTACGCGGTTCGAGCCGTCAGCGCTCGCGATCCAGAGCTGGCCGCCGGCGATGTACGCGATGCGACGTCCATCCGGCGACCACCGCGCCTCGCTGGCGCTCACGTCGTCGCCGGGGAACACGCGTGCGCTCACGCCCGACGTCGGCGCGAGATACGTCTTCCCCGACCGCCGATTCGCCGCAATGTCCGTCGTTCGCACCGAGTACAGCACGGAACGCCCATCGGGCGAGATCTGCGGATCCGACACGGCCCGCACCGCGGCGAAATCCTCGAACGTGATCGGCCGCTTTTCCTGCGCGCCTAACGACGCCGCCAGCGCGACTGTGAGAGAGAGTACGGATAGCTTCATTGGTCGAGTAGCTCGTGTCTGGTGGTGAGTCGGAGTGGTTCGTCGCGTCCCGCGCGTTAGCGCGCGCCCCCCCACGCATTCAGCAGATCCTCGGCGATGCGGCCTTCGGTTGCCTCGACGTCGAAGAAGTCGCCGCGATTCATGTTCGTGAACACGGCCGCCACTATCGGCCCACTCGGCGCATAGATGATCCCGACATCGTTCCCGAGAAGCGGCGGCCAGTCACCTGTCTTGTGGGCGATCGCGGCACGAAAGCGGATCCGTTGCGGCAACCGCGACGCGTAGAACTGCTCCCGGAGAATCCGGAGCATCTGTTGCGTCGAACGCTGGCTCGCGAGCTCACCACGCTGCAACTGCTCGAACAGTCGAGCGATCTCGCGCGCGGTGGTTTTCCCGAGCCATTTCGTCGAGTCCGCGACGAACGCGACGTTCCGGCGCTCAGCGCCGCTGTCGTTCGGGAAACCCCGCGTGAACACCTCGCGGTCGGTCATCGTCGCGTACTTCGGGTCGGCGGCTACCCACACCTGGCGAAAGAGCTCGCCTGTGGTCGCGTTGAGTCGCGTCTGGCGATAGCCGAGCGAATCGAGCATGCGATTGACACGATCGCGGCCGACCTTCCCGATCATGATGTCCGTCGCCGTGTTGTCACTCGTGATGATCATCTGTGTGAGGATGTCACGGAGCGTCGGCTGAAGTCCGGGCGCGAACGTCTGCAGTAATCCGCTTCCACGCCGCAGATCTTCCGCGCGAATGACATAACGCTGATCGAGGTCGAGACGGCCGGCGTCAGCGTCTCGAAAGGCAAGGATCATCACGGGAATCTTGATGACGCTTGCGGTGTTCATAGGTACGTCGGCGCGCACGGCGACTTCGGCACCCGTGCTCAGCTGCTTCGCGTAGAAGCTGCTTTGCGCCTGCAACGAATCGAGCCGCGCGCGGATCGTTTCCTCGAGCGTCGGTGGTACCGCTCGTGTCGTGTGTGACGCGATTGGTGATGCTGCCGGTGCCACTCGTGACACTGGGCCAACTTGGGGGGCACCCGAGCCACCGCGGGCGGGTAGTATAACGAGGGAGGCGAGCGAGAGGGCGAGCGTGCGCATGGGGCTAACTAGCGTCGCCGACGCTCGATTGGCAACCCGTCGGACGACGCGAGCGGCAACGTTCCTCGCAGCATGGTGTACGTGTTCTCGAATGGTGGGCTGGATCTTCCAGCCCACTGGCGCATTGGTGAAGGGCAGCGGAAAAAAGTGTCCTCAGCGAGGTGTCCTCATGTCCAAGTTTTGTTTTTCGGTGAGCAATATCGAGTCTCGACGTGACGGAGAAATCGACTCTGATTCCTTCTCCGATGCGATCGACGAGCTGGGCCGGCAGATCGTCGTCACCAAGGGTGACCTGCTGGAGATCGGCGTGTACGGCTTTCCGCCGGCGCGGTACGAGTGCGTTGGCCTGATCAAGGGCAGCCGCCCGATCTGGTTCCCCAGCGGAGGTCGCATGGCAGCTTAGTCGTCTGATCAGTGGGCTTTCAGAGGGATTCGCACCGGAATCGTTAGGTGCGGATCCCTCTTGATTTTGTGTCCCGTCAGGCCTCCGCGTTCCGCACCAGGCTGGACATCTCGAGGGCGTTCGTCGTCCCGTAATTACCGTAGCAGTTGTTGAAGACGACGTGCACCTGCTCGGACTCGCCAGCAACCTCGACGATCTTCGGAACCCACGGTGTGAGCTCGCGCTCATCGTACAGATAGCGGAAGCGTTCGACGGCCGGAGTGCCCGGCTTCTCCCACGTCTCGGCGCGCCGGCCGTGCATGCGCACGACGGCGAGACGTGGCGCCGTTACCGCCGCGTACGGCGGCACGCTCGACGCGAAGCCCTGGGGCTCGTCTACGACGACGTAGCTCATCTCGTTAGCGCGAAGGAGCGCCAGCGTGCGCTCCCGCAGCGATGCGGACATCCAGTCGCCATGCCGAAATTCGACCGCGATGGGAAGGTCACCGAGCCGTCGTCGCGCCCGGGCGAGCATCTCGGGACTGTGCGCCGCCGGCCTCACCCACGAAGGATACTGGAGAAAGACCGCGCCCAGCTTGCCTGCCTCGTGCAGGGGCCGCACTGCCTCGACGAAGAGCCGCCACGCCTCGTCGCGAATCTCGCGCGGAACGTCCTTGGAGTAGAGCCGCTTCTTCGCGAGTAGCTCGTTAGGCAGCGCGTCCTTGAGGGAGCGCGGCAGCCGCTGCGCCTCCGTGGCGTGACCTGTCATCCAGCCGAATGCCTTCACGTCGAAGACGAACTCGTCGGGCGTGCGCTCCACCCAGAGCTCGGCCATGCGCGGAGTCGGGAGCGCGTAGTACGACGAGTCGACCTCCACCATCGGAAACAGCCGCGCGTAGTGCTTGAGGCGCGCCTCCGGCGTCTTCACCCCCTCCGGGTAGAAGACACCAGGGGCGAGGATGGTGGGATCGGTCCAGCTGGCGGTGCCAAACCGCACTGGTGTACCGCCGAGCCGCACGAGTGCCGGTGTGCTCGTGTCGAGCTCTTCTGCCCGGGCCCGAGCTGTATCGGTGCCTGGATCGTGTTCGCTCGTGGCCGCTCGCCGCTGACGCGCTTTCTTCGCGGGCATCAAGGCTTCACCCGGTTGCGCTCGAGAAATTCGTCCACCGCCGGTGGCACGAGCAGATTGTCGGCGATCTTCGCGATCTCTTCCGCCTGCTTCCATGCCGCCTCGAGCAGCGCGAGTTCGCCTTCCATCGCTCTCCGCTCGCTTTCCTCGTGTGACGCCATCTCCAGCGCGAGCCGAGCGGCGTTAGGCAGGTGCTGAAGCGGGCGTCCGACACCGGCACGGCGCGCGACGTCGTGCACGAACTCGACGGGCGATTGACGCGACCTCTCGATGAGCTCGACGGCCTCCTGCACCTCACGTCGCTCGGCGCCGGCCCAATTGATAGCGGGCAGGACATATCCCGCCGCGCGTTGCGCTTCGTCGCCGTAGAGGTGAACGGCGCCCACGCGACCGGACATCGGGATGGAGATCAGAAGGCCCTCCTCGCCCCGAATGCCGAGCCTGACGTCCGCGAGCTGGTGACGGCGAATCGCCACCACCTTCCGTCCTTCGTCGTACGGCACCCGCGCGACGACGGCCTCCGGGCTGCCATACGCAATGCGACGATAGCCCGCGTAGATGCCGCGCCAGATCCACCAGCCGCCGCTGCCGAATCCGACTCCGGCGCTGACGCCTAACGCGAGACCACCCGCGACGGCGCCGCCGATAACGCCGACGCCGAGCCCCACCCGCACGAGCTTGCGCCGGCGCCGTCTCCCGAACTGGTCGCCATACCGCCATGCGGCGAACTCTGGCCGCAACGCCGCTCCGACGCGCACCAATTCCAGGCCCTCGGATAACCGCGCCAGTCCGATGTTGTCCGTCGAGACACGCAGCCGCGTATCGCGAAAGCGCCGCTCACACTCCTCGATCGCCTCCCACCGCTCCTCGAGCGGTGAGAGATTCCATCGCTCGCACTTCCGGCAAACCACCCACAGCCGCCCATTCGACGCGTCGAACGCGAGCCGCCTCCCTACCGGAAACGACTCGACGACCTCGTTACCACCGAGACTCGCGTTGCAGAAGAGGCAGGTCGCGTACACACGGGAAAAATACCCCGCGTGTCGTCATCCTGAGCGAAGCAGGATGACAGGGTCACTCATATCGAATTGCCACCGCCGGATCGACCCCTGCCGCTCGTCTCGCGGGCAGCCAGCTCGCCAACACGGCAACGCCCAGGAGACCGATCGCGACCGCCGCGAAGGTGAGCGGATCGGTGGCTTCGACGCCGTAGAGCACACCCTGCATGAATCGCGTGAGCATGACGGCGCCGGCGAGGCCCACGACGACCCCTGCGACCGCGAGCGCCAGGCCGCGCCAGACGACGAGCCGCAACACGTCTCCCCTTTGCGCTCCGAGCGCGAGGCGCACCCCGATCTCCCGCTGACGCTGGCTCACGAGATAGGCAAGCACTCCATATATGCCTAACGAGCCGAGGAGGAGGCCGAGTCCGCCGAAGAGTGCGAGCAGGACCGTCAGCAAGCGCGGCCGCGCGACCGCTTCGCTCATGATGTCGTCGAAAGTGAAGACACTCGTGATCGTCTGGTCGCGATCGAGCGACCAGATCGCGTCCTCGATCCGACGCGTCATCGCCAGCGGAGGCCCAGCAGTGCGGACCGTGAGATTCACGCGCACGCGCGAGTTCTGCATGTTGTCGAGATAGATCGTCGGCCTCCCCGCCTCGTCGATCGCGTGCTGCCGTATGTCACCAACCACACCAATGACCTCGGCGCGCAGGACGTTTCCCAGCCGCAGAACCTCTCCCACCGGATTTCCCTTCGAGAGGTACTGCTTCGCGAACGCCTGATTCACGACGGCCACCCACGGTGTGTCCGCGCGCTCCTGCGGAAGGAACTCACGTCCAGCGAGAATCGGCGTTCCGATCGTTCTGAAGTAGCCGTCGCTGATGTTGATCATCTGCGCCGTTGGCGCGTCGTCGCCGGCGCGGAGCACCATCCCTGGCGCCACGAATCCCACGCGCTCGCCCGTCCCGCGGAATGGGACATCCTTCGCTGCGCCTGCGGCGAGCACGCCTGGGATAGTCCGAACCTTGTCGATGACCTGCCGATAGTACTGCTGATAATGCTCGTGGCGCGCCGTGTTCATGGTGAAGTTCACGACGAGCAGACGCTCCGGCCGAAATCCGGGATCGACGTTCAGGATTCGAACGAAGCTGCGCGTCATCAGACCGGCGCCGATGACGAGGACGACGGCAAGCGCGATCTCGGCGATGACGAGGCCGTTCCGCAAGCGATGACTCGTGCTCCCGGCCAGTCCGCGCGCACCCTCACGCAGCGTGCGCTGCAGCGCTGGTGTCGACGATCGGAGGGCTGGGACGAGCCCGAAGAGGAGACCGGTCGCGAGAGAGACACCAAGCGAGAAGAGCAGCACCGTGCCGTCGATCGTGACGTTGAACGACTGTGGCAGCTGTCCCCGGCTCAACGCCAGCAGCAGGCGCGTTCCCAGGTACGCCACAGCGAGGCCGAGCACACCGCCAGCGAGCGCGAGGACGACGCTCTCCGTCAGCAGCTGCCTAACGATACGGCCGCGTCCGGCGCCGAGCGCGGCGCGGATTGCCACTTCCTGTTCACGCGCGCCGGAGCGGGCGAGCAGAAGGCTCGCGACATTGGCGCATGCCATGAGAAGCACGAATGCCACCGCGCCCAGCAGAACGAGGAGCGAGCTGCGCACGTTGCCGACGATCGCGTCGTGCAGCGGTTTGAGCGTCGCGCCGTCCCAGTTCTTGTCTTCGCGATACTGCTCCGCGAGACGCCGCGTGATCTCAGCCAGCTCGACGCGCGCGCGGTCGATCGTGATGCCTGGCTTGAGTCGCGCGACGACGTCGAGAATTCGCACCGGCCGGATCCGCGGGATCGCCTGATCCGGAATCGTCGAATACGGGATGTAGACGTCGATGCGTTCCGCAGGGAAAACGAAAGACGCGGGCATCACTCCCGTGACGACATACGGCTCGCCGCCGAGCAGCAGCTTGCTGCCGATGACCGACCGGGCGCCGCCGAACTGCCGCTGCCAGAATCCGTAGCTCAGCACGACGAGTCGGTCGTTCGCGCCGCGCACCATCTCCTCGTCGCGCGGCACGCGCCCCGCCATGGGCGCGACGCCGAGGGTGTTGAAGAAGCCTGGCGTCACGAAGGTCGCCTCGAGACGCTGCGGCTCGCCCTGGCCGGTGAGATCGATGCCGCTGCCGTTCGCCTGATAGAACCAGCCACCCATGTCGGCGACGACGTGGCGCTGGGCGCGCCAGTCGTCGAGGTCCACCGCGGACACCGCCGCGTCGGCCTTGCCGTCGGTTTTGTTGGCGGACCACACCTTCACGAGTTGCTCGGGGTGCGGAAAGGCCAGCGGTTGCAGAAGAATGCCGTTGACCATCGAGAAGATCGCCGTGTTCGCGCCAATGCCGAGGGCGAGCGTGGCGACCGCCACCGCGGTGAATCCTCGCGCGCGTAGTAGCGTTCGCAGCGCATAACGAGTGTCCTGACCGAGCTCGCTGATCCATTCGGCGCGCCGGCGTTCCGTCTCGAAGCCCATGTCCATTCTCCGCATGTACTGCTTGGTGAACTCGACGTCCCCGAATTGCCGCTCGGCCTCTCGCCGTGCCCGTTCGGGCTCGATGCCGCGCGCGATCAGCTCCTGCGCCCTCATCTCGAGATGAAAGCGAAGCTCAGACTCGACGTCGTCGAGGACCTGGGCGCGTGAACGCCACGGTAGGCGAAAGAGAGGGCGGCGGCGAGGCACGGTTGGGCGGCGTTCCACACACAATGTGTGGGGAGAGACTACGGGTCGTACGCGCGTGGGTCAAGCGGAGTTTCGTGCTGGTGGCTGGTGCCGCGTGGCGTCCTGAACGAAGCCTCCTTGTCATCCTCAGCGCAGCGAAGGATCTGCACTTTGATTCTTCGTCGGCTTGGAAGCATCCCTGATGAGAGAGTGAAGGGAACGCAAAGGCCGGAGAGTACGCAGAGGTCGAAGAGAACAACAAAAGAGCGGCAACGCCTTTTCCAAAGAGTCGTTGCCGCTCTTTTGTCAGCGGTCTCAGGGATCGTCAGTGTCGTCAGGGGCCTCCGAGGATTCGCACCAGCAGGCCTTCCTCGCCACAGGGAGACCCGTTGTCTGCTCGCCCCTCACCACTCGCCACCAGCCACCGACCTAGCTCCCTTTGCGGATCTCCAGCCGGCCGTTGCCGGTCGAGAGACGGAGCATCCGGCCGCCCGTGCCGATCGTGCCGCGCATGTGCTGCGGATCCAGACGCCCGACGAGCCGGATCGCGAAGTCCGTGCGAAGCTCGCCATTGCCGGTGCTGGCGTCGATGTCGCCGTTGAAGTCGGCGGGCAGCGTCACGCGAACTGCTCCCGAGCCGCTCCGAAACTCCATGTCGGCATTGCTGCTCAGCGACCGCATGCTCACGTCGATGTCGCCATTGCCGGTGTTCGCGGAAACCGGGCCCGCGGTCGTCGCCACGGAGATGCGGCCATTCCCCGTCGATGCCCGCACCGGACCACGCGCTGATCCGACCTCGAGGTCGCCATTTCCCGTCGATGCCGTGACGCGACCCTCGGTCTCGCCGATTCGGATGCCGCCATTGCCGGTATGGAGCTCCACTTCGCTTCCGGCCCGCTCGACCGACAGGTCGCCATTACCGGTCGATGCGCGAAGCCGGACACCGCGCGGCATCGCCACTGTATAGCGAACGCTAAACCTCGTGTTGCTGAAGCCGCCATCGTCGCACGCGCTCTCGCCGCGATAGACCGTGCAGATCGTCGTGCCCGATGACGATTCCTGCACGTCGAAGCTGATGTCCGCCGGATCGCCACGGCCGCGCATCCGCTTCTCGGCGCGGACCTCGACGCGGTCGCCCGTCGCCTCGGTGACAGCAATGCCGCCGACGATATTCTTGATCGTCAGGGAACCGCCGTCGCCGAGCCGCGCTGACCAGACGAACACACTGTCACCGCGACCACGTGTATTCTGTGCGTTCAGCGTTGTGGCGAGGCCGAGACCGAACATCGCGGCGCGCGCGCCGAGCCATGCGTACTTCATCGATTGCCTCGAGAGGAAGGAGTCGTGCGCTGGATCAGACACCCGCGTCTCACGATTGGTTTGGATTCCCGTAACGTCCGGCGGTTAGCCCTTGGCCCCGCGCTCCCCTGCGAGCAGACGCTCCTTCCGCTCCACGCCCCACCGATAGCCGCCAAGGGCGCCGTCCGTACGCACGACGCGATGACACGGAATTACCACGGCGAGGCGATTGCTGGCACAGGCACGAGCGACCGCGCGCGTTGCCTTTGGATTCCCCAACGCGGCGGCGATCTCCGCGTACGACTTCGTCTTGCCCGGTGGAATTTTTCGAAGCAGCGCCCAGACCTGCTGCTGAAATTCCGTTCCGCGTAGATCCAGCGGCGCCGTCAATCCTGCGTTGCCGCCGCCGATGTGGCTGACGATCTCGTCGACCCACTCGTGATGCGCGTCGTCCGCCCGCTCGATCTGCGCGCTCGGAAAATCCACGCGCAGTGACGCGACCAGTGCATCATTCGAGTCACCGAGTGCCACGGCACACACGCCGCGCGCCGTCGTTGCGACGAGCAGTTTGCCGAAGGCCGACTCGATGATCGTGTACGTGATCTGCATCCCGGCGCCGCCGCGACGATAAGCGGCTGGCGTCATGCCGAGCGAACGATCGCTGCGCTCGTACACGCGGCTGCTGGAGCCGAATCCGGCCTCGTACGTCGCGCGGCTCACTGTGTCGCCCGCCCGCAGTCGGGACTTGAAATGCGTCACGCGCAGCGCGTCCTGATATTCACGCGGCGATACACCGAGCAGCCGCTTGAACGTTCGCTGCAGATGAAACGGGCTCACTCCAACACGCTCCGCGAGCTCGGCTAGCGTGAACGGCTGATCCGGCTGCTTCTCGATCAGCTGCCGTGCGCGCTCGACCGCGACAGCCACGGCCGACGCGAGCCGCGTCTCGCGAGGATGGCACCGCCGGCACGCGCGATATCCCGCCTCCTCGGCGGCATCCGGTGCGGAATAGAAGGTCACGCGCCTGCGATCAGGCCGTCGCGATGGGCACGACGGACGGCAGTAGATGCGCGTCGACTTCACCGCGTACACGAATTGTCCATCGAACCGGCTATCGCGCGCCTCGACCGCGCGCCACGCCTCGTCGTTGTCGAAGCCGAGGGTCGCTGGTTCCGCGCGATACGTCGTTGGCATGGTCGACATCATGGATGCTCCCGAAAGGTCTGGCGCGCAAGCTAGGCCGAGACGAGGAACCGGGGCTATCCGGGGATTGCTCTCAAACTGGTGATTGGTGGTCGGTGGTCGGTGGTCGGTGAATGGTGGTTGGTAGCTCTCAGTCACAAGCCACAAGCCACCAGCCACCAGCCACCAGCTACACGTTCTTCACCTCACTCACCAATCCGGTGAGCGACTTCTTCGCGTCCCCAAACAGCATCGAGGTCTTCGGATTGTAGAACAGTTCGTTCTCGATGCCTGCGAAGCCGGCGGCCATGCTCCGCTTGAGCACGATCACGCTCCTGGCATGATCCGCGTTGAGAATCGGCATCCCATAAATTGGCGAGCTCTTGTCCGTGCGGGCGGCAGGATTCACGACGTCGTTGGCGCCGATGACGAGGGCGACGTCCGCGCGATCGAAATCGCCGTTGACCTCGTCCATGTCGAACAGCTTGTCATACGGGACGTTCGCCTCGGCCAGCAGCACGTTCATGTGTCCCGGCATACGGCCCGCGACCGGATGCACCGCGAACTTCACCTCTCCGCCGCGCCCTTCGATCAGCTCCGCGAGCTCCCGCACCTGATGCTGCGCCTGTGCCACCGCCATGCCGTAGCCGGGAATGATGATCACGAGCTGCGCATAGGCGAGCTGCACCGCGGCGTCCTCGACACTCGTTGAGCGAACGCTCAACCCGGCCGCGCTCTTCGCCCCCGGCGTCGTCTGCGAGCCGAACGCGCCGAACAGAACGTTCGTGAACGACCGGTTCATCGCCTTGCTCATCAGCACCGACAGGATGAAGCCCGAGGAGCCGTCGAGCGAGCCGCTGATGATGAGAATGACGTTCCCGATCGCGAATCCGGTCGCGCACGACGCGAGCCCCGAGTACGAGTTGAGGAGCGCGACGACAACCGGCATGTCCGCGCCACCGATCGGAAGCACGAGCAGGATGCCGAACACGAACGCGAGGCCGATCAACGCGTAGAAGAGTCCCCGCTGGTCAGGCGACGCCACGAGAAACGCGAATAGCACCAGCATGGCGAGAAAGACGATCGCGTTCACGAGATTCTGGCCGCGGTACGTCAGCGGCCGTGAAGTGATCACTTCCTGCAGCTTGCCGGCGGCAATGAGAGTTCCACCCACAGTGATCATGCCGAGCAGCACCTCGATCCCGATCGCGGCCATGATCGGCCGTGGGATCCCCTCGCCATTCGTCATCCGGGTGTTGTACTCGGCGATGCCAACGAGCGCCGCGGCGAGCGCGCTGAGCGTGAGCGACAGCGCGATTCGCTGCGGCATCGCCGTCATCGGCACCCACATGCCCATCGGGTAGCCGATCACCGCACCGAGCACGAGCCCCGCCGCGATCCACCGGTAGTCCACGATCTGGTGGCTCACGAGCGTCCCGACCACGGCGAAGACCATACCGGCCGCGGCGAGCTGCATGCCACGCCGAGCCTTGTCCGGCCGCGTTAGGCTGCGGAGACCGAGGATGAAGAGAACGGACGCGGTGAGGTAGGAGCCTTGGATGAAATAATCGCGCATCGGCCGGCGATCAGCGTTCTGCCGGCGGCGCCGACGTCGCGCCCTCGCGCTTCGCGCCCGGCACGTCGCGTTTAAACATTCTCAACATGCGATCCGTGATGAGAAAGCCACCCACGATGTTCGACGTCGCGCAGACGACGGCGATGAAGCCGAGGATCGTCGCGACGTTGTTCGCCCGCGATCCGGCCGCGATCAGCGACCCAACGAGCGAGATGCCGGAGATTGCGTTCGTCGCTGCCATCAGCGGCGTGTGCAGCAGCGCCGGCACCTTCGAGATCACCATGTATCCCGTGAACGCCGCGAGAACGAACACGTACAGCTCGAGAAGAAGCATTCGTCTTGTCC
>DATEPP010000293.1:0-3734 GCA_035273165.1 Gemmatimonadaceae bacterium
GAAGCGCGTTCGCGTCGAGCAGGCTGATCTCGACGAGGAGAAGTACGGGCCGCAGTACGCTGGCGGGAGTGCGGTGGTGCGTACTTCGTGGATGCCATTGCGTAAGGCTGGTGCCGCGGCCCGAATGATGTTGCTGCAGGCAGCCGCGTCACGATGGAAGGCGGAGCCGACAGCGTGCGTCGCCGAGAGCGGCCGCGTGCGCCATGCGGCCACGGGCCGAACGGCGACGTACGAATCGCTCGCGGCAGCGGCGGCAGCGCTATCCCTGCCCACGAATATCGCACTCAAGCGGACGAGCGAGTTTCGCATCATTGGAACTCCGCGGCGTGGCGTAGACGTGCCGGCGATCGTCGCGGGTCGGATGACATACGGCATCGACGTGCGGGTACCCGGAATGCTCTTCGCGTCGATCGAGCGGAGTCCGGTGTTCGGCGGGCGAATGCTTCGTCTGGATGACACGAAGGCCCGTGCCGTGCCGGGCGTGCGCGCGGTGATCCCCATCGATGCCGACGCGCTCCCGGAGTTCGAGGAGAACAGTCCGAAGATGCCTAACGGCGTTGCCGTACTCGCGGAATCGACGTGGGCGGCGATGCAGGGACGGCGCGCGCTGTCCGTCGAGTGGGATGCGCGCGGCGGTGAGAGCGAGAGTACGGCGGGGATGCGCGCGCGTGCGGAGGCACTCGCCGCCGGCGCGCCGCGTGTCGTTCGGCGCGACGACGGCCACTTCGACGCGGCGTTCGCCGGTGCGGCGAAGCGCCTCGAAGCAGTGTATGAGGTCCCCCTCCTCGCGCACGCGCCGATGGAGCCGCTGAACGCCACGGCGCGCCTCGACGGGCGCCGCCTCGAGGTCTGGGCCGGTACGCAGAATCCACAAGGTGCTCGACGCGCGGCGGCGACCGCCGCGGGAGTGCTGCCTAACGAGGTGACGGTTCACGTCATGCGGATGGGCGGCGGCTTCGGTCGTCGCTTCTACGCCGATGACGTCGCCGAGGCGGCGTATCTCGCGAAGGCGAGCGGCCGGCCCGTGCAGGTCGTCTGGACCCGCGAGGACGAGATCCGCCACGGATTCTATCGGCCGGCCGGGTACCATCTGATGCGTGCTGGCCTCGATGCGCAGGGATCGCTCGTCGCCTGGTCGCAGCATCTCGTGAATGCGTCGCGCGGTCATTACCTGCGTTGGAGCCCGGGCCCGAATCAAACGGAGCTCATCGACCCAGGGGAGCTCGAGCCATACGATCTTCCGGCGAGCGTCGTGCCTAACGCCCGCATCGCGTACACTGCGATCCCGTCGAGGATTCCGCGTGGCCAGTGGCGGGCTGTCGAGCCCTCGGCGACGGTCTTCGTCACGCAGAGCATGCTCGACGAGCTCGCGCATCTGGCGGGCCGGGATTCGCTTGAGTTCCAGCTGGCATTGCTCGAGCCGGCGCGTCAGCTCCCGTTCTACGACGGACATTACGACACGGGCCGGCTCGCGAGTGTGCTGCGGCTGGCAGCGCAGCGCGGTGACTGGGGGAAGCCGATGCCGGCGGGACACGGTCGTGGAATCGCCGGCTCCTACTCGAATGGTGCGTACGTGGCGCACGTCGCCGAAGTCGAGGTAGCGCCTAACAGCGACGTTCGCGTGCATCGAGTGATCACAGCGGTAGACTGCGGGCTCGTCGTGAATCCCAGCGGCGCCGCGGCGCAGGTGGAAGGCGCAATCATCTTCGGCTTGTCGGCGGCGCTGCGTCAGGAGATCACCGTGGACGGCGGACGCGTGGTGCAGTCAAACTTTCACGACTACCAAGTACTCCGCCTCGCCGAGACGCCTCGAATGGAAGTGCATTTCGTGCGCGGGAGCGAAGAGGTACCGCACGGCATCGGCGAAGGCGCATTGCCGAGCATTGCGCCCGCGGTGACGAACGCGATCTTCGCGGCCACAGGCCGTCGGATTCGCAAACTGCCGGTCACGGCGTAGGCGGGCGGGCGCACGCACAACTCCTTGCGGGCTGCAATCGTTACGAGCATTAGCGACCTTTCTGTAGCCCACGCAACGTCGCTGATACTAATGACGATCGACGCCCGCATCGCCAGCGCCTTCGAACGAGACAACGGATTCCCGCTCGAGCCGCACCTCATCGTGCTCGGCCTGATGGGCTCGCACAGCCACGGCACCTATCTGCCGCCAGAGGAGCCGGACGCGGTCGATGATATCGATCTGATGGGGTTCATCGTGCCACCGATCGAGTACCATATCGGTCTTCCGCGCTGGCAGCATTGGACGCTGCAGTTCGAGGAGCTGGACGTCGTTCTGTACAGCTTGGAGAAGGCGTTCCGGCTACTCCTCAAGAGCAATCCAAACATCGTCGGGCTACTCTGGCTCCGCACTGACGAATACATCCATCGGACGCCTGTTTTCGATCGCCTGGTCGCCCAGCGGGAGATCTTTTCGTCCCAGCATGCCGCGGAGGCTTTCGCTGGTTATGCGTATGATCAACTCAAGCGTATGGAGGCCTTCGATCTCGCACGGATGGAGGAGTACGAGCTGTTGACAGCGACGATCAAGCATCGAGGTAACATCGGCGAAGTGCTGGAGGCTGATGGGGCGAAGCTCCGTTACCTCGCGAAGCGCTACGATGTGCCTTACGAGACGTTGGATCGCTTTCGCAAGCTGCACCACTCGCACTTCAGTGGTTATATGGGCGAGAAGCGGAAGGCGATGGTGCGGAAGTATCAGTATGACGTCAAGAACGCAGCCCACCTCATTCGCCTCCTGCGCATGGGCGCGGAGTTTCTCGAAACCGGAATGCTGCAGGTTTACCGCACCACTGACGCCGATGAGCTCAAGGTCATCAAGCGTGGCGGTTGGGATCTGGAACAGGTGAAGAGTGAAGCCGAGCGCCTGTTCCAAGGCATCGAGCTGGCACGGCAGCGATCCCCCTTGAAAGAAAAGCCGGACGCGGCGGCGGCGAACGCCCTGCTCATGGAGCTGCATCGGCAAGTGCTCGGCATCTGAAGAGGATGCGCGTCGGGGAGGCGACTGCGGACAAGCTGGCCTCCGGTCCCCGATTCTTGCCTGCTTCTCACATCGGTAGCCCTTCCACCCTGCGCGCCCCGCGGTTTGTATACAAACTCATGTCCCTTGCCCATTCCAGCTCGCCCCCTCCGTCGACACACTCACTCCACGACGGTGTGCGGTGGCCTCACGGCGAGACTCCGTATTACGTCCCGATCCGCGACGAGGTCGATGTCTTCGCCGCCTGTCATGCGCGCGGGCTCCCTGTCATGCTCAAGGGACCTACCGGCTGCGGGAAGACGCGCTTTGTCGAGCACATGGCGCACGTGCTGGGACGGCCGCTCGTCACCATCGCCTGCCACGACGACCTCTCGGCGAGTGACCTCACCGGCCGCTACCTGATCCGCGGCGGCGAGACGGTCTGGGTCGACGGGCCGCTCGCCGTCGCCGCGCGCGTCGGGGCGATCTGCTACCTCGACGAGGTGGTCGAGGCGCGCCAGGACACCGTCGTCGTCATCCACCCGCTCACCGACGACCGGCGCATACTGCCGATCGAAAAGACGGGCGAGCTCGTCGACGCCGCGGATGGATTTCAGCTCGTCATATCCTACAACCCCGGCTACCAGCACGCCATCAAGGACCTCAAGCCGAGCACTCGGCAGCGCTTCGTCACCCTCGACTTCGACTTCCCGCCGGCCGCCGCCGAGACCGAGATCGTCGCGCACGAGAGCGGGGTGAA
>DATEPP010000294.1:0-1501 GCA_035273165.1 Gemmatimonadaceae bacterium
ATGAGTCTCGCGAGCGCGCTACAGGCGATCACTTGCAAACGGATATCCTCCTTCGACGCAGGGTCCAACGAGCGAGTTCAACCCGTCGATGAGGATATCATAGTGCCGCGAAGCAGCCGGAGATGTTTGGATCTCGCATATTTCCGGAGCGGATCTCCGCGGCAGCGTGCAGCGGCTATCGCCTGCGTCGCCGCCGCCGGCGCTTTGGCCCTTCGCCGGATGGCGCGGCGCCATCCCGATGCAGCGGAGGTGTGCTCCGCGCGGACTCGGATTGCGGCGCCGTTTGCTTCGCGGCCGGTCTCCCTCTCCCTTTCTCTTCCGACCGGGCACGCTCGGTCGCTCGCCGCGCGCGATGTTCCGCCAGCCGCTCCGCAATGGGCCTCTCGAGCTTCGTCGCCGGTTTCGCGTTGTAATCGAAGTCCGGCAGTGTCACCCGGGGCAGCGGCTTCCCGACGACGCGCTCGATCGCGCGCAGGTCGTCGGCCTCATCCGGCGCGGCGAAGGTGTACGCCTCACCCGTCGCCTCGGCGCGTGCCGTGCGCCCGACGCGATGAATGTAGTCTTCGGGTGCTTTCGGCACGTCGAAGTTCACGACGTGGCCCAGCGCCTCGACATCGATGCCACGCGCGGCGATGTCGGTCGCGACGAGAACGCGATAGGCGCCGCTCTTGAAGCCCGCGAGCGCGTCCGTCCGCTGCGCCTGCGATCGGTTGCCGTGAATGCGCGCCGCCGCCACGCCGTGCTTCGTGAGAAATGTCCACAGGCGATTCGCGCGGTGCTTCGTCCGTGTGAATACGAGCGCCTCGTGCATCAGATTGCGCTCGAGGAGTGCGAGCAAGAGCGCGGACTTGAGCTCCTGACCCACTGGATAGACGGCTTGGGTGATCCCGACCGCCGGCGCGGCCTTGCGCTCGAGATTGATCGTCGCCGGATTGTGCAGCATCTCGCGCGTCAACTCGAGGATCGGCTTCGGCATGGTCGCGCTGAAGAAGAGCGTCTGCCGCTTTGCCGGCAGATACTTCAGCACGCGCTTGATGTCAGGGAGGAATCCCATGTCGAGCATACGATCCGCTTCATCGAGCACCAACACATTGATCCCGCCGAGGCTGGCGTATGGATGCCTGAGGTGATCGAGCAGCCGGCCTGGGGTTGCGACGAGGATGTCGACGCCGCTTCGGAAGGCATGTTCCTGCGGTGCCATGCCCACACCCCCGAAGATCGCGGCCGCGGTGATCGGTGTGTGAACGGCGACGGCGTTCAGCTCCTCGAGAATCTGCGCCGCGAGCTCCCGCGTGGGCGTCATGATCAATGCGCGCGTGCCGCGCGTGCCGCGGCGCCGCTGTTCCAGAAGCCGATGCAGAATCGGCAGCAGGAACGCCATCGTCTTGCCGCTGCCCGTCATGGCGCAGGCGAGCACGTCGCGTCCCGTCATCGCGGCGGGAATCGCGTCGGACTGGATCGGCGTCGGTCTCGTGAAGCCGAGCTCCTTGACGCCCTTCAA
>DATEPP010000295.1:0-4436 GCA_035273165.1 Gemmatimonadaceae bacterium
TTCCGGCGGGTCGAGAAACTCCGACGGGTCGAAGCTGCGATTGAGGACACCGATCACGACGTACGGATCGCCGCTGAGGAGAATCGTCTTGCCGACGATCGACGGATCGGACGCGAAGCGCCGCGTCCACCAGCCGTACGAGAGCACGGCGACCCGTGGCCCGTTAGGCAGCGCCTCTTCGTGCGAGAACGTGCGACCGAGCAGCGTCGTCGCGCCCCAGAGCTTGAAGAAGTGCTCGGTGACATTCCCCGAATTGACCTGCTCCGGGAGCTCTCCCCCGGTGTAGTTCAGCAGCACGTTGCGGAACGCCGCTGGATCCTGGACGACCTCGGTCTGCCGCTGCCAGTGCGCGAACTTCGCCGGCGACGCGCCGGGCCCGGATCCGTTCGGCGTGACGTTCATGAACATCACGATCCGGCCGGGATCGGGATATGGGAATGGCCGCAGCAGGATCGCATTGACCACCGAGAAGACGGCGGTCGTCGCACCGATGCCGAGTGCGAGAGCAGCCACGGCGGCGATGGTGAACGCGCGCTGCTGACGCAGCACGCGCAGGGAATACTTGAGGTCCTGGAGCAAGCGTTCCACGAGAGATCTCCGGTTTAGTGCGCGTAACGTGGAAGCGGAGCGCGACACTGTCCAGCGGGCAAACGCGACCCGGCCCTTACGTGGTACGAGCGCCCGTGCGCGGACCCTACGGTGCGCCACTCACGAGCGGTCGATCGGGAGCGGGATGCTACGATGCACCACTCACGAGCAGTCGATCGGGTGTGCTAGGCGGCACCATGCCAAATTTGGCATGTCCACAATAGTGCTCGCTCCGAGCAACGGTGCGCACATGCCAAATTTGGCATGAAGCCGCCGTCGCACACCCGATCGACTGCTCTTCGGTCGAGATCCGTACCTTCGAACGTCGCAGACCCAATCGACTACGTCACTAGAGCCCACGGGCTCGCGCAAGATCGCAGCTCCGGCGCGCGGCGCTCCATTCGATCGTTCCACGCTCGGCGTGGCGCCAGGGCTGCAGCGCGATGTCATTCTGGTCCGCGCGCTGCTGTGATATCGGCGATTCCGACCCCACCGACATGTCCACGCTCACGACTTTGTACGAGAGGTCGCCGCAGCGGAGCAGGCTCGCGACGATCTCGCGATTGAACGGCTGACCCTTGTAGAGGTGGGTCATCGCGTGATCGGTGCGGTACCAGACGAGGTAGGTGCGATACGTCGGCTTGGTGATGCGACTCGTATCGATCGATATGCGATAGAGTGAATCGCCGGCTACCGCCATCCATAGGTGACGGCCGTCCCGCGCCGCCGCGTCGGTGCAGGCGAGGGTCAGCAGAAGGAGCGACGCGCCAGGCCTAATCAGCACGGACAGCGATTGCCGGATCGACGCCGGTAGCACGCAGCATGGGTACGACGCACGCCACGACGGCGACAGCCAGTAACAGTGCGGCGCCGGCGACGAACGCGAATGGATCGAAGCGTGATACGCCGTAGAGAAGATTCTCTATCAGTCGGGTCGCCGCCACCGCGCCAGCGAGCCCGATCAGAATGCCGGCGACGGCGAGCCGTACGCCGTCGCCGACGACGAGGCGCGCCACTCTGGCGCGACCAGCGCCTAACGCCATGCGGATGCCGATCTCTCGCGTTCGCTGACCGACGGTGTACGAGATGACGCCGAAGAGGCCAATCGCCGCGAGCACGACGCCGAGCGCAGCGAACGTCGCGAGAATGCCCATCAGGAACTTCGGCTGGGCCAGCGTCTGATCGATTCGCTCGCGGACGTTGCTGATGGAAGTCTCGGCACCTGGAGGCGCCACGGATTTGGCGAACGACGCGAGCTGCGCCACGGTAGCACTCGGCGCGAGCCTAACGATGAGGACGACGGAACGCGCGAACGGCCCGGTCGGCTCCGGGGCGCCGAGCGGCTGGTATACAGCTGGATGGGCATCTCCCTCGACGAGATCGGCGACGATGTCGGGGACGACTCCAATCACCGTGCTCCACGGCTCGTGCGAGCCGTCCGGCTTGGTCAGCCCATTGCGGAAGCGCTGTCCGACGGCCGACTCCCCGGGCCACAGCTGCCGCGCCAGCGAGCTACTGACGACGACCTCGTTTCGCTCGAACGAGCCGGCATCGAAGGCCCGGCCGGAGAGGAGCGGCATTCGCAGCACGGAGAAGTAGTCGGGCGCGACGGCGTTGGTGGCGGTCGCTGACGGCACATCGGCGCTGGTCGCCGGCCGTTCCGGCGTCTCGAGCAGCGAGAGCATCCGCCAGTAGTGCGGCGTCGGCGCGCTGCTCGCCTCGGTCGCGCCCTCGATCCCGGGATTTGCCGTCGCGCGCGTGCGCAAGGCTGCGCTCAACGACGCACGCTCCGCCGCTGGCAGCGGCTGCCGTGCGGTGAAGGTGAGCTCGTACAAACCACGGGCGTCGAAGCCCAGTCGCGTCCGTTGCAGATCGAACACGGCGTGGATGAGCAGCAAGGCGCCCACGAGCAGGATCGCCGAGAGCGCGACCTCGCCGACGACGAGCGAGGCCCGCAAACGCGGACTGGTTCCGAGCACGGACGACGCCGAGGCGCGGAGCTGCATACCGAGATCGCGATGCGCGGTCCGTAGCGCGGCGAGGAGGCCGATTCCGAGGCCGCAGGCGATGGCGAGAAGCGACGCGATCGTCAGCACGCTCCGATGGCTCGATACGTAGGCGAGCGGCGTCAGATCGTTGGGGCGCGCGGCGGCGAGGACGACCAGTCCTGCCCATCCGACGACGATGGCGAGTGCACCGCCGGCCAGCGCGAGCACGACGCTCTCCGTCACGAGCTGACGGAGGAGACGCCTACGTGCGGCACCGAGCGCGTGACGTACCGCGAGCTCACGCTGGCGCGTCGCGCCGCGCGCAAGGAGAAGGTGCGCGATGTTCGTGCAGGCTACGAGGAGTAGCAGACCGACGGCGGCGGTCAGCATCAACAGCGCCTGACGAATTGCGAGGTCGCTCCCCGGCTTCGTTAGGCGGAGCTGGGTGACGATCGATGTCTGACCCGGGAGGCGCATCCGTTGGACGAGCGGCGGATCAAGGAAATGCCCGCGCTGAACGATCGCGTCCAATTCTTCGTTAGCCGCCTTCGCCGACACACCGGACGTCAGGCGCACGAGGACGCCGTTCACGAAAAAGTTCGGCGCGGTGACGAGTGGAAGCCACACGTCGGCCGGCTCTCTACCAAAGTCCGGAATCGTCACTGATGCCGGCACGACACCGATGATAGTTGCCGGTTGGTCACCGAGCGGCACGACCTTGCCGATCACCTCGGTGGACGCGCCGAACTGCCGCCGCCAGAACGGCTCGGCGAGAAGGAGTACGCGAGGTCCGCCAGGGACCAATTCTTCTCTGGTAAAGCTCCGTCCGATGAGCGGATGTGCACCCGCGAACGCGAGAAACGCGTCGTCGATCATCGCGCCGTGAACGTCCACTGCGCTCTCGCCGCTTCCGAGGCGGCCGTCGGTGTAGCGATACGGGGCTGCCGCTTCGATCGTTCGCGCATTCGTGCGCCAGGCGTGGACCGCGGCAATGGGCAGGGGTGCCGGGATAAGGCGTGAATCGATCGTGAACAGTCGCCGCGCGAAGTAGACGCGTCCGGCGCCGGGATACGCCACGGGCCTGACGAGGAGCGCATCGGCGACACTGAACACGCTCGTCGTCGCCCCGACGCCGAGCGCGATCGTGAGCAGTGCCACCGCCGTCCACCCGGGCGCCCTGCCTAACGAGCGCAGCGCGTAGCGAACGTCGGAGCGCAGGCCATCGAGGAAGTCGGCGTTGCGGGCGTGGGTCTCGCGCACCTTGCCGAGCTCGATGCACTCGACGCGGGCGGCCTCGACGTCGCCGAGGCGGTCGCGGACGGCGCGCCGCGCGTCGTCCTCGGTCATGCCGCGCGCCATGTACTCGCGGACGCGCATCTCCGTGTGGAAGCGAATCTCATCCTCGACGTCCTCGGCGATGTTCGGTCGCCAGAAGCGGAGGTAGCGTCGCCAGGCGGGGAGGTGAGTCATGTCGTTTGCGGTGGTGCCTCGAGCGCGGCGAAGACCGCGTAGGCGAAGCTCGTCCATGTTGCGGTCTCGAGGCGGAGCTGCGCGCGGCCCTTCGGGGTGAGCGTGTAGAACTTCGCGCGGCGGTTGTTCTCGGAGGTGCCCCACGTCGCGGCGATCCAGCCACGCGTCTCGAGTCGGTGGAGGGCAGGGTAGAGCGAGCCTTCCTCGATGCGGAGGACGTCGTTGGTCGCCTGCTCGATCCATCGTGCAACGGCGTAGCCGTGCATGGGTCCCCAGCTCACAGCCTTGAGGATGAGCATATCGAGGGTGCCGCGCAGGACTTCGACGGACATGTTTCTCCCATAGAGTTTCTATGTGAGATCATCATGGGAGTGTTCACCACGAAACGCA
>DATEPP010000296.1:0-7086 GCA_035273165.1 Gemmatimonadaceae bacterium
ACGGTGGTCGTCGGCGTGAATCGCTTCGGCGATGGTCGCGAAACGCCGGATATCCCGACGCCCGATTACTCCAGCCTCGAGCGGGGACAGGTCGAGCGGACGCGCGCGGCGCGCGCGAAGCGCGATGGCCGGAGGGTGAAAGCGGCGATTGACGCCTTGCGGGCGAGCGCGGCCTGCTATGGCGAACAAGGCTCCGCGGATCAACGGCCTGCGCTTATGCCGCTCGTCATAGATGCGGTCCGCGCCCGCGCCACGGTCGGGGAGATTGCGGGGACGCTCGCTGAAGTCTGGGGGAAGTACCTGCCTCCTTAGAACGGCTTCGAGCGCCACGTACGAGCAGTCGATCGGGTGGTAGAGCACGAACGCTACGGTGCGCCACTCACGAGCAGTCGATCGGGGGTGCTAGGCGGCACCATGCCAAATTTGGCATGTGCGCATCGGGGCGTGGGACCAGCATCACTGTGTGCATGCCAAATTTGGCATGAAGCCGCCGTCGCACCCCCGATCGACTGCTCTTCGGTCGAGATCCTTACCTTCGAACGCCGTACCCCCCGATCGACTGCTCTTCGGTCGAGATCCCTACCTTCGAACGCCGTAGTGACGCCGTCCGCGACCTCCTCGTCCATTCGGAGGTGCGAGCTCTGCATTACGACTCACCCGTTCCACCCACCCCCAGGAGGCCACGTGAAGTACCGCATCCTCGCCGGTGCCGCCGGTGTCGCGCTGTGCGCGTCCGCGGCCACCGCGCAAGTCTGTCAAGGCGATCTCTCGTTCCGCGGCAGCTCGACCCACATCGGTGGCGCACTCGGCATCTCCGACCACAGCACCACCTACGGCGGCGGTGCGACGTGGGGCCATGCGCGGGGCCTTTACGGCGGCGGCGCCCTGGGCCTGGCGAGCTACGATGGCTTCAGCGGCACCGGCCTCCAGCTCGGCGGTGGCGTGGGCTACGCGATGCCCCTCGCCGATCGCAGCGCCTGGCAGCTCTGCCCCGGCGCGACGCTCAACCTCGGCTTCGGCCCGTCGCAGGATCTCGGTGGCGGCAATACGCTGCACATCTCGACGCAGGCGTTCACCCTCGGCGCGTCCGTCGGCCGTGCGCTTCCGCTCAACAAGGAGATCACCCTCCTGCCATTCGGCTCGGTCGCGCTCGGGCACACGACGATGAAGGCGAGTGCAAATGGGGTGAGCGGCTCCGGCTCGGACACGTACCTCCAGCTTGGTTTTGGCGCGGGATTCCAGCTCTCGCCATCAGTCGTGCTCCGGCCCTCCCTGAACGTGTTGGCGGGCGCCGACCTGGTCGACGATACGATCTTCAGCTTCGGCGTCTCGTTCGCGCTGCCTCGTTAGGCATCACGAGCAGCCTCCGGTAGATGGTGCGAAAGGACGCGACCGGGTCGCGTCCTTTCGCTTTTTCGCGACTTGAAGCGGTCTCCGGCGCCGAGTAGCTTTCCGGTTCCGATCCCCGCTCTTAAGTCCCGGCCGAATGCCAACTTACGAATTCCGCTGCCCCGACGGACACGAGTTCGAAAAGTTCTACCGTAAAATCAGCGACGCGCCTACCGAGCTTGCCTGCCCCGAATGTGGCAAGACGGCGGCGCGGCTCGTTTCCGGTGGCGCCGGTTTGCTCTTCAAGGGATCGGGCTTCTACCTCACCGACTACGGCAAGAACGCGCATCGCAAGTCGGCCCCCAGCGGTTCGGACTCCGGCAAGTCTGGCGGCGACGGCGGGGAGGGAAAGAGCGGCTCCGGTGGCGAGAGCAAGGGCAGCGAGACGAAGTCGCCTGACGCAAAGACGACGGACGCGAAGCCTGGCGAATCGAAGAGCACGGGCGACGCGAAGCCAGCGAAGAAGCCCTCGTCAGGCACGCCGAAGTCGGGGAGCTGATGTCCAGCACCGATCTGCTTCGCGCCGAGCTCACCAGGGCGGCGCGGTCCCTCGGTGCGCCCGAGGCCATCGAGCCTGTGCTCGAGCGTCCGCGCGACCCCGCGTTCGGCGACTGGGCGACGAATCTCGCGCTCGTCCTCGCGAAGCCACTCCATAGCAAGCCGCGCGATCTCGCTCAGGGGATCGTGCAGGCGATCGATTTCCGGCGCGCGGGGATCCGCTCGGCCGAGATCGCGGGTCCGGGCTTCATCAACTTCCGGGTCGACACGGATGTCGTCGCGGAGGGGATCAGATCGATCATCGAGGCCGACGAGGCCTACGGCCGCAGTGATTCCGGCAAGGGCCGTCCAGTGAACGTCGAATTCGTCTCCGCGAATCCGACTGGACCGCTGCACGTGGGGCACGGTCGTCAGGCCGCGTTAGGCGACGCGATTGCGTCGCTGCTGGAGTGGAGCGGCTGGCGCGTGTCGCGTGAGTTCTACTACAACGACGCCGGTGCGCAGATCAACAACCTCGCGATCAGCGTCCAGACGCGGGTGCGGCAGCTTGCCGGCGAGGAGGCGGAGATTCCACCCGACGGCTATCACGGCGAGTACATCCGTGACATCGCCGAGCGCTACGTCGCCGCGCATCCAGCGGACGCGCACGGGAAGGATCTCGAGGCGATTCGCAAGTTCGCCGTCGCCGAGCTGCGGAAGGAACAGGACGTCGATCTGCAGACGTTCGGCGTGAAGTTCGACGTCTATTTCCTCGAGTCGTCGCTTTACACGACGGGCCGTGTCGAGCAGACGGTAGAGCGGCTCATCAAAGCAGGGCACACGTACGAGATGGATGGCGCGCTCTGGCTCCGCACGACCGATTTCGGTGACGACAAGGATCGTGTCATGCGGAAGAGCGCGCAGTTCGGCGGCGACTTCACCTACTTCGTGCCGGACGTCGCGTATCACATCACGAAATGGGAGCGCGGCTTCACGCGCGCGATCAACGTGCAGGGCGCCGACCATCACAGCACGGTGACGCGTGTGCGTGTCGGCCTCCAGGCGCTGGAGATGGGCATCCCGAAGGGATATCCGGAGTACTCGCTGCACCAGATGGTGTCGCTGATGCGCGGCGGGGAGGAGGTCAAGTTCTCCAAGCGCACGGGGACGATCGTCTCGATTCGTGAGCTCGTCGAGGAAGTCGGTCGCGACGCGGTGCGGTGGTTCTTCCTCATGCGCAAGGGAGACTCGCCGCTCGCGTTCGACATCGATCTCGCCCGATCGCAGTCGGACGAGAATCCCGTCTACTACGTGCAGATGGCGCACGCGCGGATGTCGGGGATCTTTCGCGTCGGCGAGATCGATCCAGCGTCGATCCGCGCCGACGACGCCGACTTCAGCGTTCTGTCGCTGCCCGAGGAGCAGGAGCTGATGAAGGCGCTCCTCGACTTCCCGGCGGTTCTCGCCAGCGCGACGGACGCGCTCGAGCCGCAGCGCCTAACGACGTACTTGCTCGACACCGCGGGGAAGGTGCATCTCTGGTATCACAAGGCGCACGTCCTGAACGAGCCGGAGCCGATCCTGGGGGCGCGCCTCGCCCTCGCCCGGGCGGCGCAGATCGTGATCCGGAATGGGCTGCACGCGTTAGGCATCACGGCGCCGGAGCGCATGTAGGATGTCATCCCGAGTGAAGCCCTCAGTGTCATCCCGAGCGCAGCGAGGGATCTGCTTCTCGCGCCTTGTACAGATCGAGAGCATTCACTCGGAACAACAGCGAAGACGCGAATCACGCGAATTGTTGCGAATTGCTCCGTGTGGCCTTGCTACTCCTCACTCCACGAGCCGGGATTTTCTTTGGAACGGCACCCCGATGAATGCTGGCGCACCCCAAAAAGATCACAGCTCGTTGAGCGAGGGCGGTAACACGCCCACGGTTGGATTCGTGCAGTTCATTCGCGTGATTCGCGTCTTCGCTGTTGTTCCGTCGAAATGCTATGGAAGCGTCCACGGCGCAGAAGTGCAGATCCCTCGCTTCGCTCGGGATGACAAGAGGCGGCTCGGGATGAAAACAAACCTCATATCATGACTCTTCTCGTAGTCGGTTCCGTCGCTCTGGATTCAGTCGAGACGCCGTTCGGCAAAGCCGAGGACGTGCTCGGGGGCTCGGCGACGTTCTTCTCGGCGTCGGCGAGCCATCTTTGCGGTGTGCAGCTCGTCGGCGTCATCGGCAGCGACTATCCCGTGCAGAAGCTCGAGCCGCTGGCGAAGCGCGGGGTCGATCTCACGGGGCTCGAGCGCGCCGAGGGACGATCGTTCCGCTGGCGCGGCCGGTACCGCCATGATCTCAACGTGGCCGAGACGCTCGAGACGCATCTTGGTGTCTTCTCGAACTTCCGCCCCAAGATTCCGGACGCGTTCCGGCGCGCGGAGTATGTCTTCCTCGGCAACATTGATCCGCGGCTCCAGCTCGACGTGCTGACGCAGATCGATCGGCCGAAGCTCGTTGCCTGCGACACGATGAACTTCTGGATCGAGAGCCGGCGGCCCGAGCTTCTCGAATTGTTGGCACGCGTCGATCTGATCACGCTCAACGAAGGGGAGGCGCGGCAGCTCACGGAGAAGTACAACCTCATCAAAGCCGCGCGCTGGATCATGAGCCGCGGGCCCAAGCTCGTCATCGTGAAGAAGGGCGAGCACGGGGCGTTCATGTTCAGTGAACGTGAAATTTTCTTCGCTCCGGCGTATCCCCTGGAGGATGTCTTCGATCCGACGGGCGCCGGCGATTCGTTCGCCGGCGGCTTCATGGGCTATATCGCGCGTCACGACGATCTCTCCGAGCGCGGCCTGCGCCGAGCCGTGGTGTACGGTTCGGCGATGGGGTCCTTTGCCGTCGAGAAGTTTTCGATCGAGCGGCTGCTCGAGGTGGGTCCCGAGGACGTCAATGCGCGGGTGCGTGAATTCCATCAGCTCGTGACGTTCGAGCAGGAGATGACGGCGTGACGGAGCGCGCTGGCGCGCTCGACTATCGCTCCGCCGGCGTCGACATCGAGGCCGCGGACGACGCCAAGGGGCGGATCAAGCGTCTCGTCGAATCGACTTTTACGGCCGGCGCACGCGGCCGCTTCGGCGGATTCGGCGGCATGTTTCGCATGCCGGCCGGCGCGCGGGAGCCGGTGTTGGTCGCCAGCGCTGACGGCGTCGGCACGAAGATCAAGGTCGCCATCGAGTCGGGGCGACACGATACGATCGGACACGATCTCGTGAATCACTGTACGAACGACATCCTCGTCCAGGGCGCGCGGCCACTCTTCTTCCTCGATTATGTCGCGTTCGGCGTCCTCGACCCGGCCGTTGTCGAGGCGGTGGTGTCGGGCGTCGCGGCCGGCTGCCGGGAAAATGAGTGTTCGCTCATCGGCGGCGAGACGGCGGAGATGCCGGGAGTATACACGCCCCCGGACTACGACCTGGCCGGATTCGTGGTCGGCTGGGTGGAGGAGAACGCCATTCTCGGTCCCGACCGGGTACGGGAGGGCGACGCGCTGATCGCGCTCGAGAGCTCGGGTCTCCACACGAACGGATATTCGCTTGCTCGCCGCATCGTGTCGGAACGCATGCGGCTAAGGCCGACTGATCCCTTTCCTGGCGAGAGCGCGTCGACGGCGGATGTGCTGCTCCGCGTTCATCGCTCGTACCTGGCCGCGCTGGCTCCGGTGCTCGGCACGATTCACGCTATGGCGCACATCACCGGCGGGGGATTGCCGGGCAATCTGAACCGTGCGCTGCCGCAGACCCTCGATGCGGAGATCGACACGCGCAGCTGGGAGCCGCCGAATCTCTTTGCGCGGCTGGCGGAAGCCGGCAGTGTCGCCCGCGACGAGATGTTTCGCGCGTTCAACATGGGCGTCGGCATGGTGGTGATCGCCGCACCCCGGGACGTCGAAACGATCGTCGGATCGGCCCAGTCTGTTGGGATAAGGGCCTGGCGCGCGGGGCGTGTCGTACAGGGAAGGGGTCGAGTCGTACTCAATTAGGAGATGATCATCATGAAGCGTCTGATTGTGCTCTGTTTGTCGTTCGCGGTCTCGGGTTCGGCGTTGGCACAGGTCTCGTCAGCGTGTCCCGCGGGTACAGCCACCGCGGGAATTCCGGATCAGAATCGCGCGACCCAGGACGCATGCCAGCAGGCGATCGATCTGTTCCAGTTCATGGCGCCGCAGCTCGGTATCGCCATCACGGGAGGCAACGCAACGCTCGGTCAAGGGGGCTCCCTCGGCGGTCTCGGCCACTTCGTGGTCGAGGCTCGGGTGAACGCCCTGGCCGGGAACGTGCCGCAGATTCAGACGCCGTCAACGAATGGCGCGCAGCAGCGATCGAACTATCCCACGAAGACCCAGATTCTCGGCTTGCCGTCGGTCGACGGAAGCCTCGGTCTATTCAAGGGGCTGCCGTTAGGCCTAACGAATGTCGGCGGCGTCGATCTTCTGCTGAGCGCCTTCTACGTGCCGAAAGTCAGCGCCGACAATGTCACGGTGGATCCCGATTCGCCGCTGAAGATTGGTTACGGTTTGCGGGTGAGTGCGCTTCAGGAGTCGTTGCTCGTTCCGGGTGTGTCCTTCACGATCCTCCGTCGCGACTTGCCGAAGACGACCATCACAGGAACGAGCGGCGGGGATTCCCTGATCGTGCGTGGCCTGGAAGACAACACGACGGCGTGGCGGCTTGTGGCAAGCAAGAGTCTCGTCCTGTTCGGCCTCGCAGCCGGAGTTGGCCAGGACCGCTATGACGCGAAGGCGAACATCCAGGGCGTCGTCTCGGGCGTCTTCGGACCCCTCACCAATCCGCGCTCGAACGTTATCCCGCTCTCGCAGAAGGTGACGCGAACGAACTACTTCGCCGACGTCTCGCTCAACATGCTACTCGCAAAGATCGTGGGCGAGATCGGCATGGTGTCGGGCGGCAACATTTCTACGGGGGCGAACAAGTTCGATACGGCACCCGACAAGTCGCGCCTTTATGGATCGCTGGGCATTCGCCTCGGATTCTGACGGGTGATGCCTGACGAGGGCCCGGCGCATCTCCCGGACGCTGATCACGCGTTCATGCGTCGCGCCCTCGATCTCGCCCGGCGCGGCTGGGGACAGACGGCGCCGAACCCGATGGTCGGCGCCGTCGTCGTTCGCGATGGCGAGGTCGTTGGGGAGGGGTTCCATGCTCGATACG
>DATEPP010000297.1:0-6435 GCA_035273165.1 Gemmatimonadaceae bacterium
GCTGTTGAGGTTCTTCATCTCCACGCCATCGACGTAGAGATTGAGCGCCCGCTCATTGCGCAGCGATCCCGCGGACGGCAGGGCATGGCCGGCGACGGGCTGGAACGAGCGGATTCCCGCCGCTACCGCGGCCAGATCCATTACGTTCCGCGTATTCAGCGGCAGGCGTCCAATGTCGTCCGCCGTCAGTCGAGTGGATACTGACATTCGCTCGAGCGTCGCATCCTTGACGCGATCGGTCTCCACCCGCACGGACTCCAGGAGCTGTGGCGTCGTGGAAAGCACGAGCTCTACATAGGCACGCTGGCCCGCGAGGACGTCGACCTGCCTCGCGACGGCAACATGGCCGATCAGGGCCGTCGACACGACATAGCGTCCCGCTGTGACATCGATGATGCGGAAGAAGCCGCCATCGTTCGTAATGGCGCGTCGCCGCTCACCTGTGAGCGTGTCGGTCGCGGTGATCCGCGCCCCCGCGACAGGGCCGGTTTCGTCGCGCACGATGCCTTCGAGCGTGCTGATGGTTTGCCCGTGGACGCCGCGAGCCGACGCCACCGCCATCGTCACCGCCATCGCGGCGCGCACCCCCCATCTCATTGCGCGACCGAGCCCCACGTCGGGAATGCGCTGAAGGCGACGGTCGACAGTGCCGTTAGGCGCCTCGTGTGACTGCCGTCGGCATCCATCACGTACACCTGACCATGGCCGAGCACAGTCTTGTGAAACACGATCTGCTTTCCGTCTGGCGACCACGCGGGATGGCTGTCGGCACCGGTTTGCGCGCTGACGGGATGCGGGTTGCTGCCATCCGCGTTCATGACGAAGATCTTGCCTTCACCATCGCGGTCGCTCTCGAAGGCGATGAGCTTTCCGTCGGGCGACCAGGCTGGCATCCGATCGACGGCGGTGTCCGAGGTGAGCCGGCGGACGTTTCCCCCATTGGCGTCCATGACGTAGATCTGCGCCTTGCCGCTGCGCCGGCTGTTGAACGCGATCTTGCGACCGTCGGGGGACCACGCGGGATTCGAGGCGCCCCCTCCGTCGTCGCTCACCTTCCTCGCGTCCGTGCCATCGGCATTCATCACGTAGATGGCGATGGGCGGAATGCGCGTCGAGAATGCGATGCGCTTGCCATCCGGCGACCATGCCGGCGCCACCGCGCCCCGTCCGAGCTCCGTGAAATGCGTCAGCTGCCGCTGATCGCTGCCGTCGGCGTTCATGACGAAGATCTCGAACCCTCCGGCGCGCTGGCTCATGAAGGCGATGCGCTTTCCATCCGGCGAAAAGGTCGGAGCGTCGTCCGGCGCCTTGTCGTTCGTGAGACGGCGTTGATCCGTCCCGTCAGGGTTCATAGTGTAGATCTCCTGATTGCCGAGATTGCCGATCGCGTCGGGCCCATCCCGGTCAGTCACGAACGCGATCAGCGAGCGTCGACCGGCAGACGTCGCCGGGACGCGAGCAGGGTGGGCCGTTGCCGTCTTGGACGAGAATGCACGATCGACCATCGCCGCAACTGCCTCCGGCGCACCGCTGCCTGAATCGGTCAACGCTTTGCGCGCCGTGCCGGTGAGCACGGCACCCGTGACGATTCGACGGTGTAGCGCGAGCTCGTAGCGGATCAGCGAGTCCGCCGCCCGACGATCGCCGGTTGCATTGAGCGCGGCAGCGAGATCCAGAACCGCCGTCGCGACATCGGCGTGCTCCTCCGGATGGATCTGGCGAGAGAGGCCAAGCGCCTCACGATACAATGCCGTTGCCGCCACGTACTGCCCACGATCCGAGAGCACGCCCGCGAGGCTGCTCACGCTGCGCACGAGATGTGCTCTCGAGCTCCGTCCGCCGGAGCGGTCGATGACGATCGCCTCGCGCGCGAACCGCTCCGCATCGTCGAGCCGTCGTTCGATGCGGCGCACGGACGCGAGACCGACGAGCGTGCTGGCGAGCCGCGGGTCGCGCGCCTCGAGATTGCGGCGGCGGAGCGTGAGCGCGGCGTCGTACTCGCTGTCCGCGCTCGCGATGCGTCCCCGCGCGAGATTCACTTCGCCGAGCAGGTCGAGCGTCTCGGCGATATCGAGCTGGCGCGGAGGCTGCAACGTGCGCCGCAGTGCAAGCGACGCCTCGAGCAGGCTGGCCGCTCGATTCTCCAGGTCGATCCGATGGTAGGCTCGCGCCATCTCGAAGATCAGGCGGGAGCGCTGCTCGGGATAGTTGATCAGCTCCTCGTTGATCCGCGACGTCGCGCTGTCGAGCACTTCGCGCGCGGTGACGCCGCTGTCGCCGGGCGCGACGTTCCGGAAGATGGTCATGAAACCCTGACCGATGTTCTCGGCGCGGTCACGCTCCCGCGTTATGCGCTGCGCCTGGTCACGGATGCGCGATCGCTGCACGGTCATTACGGCGGCGAAGGCGATCAGCAACACCGTGGCGACCGACGCCAGCGCGACGGCGACACGATGGCGCTTCACGAACTTGCCCAGCACATACGATCGGCTCTCGGGCTGGGCAAGCACCGGCAGGCCGGTGAGAAATCGTTGAACGTCGGTGGCGAGCTGCTCGACGGTCGCGTAGCGTTTCGCGGGCTCCTTGGCCATCGCCTTGAGCACGATCGCGTCGAGGTCGCCCCGCAGCCGTCGCGCGAGCTGGGGAGTGCCCGTGCGCGTCGCTGTCACCGACGGCCGCTCCGGATCCTGCTCGAGCACCGCCCGCGCCACCTCGTAGCTCCCCAGAGTCGTTAGGCGGTAGGGGTTGCTCCCCGTGAGGAGCACGTGCAGCAGCACGCCCAACGCATAGATGTCGGCAGCCGTCGACACCGGCTCGCCGCGGATCTGCTCGGGGCTCGAATAGAGCGGCGTCAATTGCCGGTCGACCGTCATCGTCGCCTGCGGCGCGAGCGATTCTTCCGCTGCCAGCAACCGCGCGATGCCGAAATCCAGCAGCGCAACACGACCATTCGCGGCGACGAGGATGTTCGACGGCTTGAGATCACGGTGTACGACGAGGCTTCGATGCGCGTATTGCACCGCGCTGCAGACGTCGCCAAAGAGCTCGAGCCGAGCCTCGACCGACAGATGTCTGCTCTTGCAGTACGAGTCGATCGGCTCGCCGGCGATGTACTCCATCGCGAACCAGGGAATGCCATCAGCCGTCACACCACCGTCGAGCAGATGCGCGATGCCGGGATGATCGAGCTTCGCCAGGATCTGCCGCTCCTCGAGGAAGCGCTGATACCCTCCTCGGTTTCCCCGTCTCCACCGCGGGAGCACCTTGAGCGCGACATCCTTTCGAAATTGGTCGTCAGCGCGCTCGGCGAGATAGACCGTCCCCATGCCTCCTGAGCCAAGCTCGCGACGTACGCGATACGAGCCGAAGCTCGCCGTCTCACCGTTAGGCGCTGCGACCCCGCTCGTCTCGTCTGGCGCTCCCTCGTGAAGAAATGGCGCCGAGAAGACTGACGCCGGACGCTCGAGCACCGACGCGTGCTCCCCACTCTCGATCAGCGCCTTCAGCTCCGCCCCGACGGCGGGATTTTCTTCGGCGCAACGCTGGATGAATGCGCGGCGCTCCTGTCCCTGCAGCTCGAGTGCGCGGTCGGCCGCCTCGAACACATCCCGCCACAGGGCCGCTTGCCGCGACTCGCCGCCGCTCATTTGAGCGTCCGATGCAGCCAGCCCTTCGCCTTGGTCCAATCGCGGCGTACAGTACGCGCCGTCACCCCGAGGACTTCGGCCGTCTCCTCCTCGGTGAGACCGCCGAAGAACCGACATTCGACGACGCTGCTGAGTCGCTCATCGATACGACTGAGCTCGAGCAGGGCCTCATTGATCGCCAACAGCGTGTCGGCTCGCTCTTCAGCCACGAGCATATCGTCGGTGAGCGTCACGCGGCGCGGCGCGCCACCACGCTTGTCCGCGAGATAGCGGCGCGCATAGTCGACGAGGATCCGGCGCATCGCATTCGCGGCGACGGCGAAGAAGTGCGCCCGATCGGTAAAGCCCGCGCGCGTCTGATCGACGAGCTTGAGATACGCCTCGTGAACGAGCGCGGTCGTGTCGAGCGTGTGGCCGTCCCACTCGCGCTGCAGCTGACGATGCGCGATCCGCCGCAGCTCATCGTAGACGAGAGGAAAGAGCGTCTCCCGGGCCGTCGGTTCTCCCGCGACCCACGCCTGAAGCTGGGCGGTGATATCCGCGGCGTCTGGCATCGACGGGCTTCTCCTCGAGTGGCTGCGCGCGGCACAACAATGGCCGCCGTCCGTGCGTCCCGCAATCGAAACCCCCTTGGACGGGTTCAGGGCCCACCTCTCGAAGAGCGGACGCGCGAAACTCGGTCAAAACCGGACAACTGCCTTCTCGAAGCCTGTTCGTGAGGCGGCGGCGAGGGCCCTCCACACGCCGCTGTCCGCTTTGTCGAGGCTTGTGCGCCTTAGGAAAACGGGTGCCGCACGGATATCCCCACCGTTGCTCACCGTACCGTCACTTCACGCCCGAGGGGCCCAATGAACACTCGACCGGACCACCGCACACCGCTGCGCGGAGTGCTTTCTCTCCTCTTTGGCGCCGCGGTCATGACGGCCTGCGCCGACCCCAGGCCAACCATATCCGCGCCATCGAACGTCAGCCGGGATGAAGTTGCGGCGGCTGCTATCGCTCCGCTCACTCAGAAAGACGGCATTCCCGTCATGACGGGGCTCGCAAATCCGCGCGGCCTGGCCTGGGGGCCGGAAGGCGCCCTCTATGTCGCCGAGGCCGGGCGCGGCGGGACGGGGCCATGCTTCATCGTACTCGGCTCGACGGTGTGTTATGGCGCGACCGGCGGCGTGAGCCGCCTCTGGCATGGCGCGCAGGAACGAATCGTCGCGGATCTGCCGTCCTGGGTAATCACCAGCAACAAGTCGGGCCAGGCCGAGGGGCCGAATGGAATCTCGTTCAATGGTTTAGGAAACGCTTACGTCAGCATCGGCCTCGAGGCAGACCCTGCGAAGCGAAACGCCGCGCCAGAGCTCGGCGGCTTTGGGCGTCTCGTGCATCTCTTGCCGTCAGCGCTCTCGCCGGGGCGTGGTGCGGGGCGCGGAGGCGCGAGTTGGGAGTTCGCCGCCGACCTCGGACAGTACGAATCAGAGGTGAATCCCGACTGTGGTGACAAGGACAGCAACCCCTACGGCGTGCTCGCGGTCCCCGGCGGTGTGATCGTTCCGGACGCCGGTGCGAATGCTCTCGTGCGCATCGACGCAAATGGTACCATGTCGACACTCGCCGCCTTCTCGAACAACACGACGGTGCCAGGCGAAGGATGTCCTGCGGCCGCGTCGCGCGATTTCGTTCCGACGTCCGTGGTCGTTGGCCCGGATGGCGCGTACTACATCGGCCATCTGAACGGCCTCTCGATTCTCCCCGGGAGCTCGAACATTTGGCGGCTGGAGCCGGGCGGCACACCCACGCCCTACTGCACAGGCTTCACATGGATCATCGGCCTCGCGTTCGACCCGAGCGGCAACGTGTACGTGCTGCAGTTCAGCGACGGGCCCGTGACAACCAGCGGCGGATCGCTGCTTCGCGTGGCGCCCGATTGCTCCCGAAGCACGGTCGTCACGGGGCTCAAGAATCCGACCGGCGTCGCCGTCGACGATGACGGAAACGTCTACGTATCGCTGATCAACGGGACGAACTTCGCGGCCGAGGGTCAGGTACGGCGATTCACGCCGTAGCAAGACGCTGCCTAACGTGAAGCAATCCGCGCGGGCCCGAGATCGATCTCGGGCCCGACGTGTTTCGACTCCGCCCGTTGACGCGTCTTCTTCGAGGTCAAGATCTCACGGACAGTGTTGCTCGGGGCTCGAGTCGAGGATAGTAGATGGCGATGCGATTCACTGTTGTGGTCGCGGTGAGCGTGCTTGCCGCCGGTTGCCGGCATTCATTCACACGGGCGGATGCGCTCGCTGCCATCGAGCGCCATGAGACGTTCCATCGTCTCCTCGAGCCCACGACCGAGCGCGTCGCTCACGAAACGGTCACCGATTGTCGAGCGATCTACAGCAGTGATCCGTCGGAAGCAGAAGCCGCCGGCGATTCCGCCTGGATTCTTCTATCGAGCGCCGGCTGGACGGACCTTGCCGATGTCGATGCGCCATCGGATGCGCGTCACACGAAGCACTGTCGCGCCGTGCTCACGTCGAAGGCTGGAAAGACCGCATTCCAGTCCGGACCCGATAGCGTCAAGACTCCCTGGACGAGTTACTGGATCGTCGAAACCGCGCACACCAAGGCTGACGTCATCGAAATCCCGGAAGATTCCACGACGAGCAACTCGGCCGTCGCCGATTTCCAACTCACTCGCGAACGCACGGCGGTGGGAGAAATCCTCCATCAGCCGAAGTGGTCCGAGGAAGACGGGCGCCTGCTCTCGGCGACGCTCACCGGACACTTTCGTCGTCACGAC
>DATEPP010000298.1:0-3822 GCA_035273165.1 Gemmatimonadaceae bacterium
AACGGCGAGCGACCGGCGCCGTGGGCCACGAGCTCGGGCTCGAGGGCGAGGAGGCGCTCGCCGGCG
The DNA here is from genome assembly GCA_035273165.1 of Gemmatimonadaceae bacterium. GTDB lineage: Bacteria > Gemmatimonadota > Gemmatimonadetes > Gemmatimonadales > Gemmatimonadaceae > AG2. Next base: position 67 of record DATEPP010000298.1, read on the forward strand.
GCCAGCGGGTGCGAGACCTACATGGTGGGGAAGTCCCCAAGGACCGTGCCGAGCTCGAGGGAATACTCACGCGCGAGCAGGGCGCCCAGCGCTCCCGTGCGGCCCAGGAGAGTTCCTCCCTCGCCGACGCGCTACACGGGGCTCAGACGACCGAGAGCGAAGGCTTGGACGCCTACCACGAGGGGCTGCGCCAGAGCGTTAGGGAGGCGGGAGAGCGCGGCATCGCCGACGCGGAGCGTGAGGCCGTGGACGCTGGGTGGGAGGGTCTCGCAGCTCGCGAGGGGCATGTCGGCGAGGCCGAGGCGCGTGCAGCCGAGAAGACCGGCGCGGCGCACGAAGCGGCGAACGAAGCGGACCTGGGCCTGGTGCGGGCCGAGCGCGCGGCCGACCCGGAGGCGATCTACTCCGAGGTGGCAGCGGCCGGTCGCTCCATCCACGAAGTCCGGGGCCATTACGAGACGGTGCTCAGCGAGATCGAACAGCAGCGCGTCGACGCCGCGCGCGCCGTCGCGACCTTCGAGAAAGAGCATGCCGAGATCACCGCCGAGCTCGCGGCAGCGACGAAGCGGATCGGCCCAGCGCCTCACACCGCCGAAGAGATCGCCAACACCGGCACGTCGAACTACGTGAAGGGACCGATCTACCGCTCCGGCTCGGTGGGCGTCGAAGGTCCGCAGCCCTTCGGCGCGGGCATCGGCAAGATGGGCTACGCGATGCGCGGCGCCGACATCGAAGCGGCCGAAGCGCTCGCGGCGGCAGAAGCCTCCGGTCACGAGCCCTACGTCGCAGAGGTCGAGCGACTGACCGCGCTCCAGAAGTCGTACGCCGACGCGCATGCGGTCGCTGTCGATCACCTGAGTGCCATCGAAAAGAGCATCGGTCGCACCGAGAAGCAGGCCGCGCGCGACGTGCGCAACGTCTCGCAGGCTGCCGACCGCGCCGTGGGCGAGCTCCCGGCGCAGCGCAGCGCAGCGCTCGACAAAGCGAAGCTCGCGGCCGACGCGGCACTCGAGAACGTGCGCAAGGTCGAGGGCGAGACCAAGGCATTCGTGGACGCCGCGCGCGTCCAGGGAGCGAAGGCCCAGGCTAAGGCCGAGGCTCGAGGCGCGGCGCGTATCGCGAGCGCCAAGGTCGATGCGGAGAAGGCCGCCGAAGAGGTCAACCGCGTCACCGTCAAGGAGCGCCAGATGCTCGAGGAGCATCACGCGAAGCAGCGCGCCGAGCTCCCGACGCCCAACGAGAAGACGGACGTGGACCCGCTGCTCAAAGGCATGCGCTCCTCGGGGGAGAAGAAATCTTTTCCTGTCTTCTCTCCGCACGCTGGGATGAGCGCGGTCTTTTCTCTCGTTCATGGTCACCCGCTGGGCGCTGCCGCCACGCTCGTCGGAAGCTTCGCCGCGGGGCAGGCGCGCAACATCCGCAACCTCACGGCGGCACGCACGCTGCGCATGCTCTCGAACAAGATCAGCAGCGTCGACACGGCCATCCGGCGCGGTGCCGCGAAGCTCCTGGGTCACGCCGGCGCCGTTGCGAGCACGGGCGTTGAGCGCACCATCGACGAGCACGTCTCGCGACGCGAGCCCAAGTTCGACGATCTCGCCAAGAACCTTGTCGACCTGCAAGCCAACCCCATGGAGCTCGAGCATCGTGTGCGCTCGCGGCTTGGGCATCTCGTCGAAGACGCGCCCGATCACTACAAGGCCATCCTCGCCCAGACAACGAAGGCCCAGGTGTACCTCTATTCGATCCTTCCGGTCGCGAACCGAGACCCCAACTCGCTCACGCCCTGGCTCGAGAAGGGCGATGTGAGCGACACCGAACAGCGCGACTTCATGCAGGCCGTGAGCGCGGTGGACGATCCGCTGTCCGTCTTCGCCAACACCAAGGCAGGGACCATCACGCAATCGCAAGTCGACGCCATCCGAAACGTGCACGAAGACCTGTACGATCAGATGCGCAACGAGATCCGCTTCCAAAGCCTGTCCCTCCGCAAGCCGATCGACTACGAAGACGAGACGAACATCGGCATGCTCATGGGCGTCCTCACGAATCAGGTACTCGAGCCCGACTTCCAGGCGCTCCAGCGCACCACGTTCAAGAGCAAGGCCGCTGCGGGCTCTCCGCAAGGTGGCGCCGGAAGCGGTGGCTCGAGTCCCAGCAGCGACAAGCTTTCCAAGAGTCTCACGTCAGGGTCGCAGGCCATCGAAGGAGGTACACCGTAATGGATCCCAGGTTTGTAGAGTCAGGCGCCCAGCGCTACGTGAGTCCGCTCGCCGGCGAGCTCGCCAAGACGCTCAAGGGCGGCACGGCCGGTGGTGCTACGGCGGCAGGGGGAAAGCTGTTTTACCTTCGCCTCTGCAACACGACAGCGGCCGTCATCTCCGCCCTCTTGTTCGATGGCGACAACACCAACCCGATCCTCTGCGCGCCCATTCCGATCCCGGCCAACAGCCAGGTGGAGCTCAAGCTCCCGACGCCGCTGGGCTTCACGAGCGGGCTCACCATCAACGCCAGCACCTCGCAGGTCGCCAACGTCGCGGCCGGCGCCAACGCTCTCCAGATCGACGCCATCTTCAAGTAGGACCATCATGGACGCAGACCTCACCCAAGCCCTCTCGTCGATCACTGGCGCTATCAGCGACCTGCGCACGGACATGAATGCGCGCTATGACAAGGTGGAGAATCGTATCAACGATCTTCGTCGCGACGTCTTCGGTACGGCCACCGACCCGCCCAAGCCTCCGTTGGTCGACGCGGCAGGCAACCCGGTCACGCCCCTTCCGCCCCCGATCCCTCTCGCCAAGATGGCGAGCTCGTCCTCGCTCGAGGTGGAGGCTCACGAGAGCCGCATCATCAACGTGGAAAACGCGTTGAAGGACATCAAGGCCGAGATTGGCGACCAGTCCAGCGCCATGGGTCTGTACAAGAAGGGACTCGATTGGGTCTTGTCCAAGGACGGACGAAGCACGATCGTGCGCACCGTGACAGCTCTCGCGGCGGGCTACGCCGCGCTCCACCAGGCAGGTATTTTCAAATGAACAGCAACGCCCAGGCTCTCGTTCTCTTTCTCGCGGGCTGCGCGACTGCCGCGCCGCTCGTCAATCCCACCGACTACGCGGCCAAGCTCGAAGAGTGTTCGCGCAACGCCAAGACCTGCGACGAGAGCATCGCGTGCGAGAACAAGCTCCGCGCGTCGCTCGGCCGCCCGCTGCGCACGGGGGGCTGCACCGAATGATCCCCCAGCTGATCCTCATGACCATCGCGGGGCTCGCGGCGAGCATCTCCAAGCTGATCTCCGCCGGCGCCGACAAGGCCGCCCAAGAGGAAGCTCTCATGGAAGCGGCCGAGGCGTCCAAGCGCGGGCTCGACTTCGTGCGCTTCGGCACCGTCACGGAGACGCCGACGCCAGACACGCAGCCCGGCGCGTAGTAGGCTTCCCGCCCATGGCCCACGAATGTCTCGAGGCGATGATCAATCGTCGCTTCGATCGTATCGAATCCATCCTCTCCACCATCGAAAAGAAAGAGAACGACATCATGTCCACCGTCACCGTCGAGGCCGCCGAGATCGAGAAGCTCCGCGCCACCGCCCATTCCGACACCGATGCACGCAACGCGATCCTCGGCGTGATCCTCGGCCTCGTCACGAGGCTCCAGGCTTCACAGACCGCCCCCGATCCGGTCGTCTCGCTCCAGTCGATCATCGACGAGGTGAGCGCGAACGCGTCCGCCCTCGCCACGGCCGCTGTCGCCAACA
>DATEPP010000299.1:0-12682 GCA_035273165.1 Gemmatimonadaceae bacterium
TGCCGGCGGCTGAAGCATCAGCTGATTCACGGCGCCGAACATGACGGCATTGGCGGAGATGCCGATCGTCAGCGCCGCGATGGTGACAATGGCGAGCGCCGGGCGGCGGAGCAGTCCCCGCAGCGCGTATCTCAGCTCGGAAGCGATCATGAGAGTTTGCGCCTCATTTATGATGCCACGACGGTGACTGGTGGCTGGTGGCTGGTGGCTGGTGGTTGGGTGGTGCTCGGTGCTAGGTGCTAGGTGCTAGGCAACAAACGCTTCGTTCCGAATCCACCAGTCACCAGTCACCAGTCACCAGCCACCAGCCACCAGAATCACCCCTTGGACACGACATACTCCAGCAGGCCATGCTCCGCCGAATAGCGAACCAGATCGGCGTTCGTCGCGAAGCGCAGCTTTTCCATGAGCCGGGTGCGGTACGTGCTCACCGTCTTCGGCGACAGGCCTAACGAGGCCGCGATCTCTTTCACGGTGCGCCCGGCACCGAGTCCACGCAGCACGTCGAACTCGCGGTCGGAGAGTTGCTCGTGCGGTGCGCCGACGAAGTCCTGGCCAAGCTGGGCCGCGAGCCGCTCGGCGAGCGACGGGCTCACGTACCGCCCACCACGATGCACCCGGCGAATCGCATCGAGCAGCTGTTCGGGTGAGTGATCCTTGGTGAGGTAGCCCGACGCGCCGCCGCGGAGTGCGCGAACAGCCCATTGATCTTCCGGATGCGCGCTCAACACGAGGATGCGCACCGTCGGGTGCTCCTCGCGGAGGCGACGCAACGTCTCCGTGAACGGCGAGCCCGGCATCGACACATCGAGCAGGACGACGTCGGCGACGAGTTGGCGGAGTGCGGTCAGGGCGTCGTCACCGCTGGCCGCTTCGCCGGTGACGGCGATCCCGCGGTCGTCCTCGGCGATGCGCCGCAGTCCGGCGCGCACGATCGGGTGGTCGTCGACGATGAGAATGCGAATCATGCCGGCGCCGCGGCTCCGTTGCAATTGAGGGGAATCCGGAGGGCGACCGTCGTGCCGCCGCGCGGATTCGGCCCGATGCTCACCGTCCCGCCTAACGCGAGCGCGCGCTCGCGAAGGCCGAGAAGACCGAGCGAGTGGGCCCCGCGAAGCTCGTCGCGCGTGATCCCGCGGCCGTCGTCGCTGACGTCGAGAAAGAGTCGCTTGGGCTCGACCCGCAGCACCACGCGCACCTGCGTCGCGTTCGCGTGCTTGGCGACGTTGGTGAGCGCTTCCTGGAGCATGCGAAAGACCGCGGATGCCACGGCGTCCGGCGGCTGCTCGCAGTCGCAATCGATCGCGAGATCGAGCGCGAGGCCCGTGCGCGCGGCGAAATCGTGTGCCTGCCACTCTATGGCGTCGGCGAGGCCGAGCTGATCGAGCACGCTCGGTCGGAGCTCGGTGATGATGCGGCGCGTCGAGATCATGACTTCGTCGAGACGGCCGAGGAGATTGGCGCAGCGGTCGACGAGCTCCGCCTGCGAGTGCCGGTTGAGGCGGCGCTCGAGCCACGCGAGGTCGAGCTTGAGACCAGTCAGCGCCTGACCCAGCTCGTCGTGCAGCTCGCGCGCGATGCGCGTGCGCTCCTCCTCGCGGATCGACTCGAGTCGCGCCGCGAGCGCCCGAAGCTCGGCGCGCGACCGCGCGAGCTCTTCCGCCGCGAGATGGCGGTCGGTGATGTCGCGCTGAATGCCGAGATGGCCCGTGATGCGCCCGAGCTCATCGTAGACGCAGAGATAATGACCCTCGATGCGCACCGGCGTCCCGTCCATGCGACGCTCGTCCGTCTCGGTGTGTACGTGGCCGACGTCGAACATCGCGCGCCAGCCTTGCTTTCCTCGCTCGAGGTCGTGGGCGAAGAACTGCGCCGGCGTCTTGCCGATCACGTCATCCAGTCTGCCACCGTACTGTCGCGCGTACGCTTCGTTCGCGATCGTCATGCGTTGATGCTGAAAAACGTAGTCGAGCAATGCGTCCTTGTCGGCCGCGTCGTTCCACTCGATCGGCTCATCCAACATCATGATGAAGAAGCCGTCGATCGACTGCGCGAAGAAGAGCTCGCGAAGGCTGTCGGGAGAGAGTGACACGGTCGGTGGCCGCTAGTATCAGTAGTTAGGCGGCTCGGGAAAAGCGGCGCGCGCCGGCTCACGCCGTAGGACAAGTGACTACGAGAATGCGCATCGCGCCAGCCTGTCAGCCGCCGTCCTACACGGACGCGCCGCTCCGGCGTACAGCGGCATCACCGCCCTGCCGATGCTCGGGTCGCGCCGACACCGGTACTCTCAGCGCCATGACAACTCCCTGGATCAGACGCATCGGCGTCGCCCGCGGCATGGTGCACTCGCAGGAGCGCACGGAGACGCTCATCGTAGGCGGCCGCGCCCTCACCTATCAGGACATCGGCGTGGGGCCGACCATCATTCTCGCGCACGGTTCCGGGTCGTCGCGCCGGCAATGGGCGCCCGTGGTTGCCGCGCTGCGCAACCGCTACCGCGTACTCACGCCGCACCTTCTTGGCTACGGCCGATCAGAGCCGGCTCCACATCAGCCATTTCATCCGTGGTCCGACCTCGGCGCGCTCGTCGCGCTCGCCGAGCGTGTCGGCGAGGCAGTTCATCTCGTCGGACACTCGTATGGTGGGGCGCTCGCTCTCGAGGCGGCGCGAACTCTGATATCACGAGTCGAGAGCCTAACGCTGATCGACCCCGTCGCATTCCACCTCATGCGGCTGCACATGAGCGCTCATCCGGAGCGCACGGCCGAAGTGTATCGAGGCATCACGACGCCGACGCGTCTCATTGCAGGACAACAGAGCCCATCGCCAGCGCGCGCGATTGCCGAAGAGCTGAAGCACATTCTCGGGAATGCCCATCTGCGCGTGCTGCCGGGTGCGGGCCATATGAGTCCGATCACGCATCCCGTGGAGATAGCAGCGCTGGTGGCGGAACATATCGATGAGAATCGTCGGTCATCGACCGAGGGATACCGGCGCAATTTGAACCGAGCATCGATGGGATGAACGAGCGGGCGATGGGATCTCCCATCGCCCGCTGGGGTGGCGCGCGCAGCGGTCAGTTGACGACGACGGTGCCGCGCATGCCTGGGTGGATGTGACAGTCGTAGTGATAGGTGCCAGCCGTGTTGAACACTCGTGTCACGGACACGTTGGCATTGATGCCGCCGATGTCGGCAGGTGCTCCTGCCTGAGCGTCGAAGAAGACGTTGTGGCCAATTCCGCCGAACGCGAACGTCACGGTCTCGCCCGCGTTCACGGTGAGTGTCGCTGGTGTGAACGACAGCGACGGTGTGGCATCGATAGTCCTGCCGTCGCCCGGAGGCGGGTCGGACGAAGGTGCGGCGCCGTAGCCGCCGCCGCTGCAGGCGGCGACCGTGGCCGCAACGACGGTCAGAAGTGCGTTTCTCAGAGATGTGCCCATATGGGTCATGATCGTTTGTCTCGCCGCTGCTGTGATTTTCTCGTAAACCCGGGAATGCGCGGACCCCGTCCCGAGTTCGTTCTCATTGAAGAACAACGTCGCCGATGCGCGCCGCCTGTGATGAGTAACTTCTCTCGTCACGCCGCCCGCGTCTTGAACGAAACGCCGAGCGATTCTTGAACGATTCTGCGCGCGAAGAGCGCGCGAGACACGAGGCCACCGTGACCACGCGAATGAGATGTGTCGTCCCCCTGTTCGATCGTCGCGCGACGCGACACATCGTCCCCGTTCACGACGATCGGAGCGTCGCCATCGCCCAGGCACTCGACTGGCCGGGCGTGCTGCTGGAAGCAGGACGCAACGACGTCGCCGAGGTAGACGACGTCACCTTCGCGCACCATTACATCGGCATCAACGCCGATCGCTCGCCAGTCACGCTCGAGATTAAGGAAGCCAACGGCTACCGGCCTGTGACGCTGCCGCCGGGGGTAGGATGGGTGAACCCCGCCGGGCAGCCATTCTCGCTTCGGGTGCGCAGCGCTGGGCCGCATGCGTATGTGCGTGTGTCGATCGACCCGCTGCACTTCGACCGGCTCGTCAGCACGAGCAACGACAACGCGACGCCGGTCGCGCTGCAGCGGACGTTCGGCATCGGCGGACCGCAGGTGCGTCATCTCGTCAGCGCGCTCGCCGAGGAGGCGAAGGCAGGGACGCCGAGCGGAGTCGCTTTCGTCGATACACTCACCTCGGCACTGGGAATCCAACTTCTGAAGCAAGCCGGTGTCGCCGCGCAGACGCCGGCCCCGGCACGCGGGGGGCTCGCGCCAGCCGTTAGGCGGCGTGTGCTCGAGCTGATGGACGCGAGTCCGACGACACATCTCACGATCGACATGCTGGCGCGCGAGGCCGGCCTCTCGCCCGCGCACTTCGCCCGAGCCTTCAAGGAATCCGTCGGGCGCGCGCCGCATCAACATCTGCTTTCGCTCCGGCTCGAGCGCGCCCGCCGCCTGCTCGACGCACCCAACGCGGCGTTGTCCGACGTCGCTCTCCAGACCGGCTTCGCGGATCAGGCTCATTTCACACGGTTCTTCAAGCGACAGTTCGGCATCACACCCGGGTCGCTGCGGCGATCACGGCGTCGCTGATTCGTTGAGCCGGTCGACGAACCAGAGATTGGCGCGGAGGAGAATCCGCCGTTGAACGCGTCCGAGGCCGAAGAGCGTCGTCAGCCGCTCCACGCCGTAGTCGGCGACGTCGATCGAGAAGGCGGAGGTCAGGCGACTGATCGCCGCGCTCCGCGTGATCGTCGCCGGCACTTCGACGCGCCGCGTGATGCCACGCAGGGTGAGCCGTCCCCGGAGAAGAACGGTGGTGACATCCTGGCCACCTAACGAGGCACTGACGACCGTCGCTCCGCGAAGGGTGAAGTGCATCGTCGGATGGCGTTCGACGTCGAGCGCGGCGCGGATGGCACGGTCGATCCAACGCGTTCCGGTCGCCAGCGTGGCGAGTGGCGCCTCGAGCCAGCCGCGTACCGTCGCGTAGTCCCGGGCGCCGATGATGGCTCCCGTCACGGTAGTGGTGGCGCCGGTGAGCTCACCGAAGGTGGTGCGCGCCTGAAATCCGAGCGTGCCGGCATGAAGCGCCGCGTCCGGGACCGCGCGGCGTGCCAGTGTGGTCTTTGCCGCCTCGACGGCGGGCGCCCAGGCGAGCAGATAGCGCAGACTGCGCTCGAGGTTCGGCGTGGCGTTCATGGAACGATGCTCACGGAGTGAAGGTGCCGTTGCGGGTAGCGCTGCGTGAGAACGAGCCGCTCATCGGCACGACGTTGACGCCGAAGCCGAGCGAGCCGCCGATGCGACCTTCGGTCCAGAAGATGTCACCAGTGGCATTGGCTCTGAGCGCCCACGCTGGATCGAAGCCAGTCACTCCCGAGAAATCGGGAATGCTCAGGTCGTATCCCCCGTTCGTCGCACTCGCGTACTGCGCCGTCATGGCCACACTCACGAGCGTGGAGCCCTGTTGATAGTTGATCGAGGTGAATCGATCGTAGACCGTCTGCGGCGCGATGACGGCACGGAGTCGGAGCGCGGGCGTGCGCGCAATGATACTGATCGTTGGTGCGGCGGCGGCGGGGCCGAGGGCGATGGTCTGATCGACCGGTGCCCGGAAGTACATCGTTGCACTACGAATGGTGAGCTCCGGCGTCGTACGGCCGCTGACGATGAGCTCTTGCAGGTCGGTGGGCGCCAGTCGCGATTCGGGTAGCGCGTTGTAGCTGCGGGTCGCTGCCGTCGTCGAGTTGCTGAGGAACGAGATGATGCTCTGGCTGTTCGCGGTCACCAGCCGGGTGAAGGTCTGCGCGCCTTCTGGCGCGAGCCCCTCGATCGTCACGTTCGCGACGGCCGGCGAGAATGCCTCGTCCGAGTCGAAGTCGAGCACCGGGATCGTGGCACTGTCGGGAAGCGATGGCGTTCGACGCACGATGAGCTTGTCGAGCGTCAGCACGTCGTTCACGCGCGTTCCGCGCGTCGCGAGCAGGGTCTGCGGCGCGTCCGTGAGGTCGGACAGCACGAAGCTGTGGTCGGACGGAAAGATGAACGCGTTCGAGAATCCGCCGCTGACGGTCGCAACCTGATTGTCGCCGAGCCCGGCGATCGTGCCGAGGAGCGCCTTGGGGCCCGACTCGGCACAGTCGTCGGGAAATGTGTTGCCGAACGCAGGCAGCTCCGCCGGAGCGCCATACGAAACGTTGAGCGTCGTTAGGCCTGGGTTGAAACGCTGTCCGGCGGCGATCCCGCCGCGGTTGCTGGCAAAGCTGTGGCGATAGAGGGCGTGTCGGCCATCGAGGGTTGGCGTGGCCGTCGTCCACGCGCCATCTCCGTCCTGAAAGGCGATCCAGCTCGGCGCTTGATCCCTGCAGAAAACAACGTCGACTGTCGTCAATGGGCCGCCGCTCGGGTCGCCGGCAGGGGGTCCGGTGACATTCCGATCGTTGCAGGCGGACAGGATTGACAGCGCGAGTATGAGTACTGCGGGCCCGGATCGCGTGAATATGTGTGGCTGCGAGCGCATGCGTTTTCCCGTGATTAGTGGTGGTGCCGGGAAAGCTGTGATCCGTCCCGGATCGGGTCTTGTACGAATCGCCGCTGGTCGTTTGAACATTCCTGCTCTGGAGCGGGCTCCCGACGTATGGCTCTCACTTTCGTGACGATCTGTGGCAGTCTCCGCGCGCGATCGTCGAACGCGGCGCTGCTCGAGGCGGTGTCTCTCCTCGCGCCGGCGGGCGTGGAGGTGCAACGCTACGACGGGCTCGCGTCGCTGCCACCGTTCAATCCCGATGATGACGTCGAGCCGGCGCCAGCCGCAGTGCGCTCGTTGCGCGCGTGTCTCGCCAGCGCGGACGCCCTCGTGATCTCGAGCCCAGAGTACGCGCACGGCGTCCCCGGCGCCCTCAAGAACGCGCTCGACTGGCTCGTGAGTGGAGTGGAGATCTTTCAGAAGCCGATCGCATTGTTGAACCCGTCACCCGGATCGCGCTTCGCCCACCCACAATTGATGGAGACGCTACGTGTGATGAGCGCGACGGTCGTGAACGACGCGTGTCTGACCTTGCCGATCGCCGGCCGTCGCCTCGATGCACGAGGCATCGCCACGGACACTGAGCTGTCATCGGCGATTCGTGCCGCGCTCGACGCGCTCACCGCCGTGATGAGCGCGCGCGCCTAACGGCGCGGCAGCAGTCGCATCGTATCGCGCGCCTGCTCCGCGAGCTCGAGCGCGAGCGAGTGTAGCGCCGCGCGGCGCGACCGGACCTGCGCCCTGAAGATCGTGCGCGCCAGGGTGTATGCCCCGACGATCACGCCACCCCAGAGCCCGGCCGCGATGGCGACGGAATGGAACGTGCCCATGCCGATGCCGATGCTCACGCCGCCCGAGCCACCGCCGCCTCCACCGACGATTCCGCCGAAGAGCACACCGGCGAGCTGCCCGAGGCGTTCGTCGATGCGGATCGTCGTCGAGCCATGTCGCGGCACGATCGAGATCTGCAGCCGCCGGTTCTTGTTGGCGGAGCTCCACGATACGCTGCGACCGAGCGTTCCGACGTGTCCGGACTCGCCCATCCGCCGCTGGATCGTGTCGACCAGGATGTACAGCTCGGACTCGGGAACCTCGCCGGCGACGCGAAGCTCGAAGAGGATCGACATCGGCGCGCCCGACCATGGCGATGCGGCCGGCGTCTCGTCGACGAGGGGCTTGTCGCCAGGTGAGTCGTTAGGCGGCGTGCGCGCGAGCCCGAGCTCCAGCGCCGCGCGGTCGAGATAGCGCTCGGGAATTCCTGCCTCGGCCGCCGCGCCCCTCACGTCCGCCAACTTGTAGCCGCTGGTGAGTGACCTGCGATCGTCGCCGTCGCCACTGCTGACCGGCCGGAGCGCTGGCGGTCGCGTTTCGACGCCCGTCATCGCCTGCAGCTCGGCGGCACGAGACCAGAGCGACTGCGCTTCGCGCTCCGACAACACGTTTGGCATCGCATTGTCGGATCGGCTCTCCGCCAGCGCGTCGTCGAAGAGGGGAGCGATGGTGCTCGCGGTGTCGCCGCGTGCGGCGGGATCCTTCGCCAGGCAGCGGTCGATGAGCTCCGCGAGCGCGAGCGGCGCATCCGGCGCGACGTCCCGCACTTTGGGCGGCGCTTTGACGACGTGCGCGACGAGCACCGCCGACGCACTCTCGTTGTCGAAGGGAAGCCGGCCCGTGAGGGCGCGGAATGCAACGACCCCGAGTGAGTACAGGTCGCTGCGGCCATCCACCGTCTCGCCGCTGACCTGCTCGGGGCTCATGTAGTGCACCGTGCCCAGGACCTGGCCCGTTGCGGTGAGCGGCTTGGCTTCAGCGACACGGGCGATGCCGAAGTCGGTGACCATCGCGCGGCCGCTCGCTCGCTCGATGAGGATGTTCTCGGGCTTGACGTCGCGATGGACGACGCCGTGCGCATGGGCGTGATCGAGCGCCGCGGCGACGTCGCGGAGCAGTGGCACGAGCTCGCGGGCCGGCAGTGCGCCACGCACCGCCAATCGCTCCGCGAGCGACTCGCCGTCCACGAGCGCCATGACGATGAACACCACGCCCCCACTCTCGTCTGCGCGGTAGATCGGCACGATATTCTGGTGGGAGAGCTTCGCCGCGGTCCTTGCTTCCCGCAGAAACCGCTCGCGCACATCGGGGACGTCGCCGAACACCTCGGGGAGCACCTTTATTGCGACCGGGCGCTCGAGCCTGACGTCGACGCCCTGGTAGACGACACCCATGCCGCCGCGCCCGATCTCGCGATCGAGCGCGAAGTCGGGCGACAGGGCGCGGGCGCGCGCCTCGAGCTCGGTGCGTTGGTCGGCCATGCCTGCGTGTTCGGGTAATCAATGCTACGAACGCCCACCGCGGCGAGCAACCGCGAACGGCCGACTCGCGTCCCGGGCTGGCGGCGGTATTTTCACGCGATGCGCTTCCCTCGTATACTCGCCGTCGCCGCGGGACTCCTCTGCCTAACGGTCACGCTCCCTGCTGTCGCGGCAGCGCAGCCCTCGCGAGCCGACACGATACCGCTGCCCGAACACCCGCGGCCGGACTTCCAGCGCACCGAGTGGTTGAACCTCAACGGCTGGTGGTCGTTCGCCTTCGACGGCAAGGATGCCGGCGTGCGCGCTGGCTGGCCTAACGGCGCACTGCCGGCGAAGCATCGCATTCTCGTTCCTTTCTCGTGGGGCGCGCCACTCTCGGGCGTCCCGGACAGTGCCAACATCGGATGGTACGCGCGGACGGTCTCGGTGCCTAACGCTTGGCGCGGACGGCGGATCTTTCTCGTCTTCGGCGCCTCCGATTGGCGGACGAGCGCCTGGCTCGACGGCACGAACCTCGGCGAGCATCAGGGTGGCTACACGCCGTTCTCCTTCGAGCTGAAGACGCCGCGATTCGGGCGAGCGCAGCGTCTCGTGGTCCGCGTCGACGACACACCGCACCCATTCAAGCTCGAGGGAAAACAGGGGTATGGCGCGGCTCACGGGATGTGGCAGACCGTGTACCTCGAGGCTCGCGGCGGCGCTCCGCTCGACGTCGTCCACTTCACCCCTCACGCGGATTTGAATGGCGTGCGGGTTGAGACGCGCTTGCTCGAGCCGGCGCCGACGGATGTGACCGTACGATTGACGTTCACCAATCGCGCCGGCCAGCCAACGGTCACGCAACGTATTCCCCGCGGAGAGCTCCGTGCGTATGTCGACGTCCCTCTCCCTGACGCGCATCGCTGGTCGCTCGAGGATCCTTTCCTTCACGATGTCGTCGTCACCGCCGCCGGTGCCGGCCTCGCTACCGACAGCGTGCACACGTACTTCGGGATGCGCACGATCGGCGTCGTCAACCTTCCCGGCACGTCATATCCGTACGTCGCCATCAATGGAACGCCAATCTTTCTCCAGCTGGCGCTCGATCAGGCGTATCATCCCCGCGGCTACTACACCTTTCCGACGGACAGCGTCCTCCGCGACGAGATTCTTCGCGCGAGGCGCATCGGCCTCAACGGCCTCCGCGAGCACATCAAGATCGAGGCACCCCGCAAGCTGTATTGGGCGGACAAGCTTGGCGTGCTGATCATGGCCGACGTTCCGAACTGGTGGGGGCCGCCCGATTCGGCTGCGTTTCACGAGCACGAGGTCGCGATGACGGGAATGATCGAGCGCGACTACAACCATCCCGCGGTGTTCGCGTGGGTGATGTTCAACGAGACATGGGGCCTGACGAGCAAGGTCGGTGATCGCGAACAGTACACGCCGGCGACCCAGAGAAAGGTTGCGAGCGTCTATGCGCTGGCGAAGCGGCTCGACGCCACCCGTCTCGTCGAGGACAACTCCGTGTGCTGTCACCGCGGACACACGGTGAGTGACCTCAACTCGTGGCACGAGTACTTGCCCGGCTGGCGCTGGGAGGCGCATCTCGATTCGCTCAGCGACAGCACCTTCGCCGGATCGACGTGGAACTTCGAGCGCGGATTTCGTCAGAGTGGTCAGCCGATGCTCAACTCCGAGTTCGGCAACGTGTGGGGCTACGAGGGCAGCACCGGCGACGTCGATTGGAGCTGGGACTATCATCGGGCCGTGGATGCGTTCCGCCGCCATCCCAAGCTTTCCGGATGGCTCTACACCGAACATCACGACGTCATCAACGAGTGGAACGGCTACTGGCGCTTCGATCGCTCGGCGAAGGAAACTGGATTCGGGGATCTCGTCGATGGAATGACGCTGCGCGACCTGCATACCTCGCTTTATGTCGCGGTCGGTGAACCAGCGCTGAGTAAGACCGTGCGGCCTGGCGAGCAGGTGAACGTGCCGCTCTATGCGTCGTTTCTCAGCGGAAGCACAGCCTACGGCGACTCGCTCGTTCTTCGCGCGGAGCTGAGCGGCTGGACCACACTGGGCGAGCACCGCCAGTTCGCCTCCGTCGTACGGCGCGTTCCGTATCGACCGTGGATGACGCAGCAGCTGGCACCGCTCGCGATGACGATGCCTAACGAACCGGCCGTCGCCGTGCTCGCCGTCCGGCTCGAGGATGCGGCGGGGACGATATTGCACCGGAACTTCACGACCTTCGTCGTCGAAGGCGACGCCCCGGCAACAGCAACACTCGGCGACGGCGCGCGCGTGCATGCGGTGCGCGTACCCGCGGCGTCCATCAGCGACGCCCGCTGGAGTCTCAAGCAGTGGAGCGTTCTCGGCGGCCGAAAGATCGACGGCGCGGGGAGCGGATACTTCGAGTATCGCCTGGCATGGCCGGCCGGACTCGCGCCGTCGGGCGTTGCCAGCGCGAGCTTTCTCGTCGAGGCATCGGCGAAGCGGCTCAATGGGAAGGATCGGGACACGACGGTCAGCGCAAACGATGACTACATGCGCGGCGGTGGCTTCCACGATCCGAGCCGCAACCCGAACAGCTATCCGATGACCGGAACGACGCCGTTCCCGAGCGCGGTGACAGTCACCGTGAACGGTCAGCTCGCCGGACGCTGGGAGCTCGCCGACGATCCGGCCGATTCGCGGGGCATTCTCAGCTGGCATGCGCAGCCCCACGACGGGCACCTCTACGAGGCCGGCTCGTACGGGCAGCTCCTGCGCGTGCCGATACCAGCCGCAGCACTCGCGGATGCGGCACGAAGCGGCGCGATCGTGGTCAGGCTCTCCGTCGACGCGGCGCTCCCCGGCGGTCTCGCGATCTATGGGTCGGGCTTCGGAAGGTATCCGATCGACCCGACCGTTCTATTCGTTCTGCGATAGGCACGCGTGACGGCCGAGGCCCGCCTTCTTCTCTACGCGTTGGCGGCGGTCGTTCTTCTCATCGTCCTCATCGCGCGGCTCAAGCTCCATCCGCTCATCGCGCTCACGGTTGTGTCGTTAGGCATGGGCGCGATCGCGGGAATGCCGCTCGCCGACGCCGCCAAAGCGTTTCAGGACGGCGTCGGAAGCGCGCTCGGGTTCATCGCCATCGTCGTCGGCATCGGCACGATGCTCGGCAAAGTCATGGCGGAGTCTGGCGCGGCCACTCGCATCGCGACGACCCTCATCAGCTGGTTCGGCGAGCGCCGGGTTCACTGGGCGCTCATGGTCGTCGCGTTCATACTCGGCATTCCGGTCTTCTTTCAGGTGGGATTCGTTCTGCTCGTGCCGCTCGTCTTCACGATTGCGCGGCGCACGGGCCTCTCCCTCGTGAAGCTCGGCATTCCACTCGTCGCCGGTCTGTCGGTCGTACACGGGATGCTGCCGCCGCACCCGGCGGCTATGCTCGCCGTCACGACGTTCAATGCCGACGTCGGACGCACGATCCTGTATGGCCTCATCGTCGGCTTGCCGACAGCCGCGCTCGCGGGCCCTATCTACGGCGCCTGGATCGCGCGACGCGTATCGCTCCCGCCGGACAATCCACTCGCCGCGCAGCTTTCGGAGAGCGACGTTGCGGTCGCGCAGCTTCCTGGCTTCGCGATCTCGCTCTTCACCGTGCTCGTTCCCGTCGTGCTCATGCTCGTCGCCACGGCCGCGGACGCGACGCTCGCCGCCGACAGCACCGCGCGCGCCACGCTCCGCTTCGTCGGCAATCCGATCGTCGCCCTCCTCGTTGCGCTCCTCTTCTCTTTCGCCTCGCTCGTGCGGCCGCGGGGCTTCACCCGTGAGCAGGTGCTCAAGCTCTGCAACGACTGCCTCGCGCCAA
>DATEPP010000300.1:0-2256 GCA_035273165.1 Gemmatimonadaceae bacterium
AGATAGAGCCCCGCCTTGAGCAGCTTGTGTCCGAGCTCGAAGATCCGGCGGTCGTTGCGGACCATGATCGGAAAGATCTGCGATGTCGAGTCGCCGACATCCACTCCTTCCTCCTCGAGCCGTCCACGCATGTAGGCGACGTTCGACCAGAGCTTGTCGCGCAGCTCGGGCTCCGCGATCTGGAGCTCGAGTGCTCTGAGCACGCCTGCCGCGACCACGGGCGACAGCGCGCAGGAGAACACGCGCGAGCGCGCGAACCCCTTGAGATAGTTGTACAGGTTCTGTGAGCCGGCCACGTAGCCGCCCTGTCCACCGAGCGCCTTCGAGAAGGTGCCGATGTGAATGTCGACCTCGTCCTCCAGCCCGAACTTCTCGGCTACGCCGCGGCCATTCGCGCCGTAGACGAACGCGGAGTGCGCCTCGTCGAGCAGAATGCGCGCGCCGTACTTCTTGGCCACCGCCACGAGCTCGGGAAGCGGGCACTCATCGCCGTCCATCGAGTAGACGCCCTCGATCGCGACGAGTTTTTTCCCGGTCGTCTGCTTCAGCTTCTTCTCGAGATCCGCCGGGTTGTTGTGGCGAAAGAAGCGAACGTTCGCCTTCGAGAGAATGGCGCCGTCGACGATGCTCGCGTGCGCGTTCTGGTCAGAGATGACCCAGTCGCCTGGTCGCATGAGTCCCGAGATCATCCCGACGTTCGTGCTGTAGCCGGTCGGGAACACCATCACCGCTTCCTTCTTCTTGAAGCGCGCGAGTGCAGCCTCGAGCTCGTAGTGCACGTTCATCGTGCCGCTCAGGATCGGCGAGCCTGCCGCGCCGAGCCCGTACTTGTCCAGTGCCGTTTTCGCCGCCTCGATCACCTCACGGCGATAGGATAGGCCGAGATAGTTGTAGGAGGATAGATTGACGAGCCTGACGTGTTCGTGGTGCAATCCTTCCGTCAGGTCGACCGTGCCGCTCGGCGGCGTAGACATGGCCTGAGCGAACAGGTAGTAGCCCTCCGGCACCGCTGCATTGAACCACTCGTTGTAAGGCTCGAGAATCGAAAACGGGTCGTCGCTCGACGAGTAGAAAAAACTGCTGTAATCGTAGTCCAGTGGATTCATGCTCGTCCGCGCTTCGACTCGTGTTGCCATTGGTGACCTCCACATGAATGCCGACAGCTCATCGCCGTCCACCCCTCGCGCTCACAGTCGAGCTCGCGGCGCCGGATTCGCGCGCACGCTACGAAGCGGCATGTTTTTCTTCGTCTACTCTATTTTCACGCTTACGATCTTCGATCTTGGGCAACGTCTGATCATTTGGCCAGCGGTTTGGCTGTTTCCAGTCAAACGCCGGGCCATAGTGCGACGTTGGCTTCGCTTCCTGGCGAAAATCTCCCTCTGGATCTCCCGCGTCTTCGGCGGCGTTCGCGTAACGACGGACGGCACGGCACCCGCTGAGAGCTGCCTGCTGGTGATGAACCACCAGTCGCTGCTCGACATCACCATCTCGGTAAACGCCGCCCGGGGCCCCCAGGCGGTGATTCCGACGCGCGAAAGATACGGCCACGGCATTCCGGGCATATCCTCGCTCACAAAGCTCGGCCGCTTCCCCCTCGTGACGCAACAGCCGAGGCCGTCAAAGGCCGAGGTTGCTGCGCTGCTTCAGGCGACCAGGGATCTCTCCAACGGAGAGACTACTCTGATCATCTACCCCGAAGGCCATCGAACGACCGACGGAACCATTCTGCCCTTCATGCGTAGCGGGCTGAGGCTCATTTTACAACGAGCTCAGCGCCCGATCTATTATATCGTTTCGGATGGCCTCTGGCACGCGCGAACCGTCAGGGAAGCAATTCACTCTTTCGCGAACAGCAACGTGAACGTGGTCATTCGAGGTCCGTTTCCGCCGCCGGACAAGGAGCACCTCGACAGCTTCATCGACGAGCTCCATGCGCGCATGACCGCCACACTCGCCGAGATTCGACGCGCGACATCATCCTCATCCCAGCCCGCTCCCGGTGAGCTCGAAGCCTCTTCGGCTCGCTGATCCCGCGCTCCGGGCCGAGCTCGCCGCCGGGCTCGACAATCCTCCCGGCTCCGATGCCACGGCTCTCGCCGCGATGCTCGCCCGATCGTTCGGCGAGAGCACCGCGGCCATCATCCACTACGGCTCGCACGCCCAGCACTCCGATGCGCGCCGTGAAAGTGCTTTCGACTTCTTCGTGATCGTGGATCGTTATCACGCCGCGTACGATTCGCTCGCGCGTACCGT
>DATEPP010000301.1:0-5805 GCA_035273165.1 Gemmatimonadaceae bacterium
GGGATCTCCATCCCGTCGGCGTTGCTCTTGTACGTGATCTTCTTGAAGTCGTACGCACCCGCGGCGTGCGCGGCGAGGATACTGTCCGTCCGCAACTTGGCGACGACCTGTCGCGTGAAGTCCGCCTGCGGCTGGTCTTCCTCGCGGTTGCTGACATAGAGCTCAGCTGCGCGGGCCGAGTCCATTTTCACAACCTGTCGCGGACGCTGCGAGCGCTGCCCTTCAGGACGCGAGCCTTGCTGCTGTGCCGACAGCGGTGCCGCGACTGCGGCGAGGAGGGCGAGCAATGGTCGAGTATGGCGAATGAATCCCATGACAGACTCCAAGTGGGTGCGAATAGCGAATGTAAGGAAGGGATGCCGGGTGGCAACATGAACTGCGGATACCGCATAAACGGCGGAAACCGCATAAACAACGGTGCGAAAAAGGAAAGGCGGGCGCTACGCGCCCGCCAGTCCGAATTCGAAACGTCGTTTACGCGGTTTCCGCCCCACATGCGGTTCCCGCTTGCTACGCGGTTTCCGCCGTTCACACGGTTCCCGCTTCTTCCCCCTTATGCCTTCGACTGATCGCAGGCTGAGCGCTTGAAGTTGGGGTTCGCTTCCTCTTCCTGCGGCACCGGCAGATTGACGTCCGTGCCGTACTGATCGCCCTTGAAGTAATCACCGGTGGGGAAGACCTGATTCGCCGCGCGTCCGTACTGGGTGATGAGACGACGGAGATCGCCGAGACGGTGCGCGGTGCCGAACATCCAGAATGCGCGCTCGGCGAACAGCTGGTTCTGCTGCGACGCTGCATCGGGCGCGGCAGCGAGCGGGTCGAGCCCGGCGCTGCCGCGCAGCGAGTTGAGAATGTCGAGGGTACCGTTCGCGCCACCATAATTGTCGGCGCGCAACGCCGCCTCAGCCTCGATCAGCCGAGCCTCGATCCCATCCGCGATGACTTCGGGCGCCGAATAGCTGTCGTACTTGACCGGCGCCATGATCTCCGTCGCGCCGTCGAACGCCGATACGTCGAGATCTTCCGTCGCCGTACGTGGATCGTCGGAGCTAACGTAGGCGAGTCCGTTGCCGCCTTCCTTGTCGGCGGTCGTGAGCCGCGTGTTGATCCACATCAGCTCGTACATCCCGCTCTTCGTGCGGTCGTTCGCGGCGTCGTGCTCGGTGGTGAAGCGGAAGCTGGTGGGAACGCTGGCCACCGTCGTCGCCGCCTGCGCCGGCTGATTGAGGTCGAGCTGCGCGCGTCCCTTCCCCACCAGCGCCGTGTACAGCATCAGGTTATCGTGCGCCGCCGTCGCGACCGCGGCGGCGGAGTCGAACTTGACGATCGCCAGCGTGAGCAGCTCGGTCGTGCTCTTCGGCGTGCCGTAGATGGTGTTACCGCTGGCGTCGATGGTGCTACCGACGGGGACGCCGCTGCAGAAGTTCTCGGCGAGGAAGAGGTAGTCGAAGCCCGCGAAGTTGAGCACCCGCGCAAACCCGGGATCGGTCGCCTCGAGCTGCGCATAACGACCCGCGGCGTTGTTCGCGCTCACCAGCGATCGCTGGATATTGCGCATGACGCGCGAGATGATGTCGTTCGTCGGGTTCGCGTCGCGTGCGTCGATCGTGACGTGCGTCGAGAAGAAATCGGCGGCGATGAACTCGTCGGTGAAGAGTCCGCTCGTCTGGATGATGGCGTCGCTGTTGTCGCCATTGCTGTAGCCGCCGTACGCGACGGAGAAGTCTCCGGACGCGCCAGCGAGCAGCGTCGGCAGTGCCGCCGCCCCCTCGACCGCGGTCGGTGGCACGACGTCCGGAGTCGAGACGTCGAGGTTGCACGCGCCGAGCGTAGCCGCGACGCCGAGCACGCCGGCGGCGAGCAGCCGCCGCCGGACACGCGATGATGAGTAGATGCGAATCATATGTGGGTCAGGCTCAGAAGGTCAGGTTGAGGCGCGTGATGAAGTACCGCACTTGCGGCTGGGTGAGGAAGTCGCCCGAGCCGAGGTTGTCCTGCCCGAGGACGTTCACCTCGGGGTCGAGGCCGGAGTACTTCGTCCACGTCCCGAGGTTGCGGCCGGCGAAGGTCAACGACAGGGCGCTCGCACGCGCCATCGATGCATAACGAGTCGGCGCATTGATGGTGAGCGAGAGCTCGCGCCACTTCACGAAGCCCGCGTCCTCGATGTAGCCGCCGAAGTAGTCGCCGTTCGAGACCCAGTCGGCGACTGCATTCGCCCGCTCCATCACCGGCGCCGTCTTGTCGTTGAGGCCGCGACAGACGCGGACGAAGGGCAGGCAGCGGAACTGCTCGCTGCTGTTGTACAGCTTATAGCCGCCACGGTACTCGAACAGCGTCGAGAAGCGGAAGTACTTGTAGAGGGTCAGATCGCCGGAGAGTGAACCCTGACGCGTCGGCAGTGAGCTGCCCAGATAACGATACTTGTCCGGATCGGTGCTGAAGAACACGTTGTCTGGAGTGACGTCCCCGTTCGCATCGACCTTGACGCTGTCGACCGTGGTTCCCCAGTAGCCGCCGAGCGGATAGCCGGCGACGTTGCGCTGCGAGTAGCCGAAGAGGATCGGCGGCTGGCCGCCCAGATTCGTGACGCGATTGCGGTTCCCAGAGCCGGTGAGGGTCATTGCGAGCACCGCATTGTTCAACTGCAACGGCGTCGCATTGAGCGTGATCTCGACGCCCTTGTTCGTGACCGCGCCGAGGTTCTGGAACTGCGTCGACGGGCCGCCTAACGACTGCGCCAGCGGCACGAGCACGAGGGCGTCGCGCGACCGCTTGTCGTAGTAGGTGAAGCCGATCGAGGCGCGGTCGCGGAAGAACCCGGCGTCGAAGCCGAGCTCATACTCGCGCGTCCGCTCCGGCTTGAGGTTCGGATTTGCGAGATTCCCGCTCGTCACGCCCGCCTGATTCGTGGAGTCGAGGCGTGCCGGCGCTGCGGTGAAGTACGCGATGGCGTCCAGCACGCCGGGACGGAGGCCCGACTCGCCGTACGCGGTGCGCAGCCGGAGCTGATTGAGCGTCGTGCCGCCTTCGGTGACGACGTACGAGGCCGAAGCCGACGGATAGTTGATGTAGCCGAAGTTGTGGCCGAAGGCGCTGTTCTTGTCCCCGCGCATCGCCAGCGTCACGTACAGCTTCTCGTTCCAGTTGAGCTGTTGCGAGACGAAGCCGCCGACCGTTTTGTTATCGACTGTCGATTCGTCGATGGTCTTGTCGCTGACCGTGCCGCCTAACGATCCACTGCCGGCGGTGAGCGTGCGCCCGAAGGCTTCCGTGCCGCGGCTCTGCGCCTGCTGGTACTGGTAGCCGGCCTGCGTCACGCCCTCGAGGCTGGAGAAGATGTGATAGCGGCCCGTGAGCGAGTAGTTGCTCGTGATGTTGAGGATCTGGAACCGGTTCGCTGTGCGGCTGCCGAGGTCGTCGTTCGAGAAGAAGACCATGTTGGGCGGGATCGTCTGCTCATCCGAGCGGTTCACGACATCGATGCCTAACGTGGCGTTGCCGGACAGCCACGACAATGGACGCCACGCGCCATTGGCGCCGCCCGTGAAGCGGTTCACGAGCTGCCGGGTGTCGATGTTGTCGAACTGCTGCGGCGGCACGGGATTGTAGCCGAACGTCGGACCATCTGCTTGCCACCCGGCGAGGCCGTTCGAGATCGCGCCATAATAGTTGTTGTCGTTCTGCGGGAGCTGCAGTTGACTGCGCAAGAACCCGGTCGCGACGTTGATGTCCACCTTATCCGTTGGGTGCGCGCTCAGATTCCCGCGCAGATTCAGCTTCGCGAGATTGCTCGTCGTGTAGACGCCCGCCTCCTGCTCCGCGTCTGCCGAGACGAAGTACGTCGACGCCGGCACGCCGCCCGAGACCGAGCCGCCGAGCTTCTGGCGATGCCCGGTGCGGAACGGACTGTTCCGCTCGAGCGGATCGAAGGTGCTGAGGGAATCGATGGTGCAGTTCCCGGCCGCCTGGTCGACGAGGTTACAGATCGGGCTCGGCAGCCGACAACGGCTGGCGTCGCCCTTTGCACATCCTCTCATCGACCAGCCAGGAAAGCTGTAGTCGGGGATGGGCGTCTGCGTCCAGCCGCCATAGTTCGGCGGGTAGTAATTGTTCTCGTAGATCGAGCCGATCTCGCCGTATCCTTCCCACTTCGTGCGACCGGCGCTGCCGCGCTTGGTCGTGATCTGAATGACGCCGTTTGCCGCCGCCGTGCCGTAGAGCGCGGCCGCGGCGGGTCCCTTCACAATCTCGAAGCTCTCGATGTCTTCCGGATTGATGTCGTTGAGCCGCGACGGCGACTGACCGCCGACGCCGATCGTGTTCGACTCCGGCGTGTTGTCGATGCGCACGCCGTCGATGATGAGCAGAGGCTCATTGGAAAGCGACATCGAGTTCGCGCCGCGGATGCGAACACGCGCGCCTTCACCACTCGTGCCCGTGCTCTGCGAGATCGTGACGCCGGGCGTCTTCGCGGTGATGAGCTGCGAGAAGTTCTGGATCGGCGCGAGGACGATCGTGTCCGTCGAGATCTGGGCGACGGACGCGCCGTTCTCGCGCGCGAGCTGCTGCGTGCCGCTGGCGGTCGTCGTGACCGCGCTCAACACGGTCGCGACGGCGCCGACGGAGAAGTCCGCCGTCGTCTCCTGACCGGCGCTGACGGTGACCTGGCGAGTGGTACTCTGAAAGCCGATGCGCGCGAGGCGAAGCGTTACCGTCGCCGCTGGCACTCCGCTGATGCGGTAGCGCCCTTCGGCGTCGGTCCGCGCGCCACGCGTCGTGCCGACGATAGAGATCGTCGCTTCGTTGATCGCGCGTCCGCTGCCTGCTTCGGTGACGCGACCGGCAATGGTGCCGGTATTCTGCTGCGCGGCGGCACGCCCGAACGGAGCGAGCGCCATCGCCGCCGCGGTCGCCGCGGCGAGGAGATGCTTGAACGATCGCAACATGAACTGTGGGTCCTCAGTGCCTCACGAGAATGAAATCGTCGCGAGTCTCGCCTAATTGCGGGACCACGCGCTGCGCCGGGGCGGATATGCACGCCGGCGTACACAAGCGAACCGGTATCGCCAGTAGCGCTCGGATCATGAGGGCGTGTCGTCGAACGACGCGCTCGCACAATTTGGATTGAGAACCGTGCGAAAGGTAGCGCGCGTCACCTTCCGGTGACGAACCGTACAAAACCGTTGCGATTCGGCGGTGAGCTGTCGCAGCGCGAGCGATCCATGATGCCGCTTGCCGCTCGGGCTAGATCAGCCCGCTGCAGTGACGGTCAGGCTATCAGATGGGCCGACATGGACGATCACCACGGCAGACGACCGAGATTCCCGACGGCGCCCGCGTACCATGCCTTCGGTTGGAGACCGGTCAGCGGCAGGATGACGCCAGTGTCGAACGCGAGCGAGCGCCAAGCGCCTAACGTGGGGCCGGTGAGAATGGCGACGATCGGGGCGTTGCCGCCGCCGCGCGTCCCCGGGTAACCGAAGCACTCGAGCTGCCACCCGACGGCGCCCGCAACCGGAATCGCGCTCGACGCGGTCCACACGGTCGTCGTGCGTGCGACATCCGCAGCACGGCCATGCCTCGTTAGGCCGACGTTGAGGTCGAGGCTCACGGGGCCGATCGAGCCGCTGTCGATGAGAAGGAGGCCCGCAGCGTCGGCTCCCGTGCCGCGATCGCCGCCGGTAGACCAGGTGAACGATGGCAGAATCGCGATGCGCCCGAGCAAGGGGCTTCCCTCGGTGAGGCGCCACTTGATACCGATGCCGGCGTCGCCAGCGCCTAACGGGACGCCCGTCGACCGCA
>DATEPP010000302.1:0-11098 GCA_035273165.1 Gemmatimonadaceae bacterium
CGAAGCTCACCATCATCGAGTGGATGTTGCAGTAAATGGGATAGACGCCCGGCCTCGCAAACGTGGCTGCCCTCGTCGCACCGCGGCGATAGAGCCCGAGATCGAACGGCCCAAGGTCGACATTGGAGAAGACGTTGTGACTGAAGGGATCCTCGTTCGGGAAGGCGACGCTTCCTCCAGCCAGCACGATCGCGACGTGGGGCCGAAACTCCCGGCCATGCATGGCGATCACGCGCGAGCGCATCGCCGGCGCGTCATTCACGGGGATGGCGCGCTCCCGCGGCTCGAGATAGACGACGGCGCTGCGCAGGTCTCCCCGATCGGCGCCTGCTCGTTCTTCCAGCGACAGTGCTCCCGAGACCGTGCCCTGTGCGGTCGCGATCGATGCCGAGAGGGTCAACATGCCGACGGCGGCGACTGCTTTCACTGCGATATGCATCTGCTAAAGCTCGAAACCGAAAATGAGGTTGAGATGACGTGCGCTGTAGGTCCCCGTGGAGTACCGTGTTCCGAGCTGGCGGTACTCGACGCCGAACACGAGTGGCTGAACGGGGCGCCAATCCACGTGCGCGGCGCATACGGTGTTCTGGAGACGCGTTGCCGCGTCTTCGGCGCGGGTCGCGTCGATGCCGCAACCGACCCCCGCAATCACCGGTTGCACGGGCTGAACGTTGATCTGGGCCCATCCCGCCGCGTCCCGGATTGGGGGGCCTAACGAGTTCGCCGGCGCGCCGGCGGGTACCGAGCCAAAGTTCTGGGCGATCCCACCGCCGCCAAGCCCACGTAGCAGGCGGCCGACGTAGCCCTCGCCGCGCACCTCGACCTTCGGCGCGACGATGAAATGACCATCGATCGCGACGGCGTGACTCTCTTTCACCTCGCCGGCGCCCGTCGCCACCCAGCCGCGATGCATCCCGATGCCGATCTCACCACCCCCGCTTCCGATGAGCGCACCGGAGACCGTCGCCGCGCCCATGGCGTCGCCGCCCCATTGGGCCCGGAGCCTTGCTTCGAACGCGGGGAGCGTCGAGCGCTCGCCCGCATCCACGAGATCAGGCTCGCCGGGCGCGGTCTGCGCTGCGTACGGTGTCATCACGGCACCCTGGATCGCCCACCGTAAGCCGCCGGCGCCTCTGCCTAACGAACCGAGTGTCTGCGTCACGCGCAGCTGGCCGAGCCAGTTCCATAGATTCCCGGCCCCGGAGAAATCCGGCGTGCCCACCGACGCGAGGCTCAGAGGATTCAGATCCGAGATCAGTGGCGTATCCGATCCGAGCATGAGCTCCGTCTTCGACCAGATGAGACGCGCTCTTGCCGTTCTCAATCGGGGTTCCGGAAAGAGCCGCCTGTCGCCGGAACCGGTTTGCACTCCGCCGAAGAAGTCGACGTCCATGTCTCCCGCAAAGGTGGCCCCGGCGACGTTGTCGATCGACGTTGAAGCTCCGACGCGACTCTGCCGGAGCGTGACTCCAAATGCGGAATTTGTCGGCGGCATCGCGGCCGGTGCGGCAGGCGGCAGCACAGTCTGCGGCACATCGGTGTTGTTGACGCGACCGGACGTCACGAACGCGTTCGTGAGCATCTGAGCCGAGAGCTCGATATGGAACCGCGACCTGGTATGCACTGCGCTTTCCGACTCGTCAGCGATCTGTTGCCGAAGGATCGCAATCGCTGCTTCGGCGCGAGCGAGTCGAGCCATCAGCGAATCCAGTGACAGAGTGTCGGTTGCGCGGCGTGCCGAATCGGGCGGCGGGCTCTGCCCGGCGAGGGGCCGGGCCAAGGCAAGCAAAAACGCGAAGAGAAGGGGAGTGCGAAGACTCACGAGACGGGGACGCGGCGCGAGTGCGCTCGGAGAGCGGGATCGCGCGGCGCGCCACCCCGCCCCTAAGGTGCACCGCGCGCCGCCTTTCCGGCCAGTAGCGCCGCGTTGCCAATCGCACGCAGCCTCTCCGGCGGCAGGTCGGCGATGAGCAGCGTACCCGCCGACGCGGTCGGCCATGCGACGATTCCCTGCGCGCCATCGCGCGCCGCCAACAGCCCACCATCCGCCACCGCCTGCCGCAACGCTGGATGCTGGAAGAAGCGCTCCTCCGACACGACATACTGGAGCAGGATTCGGTCGTCCCAGCGATATGCGAGGACGACGGCCGGTTCGCCGCCGAGGTCCGTGGTCCACGCGGCAAGCAGCCTAACGGCGGATCCGCCGAGCGGTTCGATCGGGAACGCAACCGCGCTTCGGACGGCGTCGAGGTCCCTCGCCCGACCGGGCAGATCGCCCGCGACGACCCGGCGATAGTCGGCCAGGACATCGCGAAGGAGCGGCACGGTGCTCACCGTCGCTAACGGCGCGAGCGTCGCTCTGTCCGCTCGCTGCCTAACGAGCACCGTCGATCCGATGCCAGTCGCCACTACGGCGGCGGCGAGCGCTGCGATCACGAGCGGGCGGCGGAGCACTGCCACCCTTCCTGATGCGGATGTCGAGACTGGAACCGGAGTCGCCGCGATCGCGGCCGCGATTCGTTCGCGGAGAGCAGGGGGCGCTGCGATCGGCGGTTCGACGCCAAGCCGCCGGCGCATCGCATGATGAACGGCGAGCTCGCGGCGGCATCGCACGCAGCCGACGAGATGAGCGTCGATCTGCGACGTCGTCTCGGGCGGAAGCTCGCGATCCGCGTAAGCGCCGAGAAGGTCGATCAGAACCTGATGCTGACTCTCGCGTGCCGCGCGCTCGGCCGGATCTTCGGTCGATCCAGGCGCAAGGGGAGTCCAATCCGTCATCGAATGCCTCCACCAGTCGTACCCGAGCCACCCCAACGTGCCGAGCGTCGGTCCTGCGCGCTCGACTCCTTCGTCGCGGCGGGCCGGGCGGCCAGCACCGCGCCAGCCAGCAACCGTCGTCCGCGTGAGATGCGGCTCATTACCGTACCGATCGGCACGCCAACAATCTCCGCGATCTCGTGATACTTGAAGCCATCTATGTCATGCAGCTCGACGACGATCGCAAAGTCGTCGGGCACCTGCTGAAGCGCGGCCCGAACCTCCTCGCCCGTCAACCTCGCCGCGACCTCTTCGAACACCATATCCCCATCACTGGCAACTAGTTCATCATGCGCCTCCTCGAGTCGCGTAATCGACACGAGTTGCCGTCTCCTGGCGCTTCGCTCCTCGGTCTCGCTCAGCACGCTCCGGAGGATCCGATAAAGCCACGCCCGGACTTTGGCTGTATCCCGAAGCTCGTCCAGGCCTAGCCAGGCCCGGCCGCACGCCTCCTGAACGGCGTCCTCCGCGTCGGCGCGCATATCGGTGCGCCGTGCGGCGAACGCCAGGAGACGATCGAGATGGGGAAGAACGAGCGCGTCGAAGCGCGCGTGCCGTTCGGAAAGCGGGGTGCTGATAGGAATATCCGGTTGGGGCGGACCTATTGTAGGTAGAGCGCACCAGCCCGGAAAGTATTCCCGCTACTCCTGGCGAGCGGCCTCGGCGGATTCACCCCGGGCTTGGCCGGTCCTGGGCCGGGCCACCTCGTCCGCCGAGCGACACATCAGCTCGAGGCGATCATCCGGCGCCGTCTCCCAGTCCGCGGGGATCGGGACCAACCGGCGCAGCGGCAGATTGCTGTCCGCGCTGATGCGCTCGAACGTCAGCCAACCCTGATCGAAGCCGCCCCGCAGCCGCGACCCCATTGATGGCACCGTGCTCCACACGCGCCACGATTGTCCTGAGCTATCGACGAACTCCCGGTACGCCATACCGGGCACGAGAGCAAACTCGATTCCAGCCTGACGTGAATGACCCGATCGATCGTGATTGTGATCTGGATCACGCTTCTTTCGAACCGATGTCAATTGATCGTTAGGCGCGCACCTAACGACGGTAGTCGGGAATCGTCCACAACTCGACCCGGCTCAACACGCCAAGAGGGACCAGCACCAATCCGCGCTTCGTGTCAACGCCGATGTCTGCTGGCGCGGGAACGTTCCGTACGAGCCGTTCATCATGCCCGTTCGCGAGCAGGTGCACGCTCGAGTCAGTCCAGCTCGTGAAGAGAATTCTTCCATCAGGCAACGCCTCGACGCCATCCCACTTCCCGTGGCCGCTGTCGAGTACCGCTCGCGTCGTGTCGCCGTCGTGAAACGTGAAGAGTCGGCTGTTGAAGGGATCGAAGGAGACGTACAGCCAGCGCTTCGCCGCGACATCCCACGTGATCCCGTTAGGCTTGTCGACCTGCGCGCCCGACACGGCGACGCGCACCGTGTGGTTCGGCCCGACCACGAACATCTTGTCGCCGCCCGAGAAGATGACGCCCTTGTCGGTCATCTGAATGCCTGTATCGGTGACGTGAAGCGAACCGTCTGGCCCAACGGCGACGTCGTTGAGCAGCACCGCGCCATAGGGAGCGAAGTCGATCGTGGCGAGCGCCGCGCCGCCATGCCGGTCGAATCCACGCAGTGCGTCGATGTCACAGACCCAGAGCGTGTCGCCGTGGATTGCCGTCCCCTTCGGCGCATGCAGCGTGACCCCGTGCGACCCACCCTGAACGAATGTCTGAATGTCGTTGACATTCGATGCATTCACGCGGCTGATGTAGCCGTTGTTGTCCTTCACCGAGCCGAAGCCGTTCATGTTGGTGACGAAGTAGACGTCCTGATCGGGGTCGTACTTCACGGACTCCGGCTCGTGAAAATCGATGATGGCGCCGACGCGCGTCGACCGCGCTTCGGTCTGGCGAGCGGCCGCTTCCCAGTGATCCCCGCACCCGATGGTGAACAAGGTTGCGATCAGAACGCTGCCCGCGATCGGCAGGGTGCCGCTCCGGCGGCCGACCAACCCACGACGCATTGCTCGTCTCCGACGAATTCGCCCCGAGATCTTGCAGGGATCGCGCCGACGGCCGACAATCCGGGGATGAGACCGATATTCCTTCGCGCCGCCTTTGCGGTGCTCCTGCCGTCGGTGCTGGCCGCGCAGCCCGCGCCTCGCGCCACCGCTCTATCGCCGCGGCCTCCCGCGAGCGACGACTGGAGCGCGTTTCTTCGCCTCTTCGACGCGTATGCCGACAGTGACCGGGTAGTCGGCGCCAGCGTTCTTGTCATGCGCGACGGCCGCGTCATCGACCGGCACGACTACGGCTGGGCCGACCGCGCCGCGCGCCAGCGCGTCGACGCGCGCACGATTTTTCACTGGGGATCGATCACCAAGACGCTGACCGCGATCTCGATCATGCAGCTTCACGATCGCCGCGGCCTCTCTCTCGACGAGACGATCACTCGTTATGTGCCGGAGCTTCGTCAGGTGCACGATCCGTACGGGATGATCGACAGCATCACGCTCCGTATGCTGCTCTCGCACTCGGCCGGATTCCAGAATCCGACCTGGCCCTACACCGCCGGCAAGGCGTGGGAACCGTTCGAGCCGACGACCTGGAATCAGCTCGTGGCGATGATGCCGTACCAGGAGCTGCACTTCCGGCCCGGCTCACGCTACTCGTACTCGAATCCGGGCTTTATCTATCTGGCTCGGGTCATCGAACAATTGAGCGGCGATCCGTGGGAGAGCTACGTTCAGAAGAACATCTTCGCCCCGCTCGCGCTCGGCCACAGCTACTTCGGCGCGACACCGTATTATCTCGCCGCGGATCGGTCGAACAATTACACCGTCCGGCGTGATTCCACAGGGGCGACCGTGGAGATCGCGAACGGTCGTGATTTCGATCCGGGTATAACGATTCCCAACGGCGGCTGGAATGCGCCGCTCGCCGATCTCGCGACGTACGCCGCATTTCTCACCGGCGCCGCGCACGACGATTCCACTCGGCGGCGGTACGACGTTGTCCTTCCCCGCGCGACGCTGACAAGCATGTGGCGGCCGCTGCATCCGATGAGCGAGAGCGCCACCGCGACCGATTCGATGGCCCTCTCGTTCTTTGTCGTTCACCGTGGACCGACAACGATCATCGGACACACCGGGAGCCAGGCGGGCTTCCGATCTTTTCTCTTCTTCAATCCCGCCACGAGCGCCACTGTCATTGCCGCATTCAATACGACCAACGAATCGTCGCCCGCGCGCGCTGCGTACGCGCGGATGTACGAGGCGGCACTGGCCATTCTTCGGTGACCCTGCCGATGCGCACGAGACTCCCCATTGCGGTCCTTCTGGCGCTTGTTTCGCGGACGCTCACCGCGCAGTCGCCCGCGCCTGCTGCCTTCCGCGTCGAGGAGACGACTATCGCGGACATCCATGCCGCGATGCGCGCCGGCACGCTGAGCTGCCGCGCGCTCGTCGAGCAGTACCTCAGACGCATCGATGCGTACGACAAGAACGGACCAGCGATCAATGCGCTCGTCGTCGTGAATCCGGCCGCGTTGCGTGTTGCCGACTCACTTGATCAACGATTCCGACGCGAAGGGCTGACGGGTCCCTTGCACTGTATCCCCGTCATCGTCAAAGACAATTTCGAGACGGTGGACCTTCCCACGACCGCGGGCTCGCTCTCGCTGGAAGGCTTTGTCTCCAACAAGGACGCCTTTCAGGTGCGACGCATTCGCGAGGCCGGCGCGATCGTACTCGCGAAATCGAACATGGCGGAGTTCGCATTCAGTCCGTATGAGACCGTGAACTCCATCCTCCCGGGATACACGAAGAATCCCTACGCACTCGACCGCGTGACCGCCGGCTCGAGCGGCGGCACCGCGGCTGCCGTGGCGGCGAATCTGGGTGAGGTCGGTCTCGGCACGGATACGGGCAACTCCATCCGCGGTCCGTCGGCACATCAGGCGCTGGTCGGGATCCGGTCGACGATGGGCCTCACCAGTCGTGGTGGTGTCGTGCCGCTCAACCTCTCCGCCGACGTGGCGGGGCCGATGGCGCGGACCGTCGCCGACGCCGTCGCCGTCTTTCAGGTGGTCGTCGGCTATGACCCAGCAGATTCGCTCACCCTTGCGAGCCGCGGCCGGCCTGTGCCTAACTACGCGGCCTCGCTCGTGCGCGATGGCCTCCGCGGCGCACGGATCGGTGTCCTCCATCAGGCGTACGATCGGCCGAGCGTCGACCCCGAGATCCGCGACGTCTTTGCGCGCGCGATTGCCGAGCTGCGTCTCGCGGGAGCAACAGTGATCGACAGTGTGCCGATGCCCGAGCTCGATTCACTCTTCCGCGCCCATCGCGGGCAGTGCAACCCATTCAAGTACGATCTCGAGCGCTGGATCGCGAGCACCGGCGGACGCACGCCGGTGAAGACGCTCGAGGAGATCATTCGATCCAACCGATATCATCCATCGATTCAGAAACGGCTGGAGCTGGCGCAGGCTGTCGATCAACCGCCGGAGCAAAGCGCGGGTTGCAGGGATCGCGAGCAATTCCGCGAGGGGCTGCGCGCCACGGTGTCCCGCGCGATGGACGGGCTCAAGCTCGACGCGCTGATCTATCCGACGTGGAGCAATCCGCCCCGGCTCATCGGCGATCTCAACACGCCGGCCGGGGACAACAGCCAGCTCTTCTCTCCGAGCACGGGGTGGCCGGCGATCACGGTGCCGATGGGCTACACGCGCGGCACACTTCCCGCCGGTATGACCATCTTCGGGCGTGCCTGGAGCGAACCGCTCCTGATTCGCCTCGCGTATGGTTACGAGCAGGCGACGCACTACCGGCGTCCGCCCTCGACAACACCGCCGCTGCGTTAGGCGATGCGATTCAAGAACGGGAACATGCCCCCACGCTCAGCGTCTCGGACCGACAAACAGCTCTGGCTCTCGCTCGCGGTGGCGTTTCTTGCCTGTGGCGGTTGCGCCCTCCACCACAACGAGGAAGCGCCGGCGCCCCTTCGCTCCCCGGCGCGCGATTCCCTGCTCTCAGTCGATGCTTCACGCGGTGACATGGTCGCGCGGCAGGGATATGCGGCCGCCGCGGCGTCCTGGCTCGATAGCAACGTCGTCTTTCTCAGAGCGGGTGCACCGATCGTCTACGGACGTAGCGAAGCACTCGCGCTTCTTGCTGATGGAGTGCCAGAACGCTCGACTCTTCAATGGCGGCCACTCGGGGGCGGCATCTCACGCGATGCGAGTGGAGGCTATACCTACGGCATCGCCACCGTCGCGACGCCTAACGGCGACGCGCCGCCCACCATCCGCTCCGATCGCTATATCGCCTTCTGGCGCCGCGCCGGTGACGGCAGCTGGCGCGTCATCGCATACGCTGACGTCGGCGGGCCACCATTGTCGGCCAGTGCCTCCGCGCCATCCGCGGAATTGCCACCGACGATCGTGTTGCCCCGAGGACGGCGCGCCGATGCGGTTCGGCAGGTGCGGCAAGCGGACAGCGCGTTCGCGCTCGCGGCGGATCTCCAGGGTACGGGCTTCGCTTTCGCCCAGTACGTGGCGCCGCAGGGAGTCGTCTTCTCCGGCTCCGAGATTGTCATCGGCACGGACGCTGTCCGCGCGCTCTTCGACGAACAACAGCGCGCCGGCGGCACCCTCAACTGGCGTCCTGTCTACGCGGACGCCGCGAGCTCGGGCGATCTTGGCTTCACTGTGGGCGAGTACGTCTTCACTGGCCGCGGTACGACTGGAACGGTGGTTCAGCGTTTCGGAAAGTATCTCACGATCTGGAAGAAGCAGGAGGACGGCGAATGGCGCTTCGTGGTCGACGGCGGCAACGCCAGCCCAACACCGAATCGTTAGGCCGGATGGCCGGCTTTACCAGTCGCCGCGACGCTCGCCGCGGAGATACGCGCGCGCGAGCGTCGCGGCGATACCACCGTAAGTCACGATATAAGCGCCCCAGCGGAAAACTTCCGCCAGAAATGGATCGGTGGTGTGAAAGGCGAAGGCAAACACCACGAGTCCCGCCACGCACCACACCGCGCACAGCACGCCCGCTCGGAGTAGATCGCGTGACCGATCGCGCTCCGCTCCGCGGTGCTCTTCCTGGCGTTTCTGCTGCATCTCGTCGTAGTAGCGCTTCGGGATGGGCATCGGCTCCGCCTGTCAGGGAGTGTGCAGGGTGAGGTCAACCCGCCGTACCTCTCCGCGCATCATCGGCGTCTGCGTGACTGCGACATCATTCCTGCCGCGCCGCGACCGGATTGTGTAGCGTACACCCGCCGGGATTCCACAGAGCGCGTAGCGGCCGCGACTCGATGTCGTAACCTCGAGGCGTGTCGGCGCCGCGTGAAGACCCGCGGAGCCGTGTTGCGCGATCATCGTCCACTCGGCCTGAACGTTCGCGCCCGCGGCTCTCACATCGCCCGTATCGCGTACGAAGCCGAGTACGATCGACGCGCTATCCGCCATCGACTCGCCGCACAGCTGCGCCGAGAGCGTGCGAGCGGTTGGCACGGCGAGCGCGATCTGCTTGGCATCCGCGGCGCTCAGCACCACCTCACGAGCAGGAGGTTCGAGAAGTAGTGAATCCAGCACTGGCGCGAGAACGCTCACCACATATCGACCTGGGGGAATCGAGTCGATCTCGTACGTTCCATCCACTCCCGTTACCGCTGCGAGTGCCGTGCCGGAGAGAAAGACGCGCGCTCCCGCCATCGGCGTTCCGCGCAAGCTATCGAAGACCACACCGGAGATCGCGGCTCGGTTCGCGCGTGACGTTCCCGCGGGCATGACATCGAGCAGCTCCGCTCCTTCTTCGCGAACACGGATGATCGTCGTCTGCCAATCACCCGGTTGCGTGCCGACGCCCGTCTTGCGTCGCTCGACGCCGGGAGTGCGGATGGACCATCGCCAGACGATCCACCGGCCGTCGGGTAGCGGGCGAAACTCGACCCTTCCGCCGGCGCGGTTTGCATCCGCGTCGAAGGGCAGATTCACATAGCCATACTCCAGATACCGTAGCTCAGCGCTCGCGCGATCGAGCCAGAGTACGCCGCGTATCTCGACGCGCGGTTCGGCGCCGTTGTTCGTTAGGTGCAGCGGCTCGAACGCGAGTCCAATGAAGTCATCGCGGCTTCCATTCTCGGGTGCCTGGATGCGGAAGCAGTGCGTGTCGAGAAATCGATCGGAGAGAAGGATCGCCGCATCGGGGGCGAAGACGGTGCCGCCTTTGAGGAAGTCACCGTCGAGATAACCCGAGTGCGCGAGCACATCCGGATCCCTGGTGACGAAAGGTGTGACTGTCTCGCCCTCCATCACGACCTGATCCTCGGATCGCGTTGCCAGACTCCGAGGCTCGAGATCTCGTTCGAACTTGCGAAAACGAACGACGAAGCGATGCGGATCGCGTCGCGCTCGCGCCGCCGCTTGCGCCATCTGCGTCAGCTGCGTCGCATTGAGCGCCTTTCGCGCCTCGTTCCATAGCTGAGCGGTCGCGAGCCCTTCCTGTGGACGGACTATGCATCGGCGATCAGCGCTCACCTTCACCGCGCGGAGCGACACGCCCTCGGTTGGGATGGCAACGGGAATGTCGACTCTCTCGGCCTGCCTGACGAGAAAGGGAGCAGTCGTCGTCGCCCGAAAGCCGACACGCTCGACACGCAGTGCGTATGAACCGGCGAGGGGAGCGGTGAAATCGAAGGTTCCACCATCTTCGGCAAGCTTCGTCGTCACTGGACGACCCACCGAATCGAGCAGAGTGACGATTGCACCAACGACCGGTGTACCGTCGGCCTTTCCCACTACTCTGCCCGCGATCGTCTGCGCGCTGGCCGAGCGCGTTGCGATCGCCAACGCGCTCAACGCGCAGACTCGAAATGGCAGCGGAAATAGGTAGGGGCTCATGCACCGGCTTGCGTGTCCGCACCATGATGGCGGCTGGAACTACGTCTGAAAAGGCCGGATACGTCCGCATGCCCCGAGGAGCAAACGAGGGCGCATGCCGCTCGACACGATCTGTTCCTCAATCCTACCAGAGACGAGGGAGAGTCCCAATGCAGAAGCACGCGTTGACGCTGGCGACGGCACTACTTGGCGTCGGACTGATCACGGCCTGCGGGAGCAGCAAGACCACGGCACCGGCGAAGATCACTTACATCGCCAACCTTTCAGGCGCGAACGAGCGGCCGAATTCCAACACGTCGACTGCGCAGGGAAAGTGGACTGGGGTGCTCGATCCGTCCACGAATATTATGACCTACACGCTGACATACAGCGGCTTG
>DATEPP010000303.1:0-22468 GCA_035273165.1 Gemmatimonadaceae bacterium
CTTGTATTCCGCGCCCAGGCGCAGGGCCGAGGAGTTGTTGTAGTCTTCGATGAGCGTCCGGCCCGGCGTGGCGGTGTTCGAGAAGTTGATCGGGAGCTCCTTGAACGACTTGTAGCCGACGAAGGCGTAGTCCGCCTCGAACTCCCAGTTTGGCAGGCCCGTGTAGGAGAAGCCCGCCTGGAACTGCGATGGATGCGAGATCCGCGTGCTCACCGATTGTGACGACAGCGCGCCGCCCGACGCGAACGCTGCGCGCAAGAGTGAGAGGGTATCGACCTGCGCGCCAGCTCCAATCAGCGGAGGCCCCGTTGGATTCGCGGGATTTGGAATTGCGCTCGGAACCACCAGGTTCGTGGCGACCTGACTGAACGTCGCGTCAGCATTGTCGTACTTGAAGTTGATCTGCGTGAGATAGCGTGCGCCGAACGTCCAGTTCGGCGAAAGCTTGCCCTGAATGCCGATGTGCGCCCCGTAACCCCACGCGTCGCCCTTCAGTCGCGCACGGGCGAACTCGGTGCGCTGTGCGATGCCGAGCGCGGCGAAGGTGAGTGACTGGCCGCCAACCGTGAACGGCAGCACCTGCTGCGAGAGATCGATCGACTGAATCAGCTCCACGGTCGAGTGGCCGATGATCGGCCCCGCGCCGATGCTCCAGTTCTTGTTGAGCTGGAAGCCGAGGTTGGGCTGGATGTACAGCGTCTGCAGCGACGCTTTCTTCGCCGAGAAGCGGCCGGGAAAGTCGTCGTGCCACTGCGATGTGAGACCGTACGGGACGTACGCGCCGACGCCGTACGAGAGACGGCTCGACGGATTGTGATAATTCACGAACAGGTGCGGAACGATGGCCGTGGGCACGTCACCCTTGAAGGTGCGAAAAGTCGTATCCTGGACGAACTTGCCGTCGAGGACGATGGCCGCGGCCCCCACCGCCCACGTCCAGCCATTCAGATTCGTGACCGCGGCCGGGTTCCAGTAGATGGACGACGCGTCGTGGCAGCCGTTGGCGACCGCGGCATACCCACGCCCAATGCCACAGGTGCTGATCTCATTGAGACCGAATCCCTGGGCACGAAGCGCGCTACCCGCGAATGTGAGTGCAGTAAGTGCTAACCAATACCGTGAACCACGGCGAAGCTGCATGATCGTCCTCCGATGAGTGGCGCGAGCGTGGTGGGACGCCTAAGCGGCGCGTAATATAGGAAAGTGACCGCGCGCTGTCTGTAGCGACCTTCGGCTCATGCGTGCCAACTGATCGCCTAGGGCCGCAGAGTGGCGGAGAGATAGCCTCGTGTCTGACGGCGCAGCGGCTCATCGAGCGAGTAGCCGACGCCGGCGACGAGCCGCGCTCCCGGGAGGCCGAGCACGGGAACCGAGCTCTGATCCACCGTCAGCTCGATCCCAATCACGCGATGCCACTCGTCGAAGCGATTCTCCGCGAAGGCAGCGCTTGTGGCGAAGAAGTAGGGCGACAATCCCGCGAGCGATGTGGCGGCCCGATATGTGACGACACGATCGCCGCCAGCCACGCCGGTGGGAAGCGCCGGCACACCGACGCGTTGAGTGAGCAACGACGCATCGATCAGACTCGACGGCAGACCACCAACGATGAATTGCTCGAAGGGTGGTGCGCTCGTCGACACGCGACCGTAGCTCGCGGCGGCTTCGAGGAAGGGAAAGCCGCGCACGGCCAGACGTCCGGCAACCGACGCGACCGAGCGCACGTAATCACTGGTGCCCGTTTCGCCGGCAGTGACGTGCGCCGCGAACCCTTCCGACGCCGATCCGGCCGCACCACTCTGGCGTAGTGTGCCGCCAAGCTCGCCGAAAAAGAGATTTCGACTCACATCGAGCGAGAATTGATCTCTCGCGCCAAGCCCCGCGAGACTGCCGCCGATGCCAACACGGATGTCCGCTCGATCCAGCGCGTACGTGTAATCCAGCCGCGCTCGTCCGCCCGTCAGATGCTCGACACTGCTCGGCAGCACGGTTGCACGGAAAGAATCGAACAGTGGAGTCGTTGTTGAGGCGGCGAATCCTGAGACGCGGAATACCGGACGCCAGCCACGCCAGACCAGATCGAGCGCGCCGCCGCGCCACACGTCGCCGCTCCCGATTGCGAGCTGGCCCAGCACTGTGAGTTTGCCAACCGCGTCGGCATTCACGATCGCGAAAGTGCCCTCACGTCCGTTGGGCGTCGCAGCAACAGCGGGGAGCCATCGCGTCGTGCGGTCGCCGAAGCCGTAGCGGCGCTCCGCTGAGAGCGGGGCAGGCGCAAAGCTCCGTACCGCCGATGATGGCATCACCACGACGGGATAGAGCCGTGAGTCGAGCAGGACGGACGGCGCTTCGGGCAGCGCCAGAGCGTGCGCGAGACGGCGCGCGTCGTATCCCTGCGAGTGAAGTGAAAGAAACCAGATGGAGCTGTCGGCCGGATTCACATCGGGTGCGATCGCCGCACCGGTCACTCGAGTCAGAGTGTGAGCGACAGGACCGGTTGAACCGAGTTCGATCCGCTCCAGATTCGGCGCTCCGGCGCGGTCACTCACCGCGACCAGGGCGTTGGCTCCGAGCCAATCGGGGTCGAAGCGATTGGCACCATCGTCGGGGTCCGCAAAGCGCGGCGGGCCTCCCGAGGTATCCAGCAGGGCGATGCGCCAGCGATTCTCTCGTTGCATGGCGACGGCGATCGTGGCGCCGTCGGGCGACCAGCGGGGGCGGGCGAAGGATGTCGCAACGTCCCCGGTTGCCAGCGTGCGGGTGCGCCGCGACGCAAGGTCGACCAGGACAACGTCGCAATGACCGCCGGCACATCGGAGCGCGACGATGCGTGAGCCATCGGGTGACGGGTCGGCGTTACGAACGATACCGGCGCTCGTTAGGCGCCGGAGGTCGTGCCGCGCGTAATCCCAGACATAGAGCTCGGGGCGAAGGGAGCCGTCCGGCTGCCGGGTCGAGCGCCAGAGAAGCAACCGCCTGCCGTCCGGAAACCAGCGCGGATCCTCGTACGCCCGCCCGTCGCTCGCGTAGAGTGTCGCGATGGCGCGCTTCGGCAGGGGATAGATCCGGCGCGCCGGCACATCTTGCGGGTCGCGTTGGAGCAATCGCTCCCGCGCCCGGCGCTCGCTCGAATCCGATTCGGGCGTCGTGTTCCAGACGACGACGCGCGATGGTCGCGTTGCCGAACGGAGCACGATCGCGACATGCCGCCCATCCCGTGATATGGCGGGATCTCCGGTGGCCCGCGCGAGGTGCTGCACCAAGTCACCCTCGACGAGCCCGGCTCGCGCGAGCGCACTGTCGATCTGCACCGCGTCGGCGGTGACCTCGGCGCGAAAGCGATCGTAGACGAGGGCGGGCGGGTCACCGTACACACCGGCGAACGCTTCGTCGAAGGTGCGATTGGTTCTCGCGGTCAGCCGCCGCCAGACATCGACGAGGCTGGAATCGCCATGACGGCGGGCGAGCCACTCGAGAAATGCCGATCCCGCGAGATACGCGAAGTCGCCGCCCTCGAAGTCGTTCCAGCTGCTCAATTGTGCGTAGTTAGGCAGCCGGCCTTCGATTGCCCACTGTCGCAGCGTTGCTGGCCGCCAGACGCCATGCGGCCGGCCAGTGCCGGTGACGACGCCCTCGATGTACGTCGCATATCCCTCGAACACCCAGCGCGGTGCCCGAAGAGGGATCGGTCCGAGGTCGACGGGTGCGACGCGCCAGAAGAGTCTCGTCCACGGGTTCCGGGATGGCCTCGTTAGGTGAGCGACATGCCCGAACTCGTGAACGGCCAGCATCTCGCCCCAGGTGCGGAACTGTCCGATGCTCTCTCGCGGATCGGGAGGCGACGCCCAGAAGACGATGACCGGGTGATCGATGACGGTGAACGCGAAGCCGTTCGAGATGTCGAAGGGATCATCGATGACGATCTGAACTCTGCCTGGCGGCGAATATCCCACGAGGCGGCTAACCGCCGAGTCCACCGCCGGGAGTCGCTCGGCGACGAACCGTGACCATTGTGCCAGCTCCTCGGGATAGTGAACGTCGAAGCGGCCCGCCTGGAGCGTGTGCCATCGAAGCCAGGGGCGCGCGAACAGCTGCCCCATGGCGGAACGGGGCGGAAAGGCCGACAGCGCGGCGACGATCAACAGCGCTGTCGCAAGCTCACGGAGACGAGAAAGGGACGGGCGAGTTCGCCCGTCCCATCGAAGACAGCCTGCGCCGTGCACCGTGCTCAGAGGCGCGATACGTCGCGCTCCGTCTGCACCTCGTTACGCCTGGCTCGCCGCCGGGCGATGGCGTCCATCAGCCAAGTCTGCGGAATGATGAAGAGCGGCGTGAGAAAGAAGCCGAGGAGCGTGTTCAGCCAGATGAGCGCGATGTAGAATGCGCCAAGCGCGATACCAACCCACAGCACTCCAAGCGGTCCGTTCGATTGCACGAGCATCTCCCGTTGCAACGGTTGGAATGAAGATAGAGGCGAGGCAGCGAGTGGCAAAGAGCCAAGGCGCGCTCCAGGCAACCAGGGCTCACGATCTCGTGACGATCGTGAGCCGCAGTCTGCCACGGCGCGGGAGCGCCGTCCTCGCCATCTCGGGTGGCATCGACTCGATGTGCCTTCTCGACGCGGCGGCACGGGTGCGTGAAGGAACGTCGTGCGATCTCGTCGTCGCAACGTTCGATCATTCCTCGGGCGCGCACAGCAGCCGCGCGGCGGCATTCGTGGCACGCGCGGCGTCCCGGTTTCGACTGCCAGCGGTGATCGGCCGCGCGACCGAGAGTGCGCGCAGTGAATCGGCCTGGCGCGAAGCGCGATGGAATTTCCTGCGATCTGTTTCGGAGCGCGTTGGCGGACCGGTGCTCACCGCGCACAACCGCGACGATCAGATCGAGACGGTGCTGATGAGGGCACTTCGCGGTGCCGGCGCGCGCGGCCTGGCCGGTCTCCGCGCGCCCACGGCGGTGCGCCGCCCCTTTCTGGCGGTCTCGCGAGACGATTTACGTGCGTATGCGTCCGAACACGCGGTCCAGTGGATCGAGGACCCGACGAACCAATCCCTTGCGTATCTGCGCAACCGCGTGCGCGTCGAGATCCTTCCCGCGCTGCTTCAGCTGCGACCGAGGCTTGGAGACGAATTGATCGCGGTCGGCGAACGGGCTGCAGCGTGGCGCATCGAGCTCGCGACGATGGTGGATTCGGCGGTCCAGCATACCTTGCGACGCGATGAACGCGGGCTCGCCAGTCTGCAGGCGCGCCTCGCGGACCTTCGAGCGTTCAGCCAGGACGCGTTGCGCATCGTATGGCCCGAGCTGGCGTCGCGGCTCGGTGTGACGCTCGATTGGCGTGGAACGCTGCGCGCGACCCAATTGACGCTCGAGGGCAGGACTGGCGCCCGCGTACAGCTATCGGGCGGCTGGGAGCTCAGTCGATCTCGCGAATCAATCGAGCTGCGGGCAATGGGGCGGCCGTCCGACGCGGCCACGCCAATGAAGCTCATGCCGCCGATGACGTGGTCGGCGTGGCGATTTACCGCCCTGGCGTCACCGCGGAGCAAGGGGGCTGAGTACGATGACTCGGCTCGAGACAGCTGGCGAGCCGACCTTCCGGGTGACGCCGACCTTCAAATTCGCCAGTGGCGCCCCGGCGACCGGATGAGCATTCGACGCGGAAATCAACTCGCAAGGCGCAAGGTGAAGTACCTTTTGTCAGATGCCCGAATCTCGGGACACATCCGTGCGAGCTGGCCCGTAGTGCTCGCCGGTGACGAGATCCTCTGGATTCCAGGTGTTCGCCGCAGTGACGCGGCAACCGCACGGTCCGGTGGACCGGTTGTGACCTACGTCTGTGACTATCTCGATCGCCGACCCTAGACTTTCCGGCCGCGCCGTACGCCGGATCGTGTACACTCAGCAGCAGATCGCGGCGCGCGTTCGCGAAATCGGAGAAGAAATCGCGAAAGCGTATCCAGACGGGGATCTACTCGTCCTCGGCCTATTGAAGGGGAGCTTTATATTTCTCAGCGATCTGGTGCGGGAGATCCGGCGGCCGCTGCAGATCGATTTCCTTGTAGCGGCGAGTTACGGCGACGCCACGGTGTCCAGCGGTACCGTAAAGCTCGTTTATGATCCGGAAACCGAATTGGGGGGTAAGCATATCCTCCTGGTAGAGGATATTGTCGACACCGGGCGTACCCTGAACCGACTGATGGACCTTCTACGGGCACGGAAACCGCGTTCTCTGGAGATCTGCGCGCTGCTGCACAAGCATGTGGCCGCCGAACTCCGGTACCCAACACGATTCGTTGGGTTCGACGCGCCGAACGAGTTCCTGGTCGGATACGGGTTGGATCACGCGGAAAATTTCCGTCACCTTCCGTACATCGCGAGCTTGCAGTAAATGCCAGTATCTACCCCTCCGAAATCGCCCAAGAAGGATGTCAACTGGGGCCGTCTCTCGAAGACGCTCTCATTCTGGCTCCTCATCCTGCTCATTCCCGTCGCCCTGATTCAGCTATCGGGCGCACGCAGCGAGCAGGCTCCGCTCATCAGCTACACGCAATACAAGCAGGAGCTCGACAACAACAACGTCCGCAAGGTCAAGATCCAGGCGGGCAAGTATGTCACGGGCGAGTTCAAGACGCCGGTGCCGTACGACGGACGCAACGTGCCCAAGTTCAATGTGCGGCTCCCGATGGAGAACGCCCAGGCCGAAGTGGACAGCCTCGCCAAGCGCGGTGTTGTCATCGAGGCCGAGGATGCACGCCCGTCGGTGACGGCGTACATCCTGAACTTCCTGCCCTGGTTGCTGTTGATCGGGTTCTACCTGTTCCTCTTCCGGCAGATGCAGGCCGGCGGAGCAAAGGCGTTCTCGTTCGGAAAGTCGAAGGCCAAACTGCTCACCGGCGACACGCCCAAGGTGACGTTCGCGGACGTCGCCGGCGCTGACGAGGCGAAGCAGGAGCTGCAGGAGATCATCGAGTTCCTGCG
The DNA here is from genome assembly GCA_035273165.1 of Gemmatimonadaceae bacterium. Classification (GTDB taxonomy): domain Bacteria; phylum Gemmatimonadota; class Gemmatimonadetes; order Gemmatimonadales; family Gemmatimonadaceae; genus AG2. The sequence goes on from DATEPP010000303.1 coordinate 6,979, forward strand.
CGACCCGCAGAAGTTCACCAAGCTTGGCGGCCGTCTGCCGAAGGGTGCGCTGCTCGTGGGCCCGCCAGGGACAGGCAAGACGCTTCTCGCTCGCGCGGTCGCGGGTGAGGCCGGGCGTCCGTTCTTCTCGATGTCGGGCTCGGACTTCGTCGAGATGTTCGTCGGCGTGGGCGCCTCGCGCGTCCGCGATCTGTTCGAGCAAGGGAAGGCACACGCCCCGTGCATAATCTTCATCGACGAGATCGACGCGGTCGGCCGGCACCGTGGCGCCGGCCTCGGCGGCGGCCACGACGAGCGTGAGCAAACGCTCAACCAGCTGCTCGTAGAGATGGACGGCTTCGAGTCGAATGACGGCGTAATCCTTATCGCGGCGACGAACCGCCCCGACGTGCTCGATCCGGCATTGCTGCGTCCGGGTCGGTTCGACCGGCAGATCGTCGTCGACGCGCCGGACCTCAAGGGCCGCGAGGGCATCCTCAAGGTGCACCTGCGCAACAAGCCCATTGCGGACGACGTGGATATCACGACGGTCGCGCGCGGCACCCCCGGCATGGCCGGCGCCGATCTCGCGAACCTCGTCAACGAGGCAGCCCTGCTCGCTGTCCGTCGCAACCACGATCGCATCTATATGATGGATCTGGAGGACGCGAAGGACAAAGTCATGCTCGGCGTCGAGCGGAAGTCGATGGTGATGAAGGAAGACGAGCGCCGGCTGACAGCCTACCACGAGGCTGGCCATGCGATCTGTGCAATCAAGGTCGCGGGCAACGATCCGCTGCATAAGGTGACGATCGTGCCACGCGGTCGCGCTCTGGGTCTCGCGTTCACGCTTCCCGAGGACGATCGTGTTTCGATCACTCGCCAGCAGCTCGAGGCACGTCTCGTGATGAGCTATGGCGGCCGGACGGCAGAAGAGTTGGTGTTCGGTCGCGATCGGGTCACCACCGGCGCGGCGAGCGACATTCAGCAGGCGACCGCGATCGCGCGACGTTACGTCACGCAGTGGGGCTTGTCGGAGGCGATCGGACCGGTGCTCGTCGGCGACAACGAGCAGGAGCTCTTCCTCGGCCGCGAGATCCAGCATCGCCGCGAAGTGTCGGAGCAGACGGCGCAGGTGGTGGACAGCGAGGTGAAGCGCGTGATCGAAGAGGCGTACGCGCGCGCAAAGAAAACGCTGCAGGACAACATCGACCTGCTGCACGCAGTGGCGGCGGCGCTGCTCGAGCGCGAGACGCTCACGCGTGAGGATTTCGCCATTCTCACGAAGGGCGGCGTCTTGCCGCCCCGTGTGAGCGGAGCCGCGCCGGGCGGCACACCACAGCCGACGCCGACGCCAGCGCTCGAGCCGCGACGGACACCGCCGTTCCTTGGAGGGCCGGAGCCATCGCCGGCGTGACCGTTGTCATCCCGAGGAACGAAGTGACGAGGGATCTGCTTTTGCGACCGGCGAAAAGCAGATCCCTCGCTTCGCTCGGGATGACATTCAGAATCCAATGCGCGACGTCTGGCAGCTAAGGGACAGAAACCTCAAGCTCGACCGGCCCCTGATCATGGGCGTTCTCAACGTGACCCCCGACAGCTTCAGCGACGGGGGTCAGTTTTTTTCCAGGGACGCGGCGATCGAGCACGCGATGCGATTGCGCGACGAGGGGGCGGACATCATCGATGTGGGTGGGGAATCGACCCGGCCGCAGGGCGCGGTGCGGGTCGATGCGGTGGAGGAGCTGCGGCGGGTGATCCCTGTAATCGCCGCGATTGCCGAGTCGGTTTCTGACGTCGTTGTCTCTGTCGACACCGTCAAAGCCGATGTCGCGAAGGAAGCCGTGAAGGGCGGGGCCCAGATCGTAAACGACGTTTCGGCCTTTCGCCTCGACCGGCGAATGGGCGAGATTTGCGCAGGCACCGGCGCCGGAGTGGTCTTGATGCATTCTCGAGGGGGCGTGACCGACATGGGAACGTACGCGCACGCCCAGTACGACGACGTGGTCGACGAGGTCTGCGTGGAGCTTCGACAATCCGTCGATGCGGCGATACGCGTCGGCGTCGGCCCCGACCGGATCGCCGTCGACCCCGGCATTGGCTTCGCGAAGCGTAGTGAGCATTCACTCAACATGCTGGCGGCGCTGCCGAGGCTGGCGGAGTGGGGCTATCCCGTCGTCGTCGGGGTATCGCGGAAGCGGTTTCTCGGTGAGATCGCCGGGGTCAGTGGAGTGAGCCCCGCGGCTCGCGTTCACGCGACGGTCGGCGCGAACGTCGCGGCGCTCCATCGCGGCGCACGCATATTCCGCGTTCACGATGTCGCGGCGAATCGACAGGCGTTGGATGCCGCGTGGGCTGTGATGCAGCGCGAAACCGAGGCGAGCGGTCGGCCGTGAGCTTTCTCGAGCAGCTCCGTCTTCTCACGATCGGATGGCGCGACGTCCTCGAGATCGCGATCGTCGCGTACGCGATTTATCGCGTGCTGCTCCTGCTGCATCGATCGCGGGCGGTGCCGGTGCTCATCGGCATCGTCGTGCTGCTCCTGACGTACGCCGTGGCGGCGGTGCTGAAGCTGACGATGATCACGTACCTGTTGACCCTCGTCTACACGTACGGCGCGATCGCGCTACTGATCATCTTCGCTCCCGAGCTCCGCATCGCGCTGTCGGTCATCGGCCGATCGCCGATGCTGCGCTTCATTCGACACATGGCCGACACCGATGTGGCGGACGAAACGGCCAATGCGGTGGAGCGGCTCAGCCGATCGGGGATTGGCGCGATCGTCGTGATCGAGCGTGAGGTGCCGCTCGACGACTACGTGCGGTCGGGATCCGAGATGCAGGCGAAGGTGTCGGCCGATCTGTTGACGACGATCTTCACGCCCTACTCCCCCCTCCACGATGGCGCGGTGATCATTCGCGGCGACACGATCGTCGGTGCGGGGTGCATCCTTCCCCTGTCGCAGGCGGCGCTGCTCGACCGCTCGTTAGGCACGCGGCATCGGGCAGCGCTCGGCCTCAGCGAGGAGACGGACGCGCTGGTCCTCGTCGTGTCGGAGGAGACGTCGGCCATCTCGGCGGCAGTGCAGGGACGACTCTGGCGCAACCTGACCTCGGCGCAGCTGCGGGACATGCTCGCTGGTGTCCCGCCGCGATCGAGTGCGGAACAGCCTCGGCTCGAGGCGCGCGCGTAGCGGCGCGGCGCGACTGGACGCAGAGCACGGAGCGTGGTTCGCCGGCGCCGTGCTCCTCGGCGTCTATCTCGCGACTCTCGCTCCGGACGTCACCTTCTGGGATGCGGGTGAGTTCATTGCGAGCGCTCACTCGTTAGGGATCCCGCATCCGCCCGGTACGCCACTCTTTGTTCTGCTGCTCGCGACGTGGGCGCGGCTGTTCGGCTTTCTGCCCTATGCCGTAGCGTGCAACCTCTTCTCCGCCGTTTGCACCGTGACGGCCGCCGTGCTGGCCGCGGCGCTGGTGCGCGGTGGGCCGCGGCTGGAGCGTGGCCGTAACGACGGTTGGTACGTGATGGGCGCGATCCTCTGCGCGGGCGGCATGAGCACGGTGCGACTCAACGCGACGGAGACGGAAGTCTACGCGGCATCGATGGCGCTCGTCGGCATCACGCTCGCCGTTGCCGATCGCGCGGGTCGTTCAGCGAGCGCACGGTGGCGCGTGCTCACCGCGTACCTCATCGTCCTCGCGGCGCCACTGCATTTGAGCGCGCTCGTTGCCGCGCCAGTTGCCGTTTACCTCGCGGCAAGCAGTGAGGATGGACTGACCGACTGGCAGACCGCGCTCGCGCTGAGCGGCGTCGCCATTGCCGCGATCGGGGCGGGCCGGGCCTCGCTCGTTCTCGGGATCATCGGCGTGGCGATCGTCATCGCATCCGCGCCGCTCGCGGGACAGATGTGGCGCTCGATCCCCCGCCAGACTCCGGGCGCGGCACGACTCATTTTCGTGTCGATCGTCGCCGCGTCCGCGGTACTGGTTCTCCTCTTCCGCGCCCGGCACGACCCGGCGATCAATCAGGGCAACCCGTCGACGCCGGCCTCGCTCGTCGACGTGATCGCCCGGCGCCAGTACGACGTTCCAGGACTCTGGCCGCGCAGCGCGCCTTTCTGGCTGCAGCTGGCGAACTGGTTCGAGTATGCCGACTGGCAGGTGGCTCTCTCGTTAGGTCCAACACCTGTCGCCACGCTCGGCCGGACGGCGTTCACCATCCTCTTCGTCGGCCTCGGTCTCATTGGCGCTTCCGCCCAACGCGGAGCCGACCGCCGCCGCTGGCGCGCGCTGCTTCTCCTGTTCCTGTGCGGCAGCATCGGTGTGGCGCTCTACCTCAACATGCGTGCGAGTCCTTCGTTCGGCTGGGGGATTCTGCCGGCGAACGCCACTCGTGAGGCACGCGAGCGCGACTACTTCTTCGTGCTCGGCTTCTGGGCCTGGGGGCTGTGGGCCGGTTATGGCGCGGTGATCCTCGCGCAGCGACTCCGAGTGCGACCGGTGTTCGGAGTCGCTATCGCCGCTCTGCCGATCGCATTGAATTGGGCCGCGGTCACCCGCCGGCATCAGCCCGAGGCATCTCTCCCACGGCGCCTTGGAACGGCTCTCCTCCAGTCGTCGCCGCGCAATGCCGTTCTCTTCGTCGACGGCGACAACGACACGTATCCCCTCTGGTTTCTGCAACAGGTCGATTCGCTGCGACGCGACGTCACGGTGGTGACCGTTCCGCTGCTCGGCGCAAGCTGGTACAGCGCCGAGCTCGCCCGGCGTTATCGATTACTACCCAGTGGGGAGCGAGAGCCGCAGAGCGGGGCCCCGATGCCAGTGGCGATCGCGAACCGCGCTCGCGAGCTGGGCCGCCCAGTGGCGGCGTCCGTGTCTCTCGATGAGCAAACGCGCAATCGGTTGGGGGGGGGCTGGCGTTTGTCCGGGCTCGTCTACGTGGAAAGCGCAGCCAGCGACTCCGCCGTGGCGCCGGCGCATTTCGTGGGAATCGATACGGGGGCGACGCAGGAGTGGGCTCGTCGCATCGAGGGGTGGACCGGCGGACGTCGCGTGCGCGGGTCAACCGATTCGATGGACGATTACGCGTTGGGACTTCTGGAATGCCCGCGATTGTCACTGCTTCTGCAACCTACTTCGGCCCAGAGTGATTCACTTGCCTCGCTCTGTAACCGCCGATAACTTGGTGCGTTATGCGATTTTCTGACCTGCCGGAGCGCTTGCGGGAGGTCAGCGGGCGCATCAATGCAGCCGTTCAGCGGGGAGGCCACGGCCAGCGGGTTACCATCGTTGGCGTGACCAAGACGCATGGCCCCGATGCGGTGGAAGCGGCGTTCGAAGCAGGGCTCCGGGACGTCGGTGAGAACCGGGTTCAGGAGGCGCTGAAGAAGATGGACTCGGTTCGGGCGGCGGTCCGGTGGCACCTCATCGGTCATCTGCAGCGGAACAAGGCCAAGCACGCGGCGCGGTTCGACCTCGTGCACTCCATCGACAGCTCGCGATTGGCCGACGCGGTGAACGAGATCGGCAGCGAACACAATCGCCCGATCGAGGTGTTGTTGCAGATCAACGTCGTCGGCGAGGAATCGAAGGGAGGGTACCCGTTGGAGACGCTGCAAGCCGAAGGAGAGCGCCTGCGCTCGTTCAGTGGACTTCGCGTGCGTGGCGTGATGGCCATGGCGCCGCTCGACGCGGACGAGCGAACACTTCGCCGCGTCTTTTCCAGCGCGCGTGCCGGTCGTGATACCCTGGCAGCGCTCGGCCACCCGGCAACGGAGCTCTCCATGGGCATGTCGAACGATTTCGAGGTGGCGGTAGAGGAAGGCGCCACGCTCGTTCGCCTCGGAACGATCCTCTTCGGCGCGCGGGAAGGAGGGGCGGCATGAAGGACGAGATCTTTCGACTGACGCCGGTCGATGTGCGCCGGATGGAATTCCCGAAGGCGATGCGCGGGTACGACGCCGCGCGCGTCGATGACTTCCGCGAGCAGGTCGCCGACGAGCTCGAGCGCCTAACGAGAGCGAACCAGGATCTCGAGGCCAATGTCCGCTCCCTCACCGAGCAGCTCCGCGGCTTCCGCGATCGTGACAAGGCGCTGAACGACGCCCTCGTCTCGGCGCAGCAGCTGCGGACGGAGGTGCGCGATCAGTCCGAGCGCGAGGCGCAGCTGATCCTGCGAGAGGCGCAGTCTCAGGCCGAGCGCATCGTACAGGGTGCGCAGATGGAAGCGGTGCGATTCTCCGATCAGATCACGCTCCTCGCGCGCATGCGTCGGGGCTATCTCAAGCAGTTTCGTGTCATGCTGGAGCGCCAGCTCGCCGAGATCGCAGTCGAGGAGGACGTGCCCGACCCCGACCCGACGAGCATCATCGGAGGAGAGGGGGAACCCGAGTCGCGTCCATCGAATCCGCGCTCCGGGGCGCTTTTTCGCGGATGACGACGCACGTGCAGATGGTCCCCGAGTCTGAGGGCACCATGTCGTCGCTCCACACGCTCGAGCGAGTGGAGGAAGCGGCTGCCGCGGTGCGGGAGCGATTCGACACCGCGCCCGACGTCGCCGTGATCCTCGGAACGGGGTTGGGGCGCCTGGGTGCCGAGATCGAGACCGCCGTTTCCATCGATTACGCCGACATCCCGCACTTTCCCCTGTCGACGGTGGAGTCGCACGCCGGCCGGCTGCTGTGCGGGCGGTTGGCCGGAAAGACGGTAATCGCGATGCAGGGGCGCTTTCATCGGTACGAGGGCTATACCCTGCAGCAGGTCACCTTTCCCGTTCGTGTGCTGCGTTCGTTAGGCGCTCGGACATTGGTGGTGTCGAACGCGTGCGGAGGGATGAACCCCCTCTGGCGCGCCGGCGACCTGATGCTGATCGCGGACCATATCAATCTGCTCGGCGACAACCCGCTGACGGGGCCTAACGACGACCGGCTCGGACCGCGCTTTCCGGACATGTCCGATGCATATGACGCCCAGCTCCGGGCACTGGCGCGCGAGGTCGCGCTTGCCCGAGGCATCGAGCTGCGCGAAGGCGTGTATGTCGCTGTTAGTGGGCCCAATCTGGAGACGCGCGCGGAATATCGCTTCCTGCGCGCGATCGGGGCGGACGTCGTCGGGATGTCGACGGTGCCGGAGGTGATCGTCGCCGTGCATGCGGGAATGCGCGTGCTGGGTGTCTCGATCATCACCGACATGTGCCTGCCCGACGCGCTCGAGCCGGCAACCGTGGAGAAGATCATCGCCGTTGCTAACGGCGCGGAGCCGAAGCTCACGCGTCTGGTGTCCGGCGTCCTCGAGCGGTTGTGAGACGATGACCGCGACCAACACCGACACGATGCAATTCGAGCCGTTGCCTCCGGATCGCGCTGCCGACGCAATCGAGCAGGAGCTTCTCGCGCGGTGGGAGGAGGAGCGCCTCTTCGAGCAGCAGCTGGCGGCGAACGCGGAGTCGCCCTCGTTCGTGTTCTTCGAGGGGCCGCCAACGGCGAACGGACGGCCAGGCATCCATCACGTCTTCGCGAGAACGATCAAGGATCTCTTCTGCCGGTACCGCGCGATGAAGGGCTTTCGCGTGGAACGGAAGGCGGGGTGGGACACGCACGGCCTTCCTGTCGAGATCGAGGTCGAGAAGCAGCTTGGCATCAGTGGCAAGCAGCAGATCGAGGCGATCGGGGTGGCCGAGTTCAATCGGCTCTGCCGTGAGAGCGTGTTTCGCTATCGCGGAGATTGGGAGCGGCTGAGCGCGCGTATCGGCTTCTGGCTGGATTACGCGCATCCGTACATCACGTACACGAACGACTACGTCGAGAGTGTGTGGTGGGCGCTCAAGACACTCTACGATCGTGACCTGCTGTACAGGGGCCACAAGATTCTGCCGTACTGTCCGCGCTGCGGCACGGCGCTCTCGAGTCACGAGGTCGCGCAGGGTTACGAGGAGGTCGAGGATCCGAGTGTCTACATCGCGCTCGAGATCCATGACACGGCCGTGCCTAACGCTGCGGTCGCCAACGATCGCGTCTCGGCGGGGCGTCGAGCGGTGCGTCGCATTCTCGTCTGGACGACGACGCCGTGGACGCTCGTCTCGAATGCGGCGTTGGCGGTGAATCCGGATTTCGAGTATCTGGAAGTCGTACGGCGCGAAGGTGAGGATCACCGCACGGTCATTCTCGCCGCCGACCGCGTGCGCGCCGTGCTTGGCGACGACTACGACAAGCGGTGGGAGATCGTCGGTCGGCTCCGCGGCGCGGAGATGGTGGGATGGAGATATCAGCGGCCGCTGGATTGGCTCGAGTATCCGGAAGGCAGCGCGCACGAGGTGATCGTCGGCGAGGCGTTCGTTTCGGCGGAAGATGGCAGCGGCGTCGTACACATGTCGCCCGCCTTCGGCGCGGACGACTATGCGGCGGGGCGGCGACACAACCTCGCCTTCCTGCAGCCGGTGGACGCACGTGGTCAGTTCCCGCGCGACCTTCCCGTTGTTGGTGGCCTGTTCGTGAAGGACGCGGACGCTTTGCTGATCGCGGAGCTGAAGCGGCGCGGCGTGCTGTGGAAGGAAGGGCGGATCATGCACTCGTATCCGCATTGCTGGCGCTGCGGGACGCCGCTGCTCTATTACGCCCGCACGTCGTGGTTCGTGCGCACGACCGCGTACCGAGACTCGATGCTCGTGCGAAACGCGGCCGTCGACTGGCACCCGCCGGAGGCGGGCGAAGGGCGGTTCGGCGAGTGGCTGAAGAACAACATCGATTGGGCGATCTCGCGCGATCGGTACTGGGGCACGCCGCTCCCCGTGTGGGTGTGCGACGCCGACGACACGCACATCGACGCCGTGGGGAGCTACGCGGAGCTGGCGGAACGCGTGGGCAGCGCGCTGCCTAACGATTTCGATCCCCACAAGCCATACGTCGATGCGTACCACTGGGGTTGCCGGTCGCCTGGATGCACGGGGCAGATGCGGCGCGTGCCGGAAGTGATCGATACCTGGTTCGACTCGGGGTCGATGCCGTTCGCGCAGTGGCACTATCCGTTCGAGAATCGCGAGCGCTTCGCCGCGCAATATCCCGCGGACTTCATCGCCGAGGGGATCGATCAGACGCGCGGGTGGTTCTATTCACTCCTCGCGATTGCCTCGGGACTGGAGCTGGAGAAGGCGAGCACACGCGGTGGGCTGCAGCAGCGCTCGAACGGCGCGACGCACCAGCCGCCGTATCGCGCCGTGGTCGTCAACGATACGGTCCTGGACAACGAAGGGCTCAAGATGTCCAAGAGCCGCGGCAACATCGTCGATCCGTGGACGGTAATCGAGAAGTACGGCGTAGATGCGGTGCGTCTCTTCTTCGTCGCGTCGAGCAACGTCTGGGTGCCGCGTCGGTTCGACGAGCGCGCGATCCGGGAACAGGCCGGGCGCTTTCTCCTCACCTTCAAGAACATCTACAGCGGAATCTTCGCGCAGTACGCGAACTTCGGCTGGACACCGTCCGAGCTCGATCCACCAATCGACCGGCGGCCGGCGCTTGACCGCTGGGTACTGGGTCGTCTGGCCGCGGTTGAGCGCGCGGTGGACGATTCACTGGAGCACTACCAGGCGACGGACGCGGCCCGCGCGATCATCGAATTCGTCGACGACGATCTCGCCAACTGGTACGTGCGTCTCAGTCGCGCACGCTTCTACGACGTCGACAGCGAAGACAACCGCGCCGCGTTCGCCACGCTCTTCGACGTCCTGGTATCCGTCTGCCGACTCCTCGCGCCGATCGCCCCCTTCATGAGCGACTGGATTCACCGGCAGCTCGTTGGGAGCTCGGTGCACCTCGCGCCCTTCGTCAGTGATCGGCAGGGGGCGGGCGCAAGCGACGCGGGGTTACAGGGTGCAATGGCGGCGGTGCGAACGCTGGCTCGGCTGGGACGAGCCGCGCGGGAGGAAGCCGGAATCAAGGTCAGGCAGCCGCTGATGCGGCTCGTTTGCGTGGCGCCGAACGTTCGCGAGGTGGAAATGGAACCGCTCGCGGCGTTGCTCAAGACGGAGCTGAACGTGAAGTCCGTGGACTTCGCGACCTCGGCGGATGCACTGGTCTCGCTGGAAGCGAAACCGAATTTCCGTTCGCTGGGTAAGAAGTTTGGAAAAAAGACGCCGCTTGCGGCCGAGGCCATCAAGGCTTTCTCGGGAGAACAGCTGCGTTTGTTCCTTCGGGGCGAGCCGCTCGTCGTCACCGTCGATGGTGAAAGTCACGCATTGGACCAAGAGGACGTGACCATCATCCGACGTGCGTCGGGTGAACTGGTGGTAGAGGAGGACGGCGGATTCTTCGCGGCAATTGACCCGACTGTTACTCTGGAGTTGAAGCGCGAAGGGCTCGCCCGGGAGTTGATTAGCCGGGTACAACGTATGCGAAAGGAGGCAGGATTAGCGGTCAGCGATCGAATCGTATTGACCGTGTTGGGCGGCGATGAGGTCCGCGCGGTACTCGATGCTCATGGGGAATGGATCGCATCAGAGGTGTTGGCAACCGAGCTCGTCACAAATGGGGAGCTCACCGGTCGGTATGACGCCACGCAGGAGCTCGATCTCGATGGGTCAATAGCTCGCGTGGCCTTCACCAGGATAGAGTAGCAATGCCCACAACGAACAGTGCCGCCAAGAAGCCCAAGGCGATGACCAAGAAGAATCTTCAGCATTTCGAGAAGCGACTGCTGGAGGAGCGTCGCCGGGTGCTGAAAGAGCTTGGCCGCGCCGACGAAGCCTTCGGTAACACCCCCCAGTCCGCGGACGGCGATCTGAGCAGCTACTCCTTTCACATGGCGGATCAAGGTACCGATGCCATGGAGCGCGAAAAGGCTTTTCTTTTCGCCAGTCAGGAGGGGCGGTTTCTCTGGCACATCGACGAAGCCCTTCGCCGGTTGTATCGGTCACCAGATACCTTCGGCAAGTGTCATAACTGTGGGCAGGAGATCGCATTCGAGCGGCTAGACGCACTGCCGCACGCCCGGTACTGCATCGACTGCAAGCAACGCGAGGAAGATGCGAAGAAGTAGCAACGCGGCGCTGTTCTGGCCGGTGATGATTCTGGTCACGGCGAGCGATTTCATCACGAAATGGCTCGCCGTGAAGTGGCTCGTACTGAAGGCGATGCCGCACCCGGTGTTCGGCGACTGGTTCCGGCTTGCGCTGGTGAGAAATCCCGGTGCGGCATTCGGCCTGAACGTTGGGATCTACTCGCGGTACATCTTCATGGGCCTAACGATCGTCGCGCTCGTGATCCTCGCGCGCCTGTATCGGAGCACCCGACCGGGCGACGCGTCCCGCGTGATGGCGCTGGCGCTCGTCTGTGGCGGCGCCATCGGCAACCTCATCGACCGCGTGACATCCGTGGACGGGGTGATCGACTTCATCGACGTCGGCATCAGTGAGATCACGCGCTGGCCCACGTTCAACGTCGCCGACATGGCGGTGAGCTTCGGCGCGTTCCTGCTCGCGTGGGTGCTGTGGGAGGAGGACCGCGACCTGGCGGGCGAGGTCAGCCCGGTGCCGGCCGGCTCGGTGGCGCGCGAGTCGGGCGAAGTGTAGCTATCAGTCCATAGTCAATAGCTATCTGTTGTCATCCTGAGCAAAGCGTAGGATCTAGCAATCCTCGCCTTTGCCGCTCGTTCGTTGCAATGCTCGGTCGGGCGCGACTCCAGGTGCCTCACTACGCCCAGGATGATGAAACTTTCGCCTTCCCGGCTACTACAACGAGAAAGCTTGAAAGATCTGATTCGTGATCAGCTTTCCGTGCTTGCCGGCTAGAGCGACCTGCGTGGCGCGAGAACACGAGACTCAATGTCCAATAAACGAATCTTCTGGACGGCCGCCCTCCTCGTCGTCGTGCTCGATCTCACGACGAAGCTGATTGTTCAGAACACGCTCAACTACCTCGAGCCACGCCCGATCATCGGCGACGTGGTGCGATTCACGCTCGTGTACAACAGCGGCGCGGCGTTCAGCATGTCGCTCGGATCCCAGTCGCGATGGATCTTCGGCGTGTTCGCTCTTATCGCGCTCGTGATCCTCTGGCGACTCTACCGCCAGGGACCGGCGAGCGATCATGCGCGCGCGCTCGCCTTGGGGCTTGCGTGGGGCGGTGCGGCGGGGAATCTCATCGACCGGATCCGCGAACCCCGGGGCGTCGTCGACTTCATCGACATCGGCGTCGGCACGGTGCGCTTCTGGACGTTCAACGTCGCCGACTCGGCCGTTACTATCGGCGCGGTGCTCCTCGCCTGGGTACTCTGGCATGAGGACCGGCGGACGGCGGCCGCGTCGCCAGCCGCGCCGAAGCCCGACCGCGCCGAGGAGCAGATCGGCACGTGACCGCCCGCTCGGGCGGCGACGCCGCGCCGGCGACCCACGACCTCACCGCACCCAACGATGCTCCGCGCCTGGACGTGCTCGTCGCCGGGCATCTGGACATCTCGCGCAACCAGGCCGCGACGCTGATCGCGAACGGCCGTGTCCTCGTGGACGGTCGGCGTGAAAAGGCGAGCTATCGCGCGCGCGCCGGTGAACGCGTTACGGTGACCGTACCCCCGCCGCGATCACGGGCGGTGACCGCCGAGAACATTCCGTTGAGCATCGTTTACGAGGACGAAGACGTTCTCGTCGTCGACAAGGCGGCCGGGATGGTCGTGCATCCAGCTCCAGGCAACTGGTCGGGGACGCTCGTCAACGCACTCAAGGGGCGGGGGGAGCCGCTGGCCGGAGCCGGTGAAGAGGGACGGGAGGGGATCGTCCACCGGTTGGACAAGGAAACTTCGGGGCTCCTCCTGGTCGCGAAGACGGACCGCGCACACCGCGTGCTCGGAGCCGAGCTCCAGGCTCGGCGGATCGTTCGCCGGTATGCGGCGATGGCGTGGGGCCATCTGAGCGAGGATCGCCTCACGGTGGAGAAGCCGATCGCCCGCGACCCGCGAGACCGAAAGCGGATGGCGATCGTCAGTACAGGACGGCCGGCGCGGACGGACTTCACCCGGCTGGCGCGCTTCGATTCCGCCGATTTGCTGCGTGCGCACCTCTATACGGGGCGCACGCATCAGATTCGCGTGCATCTCGCGGCGATCGGACACCCGGTCGTCGGCGACGATACATATGGCGGGGGAGGAGGGCGCCGGCTGATGCAACTTCCCCCGCGTCGACACTTCTTGCACGCCGCATGGTTGCAGTTTCGTCATCCGGTGAGCGGGAAGGAGATCGACATTCGCTCACCGCTGCCGGAGGATCTCCGCCGAGCGCTGGCCGCCACTGCACAGGGAAGTCTTCCCGACGACGCATTCGCTGGCGACCTCGATCCGCTGGAGTACTTTGGCTTCTACAGCGCCCACCTTTGAGCCGACTGTTGCTTCCACATCTGGCGTCCGGCGTACGCTGCTCTTTCGCGTCGGCAGCACGGTGTACGGGTGCGACATCGACGACATCCGCGAGATCGTTCCCTTCCGGCGCGCGACGCGTCTGCCGGGGGCGCCCAATTACGTCCAGGGACTGATCAACCTCCGCGGGACCATCGTCACGGTGCTCGATCTCGGTGCTCGGCTCGACCCGTCGCATCCGCCGGTGGCGGAGGGGTCGATCATGCTCGTCGCCATGCCCGGGAACAATCGCCTCGTTGGGATGGCGGTCCAGGAAGTCATGGACGTGCGCATCGTCGGCGACTCGAGCGACGATGTCATCGCCGACAGCGCCGGCAACGACGCCGTCCGCGGGCTCGCGCGCGTGGACGGCGGGACGGTCATCCTCCTCGACATCCACTCACTCGTCAGGCAGGTCCTGCTCTCCTAGGAGGTTCCTTGAGTCACACAGTTCTAATCTGCGACGACGCGATTTTCATGCGGACTATGGTCGGCGACATTCTCAGCCAGGCCGGGTTCGAGGTTGTCGGCGAGGCGGAGACGGGCGTGCAGGCGGTGGAGAAGTACAAGCAGCTCAAGCCCGACCTCGTGACGATGGACATCGTGATGCCGGACATGGGCGGAATCGACGCCGTGCGCGAGATCTGCAAGCTCGATCCGCAGGCGAGGATCCTCATGTGCTCGGCCATGGGACAGCAGGCGCTCGTCGTCGAGGCGATCCAGGCCGGTGCGAAGGACTTCGTCGTGAAGCCCTTTCAGCCCTCACGGGTCCTCGAAGCTGTACAACGCGTACTTGGATGAGTGGCGAGTGACGGGTGGCGAGTGACGAGTGAGTTGCGAAGCACTCGCCACTAACCACTCGCCACTCGCCCCTAGCCTATGGATCCCTCCCAGTACGCCGATCTCTTCCTCACGGAGAGTCGCGAGCACGTCTCGGCAATGAACCAGTGGCTCCTTCAGCTCGAGCGCGAGGGAGCCGCGGGCAGCGCCGAGCCGGTGAGCGCGATTTTTCGCGCCGTGCATACGGTGAAGGGGATGAGTGCGACGATGGGGTACAACGCCGTCGCCGAGCTGTCGCACGAGCTGGAGACGCTGCTCGACCGCGTGCGGCGCGGCGAGCTGACCGTGAGTGCGGAGCTGATGGACCTCCTCTTCCGGTGCGCGGACGTGCTGGAGTCGGCGATCGAGGGCGCCGTCGCCGGACGGAGCGTCTCGACGGACGACGTGATGCGACGGCTGCGCGCGTTCGGCGAGGTGCGCCCGACGGTGGCGACCACGGCGGCCGCCGAAGCAGACGAGCCTAACGAGTGGACGGCGCCCCTTCCGGTGGGATCGGGCATGCTCGTGCGCGTGCGACTCCAGCCGGAGACGCCGCTCAAGGGCGTCCGCGCCTTTCTCGTCGTCCAGGCGCTGCGACGGCTGGGGGACGTCATCGTCGTGAGCCCGCCCGTGAGCTCGCTCCAGGCAGAGCAGTTCGGCCATGACTTCGCGCTCCGACTGGTGACGACCGCCGACGAGGCGGAGATCGAGCGCGTCGCACGCGGCGCCGGTGACGTGGCCGCGGTGCAGGTCGGCGAGGCGGGGGGATCGACGCGAGCAGCGACCGCACCAGAGCCGCGGCCGAGTCGAAGCGAGCCCGTTGTCGCGGCGCCGACGGCCGCTGACAGCATCGCCCTCGGCGTCGCGCGTCTCACGCCGACCAAGGAGCCCCCTTCGGCGACGATGCCTAACGTCGCGGCTGAGGTGGCCGAGGCGACGGGAGCGCGCCAGTCGCGGCACGTCCGCATCGACCTCCGCCGTCTCGACTCGCTCATGAATCTCATCGGCGAACTCGTGATCACGCGTGGCCGGCTGCTGCAGATCGCCACGGGGCTCGACGATCCGGCGCTCGCGGACAGCGTGACACAGGCGTCGCGTCTGATCGGCGACCTGCGCGACGAGATCATGACGAGCCGGATGGTTCCCGTGTGGCAGATCTTCGATCGCTTTCCGCGGCTCGTCCGCGACGCGTCGCGCGCGTTAGGCAAGCGGATCGAGTTCACGATCGACGGGAAGGACATCGAGCTCGATCGATCGATGCTGGACGAGATCGGCGATCCGATCGTGCACCTGTTGCGGAACGCGATCGATCA